>JAFTCJ010000007.1 GCA_017454765.1 Erysipelotrichaceae bacterium | reverse complement strand
TTCACTGCAGTCTGTCTGTTTAGGCTTCTGAACCCATCTGCCTGTAATATACTCTTCCACACATTTCAGTTTGAATTCCCAGTCATACTTCATTTAAAAACCCCCTTTACCGGATTGTCCAGTTTAGGGGGTACATATCAGTTAAGCAGACCGGTTGTTTTTAAATATGTTCGGCGATCATTTTCGCCAGGCTGAAGTAAGCGATCCGGGAATCCATCTCCGGATCTCCCAGTATCCTTCTCTGCCAGCTGCCTTTGAGGGAATCGGCACCGTACAGGAAGTGATACAGTTCCAGTCCCCTGAAATCGCACACAGCCTGTACAGCGGAACACTCCATCTCCACACAGATACAGCCTTCTTCGCTTCTTCTGTCTCTGTTTCTTTCCGTCTCCCTGTAGAAAGCATCTGTCGTCCAGGTCTTCCCGGTGACATAACCGACACCGGCTTGATCAAAGATCTTCTCCAGCACAGGTGCATTTTTCATCCGGATATAATCGGAAGCCTGCGCATAATGATAGCTCACGCCCTCATCGCGGTACGCTTCGATCGGGATGATCAGCTTTCCTTCCGGGATCTCCGTAAGGACTCCGCAGGAACCGTAGAAGATATAGTTCCGGCATTGAAAGGCTGCCGATAATTCTTCGATCATAGCTGCCGACATCATCGCTCCGATACCGGAAAGGAAGACGCCGGTCTCTGTGTCCGGAATCCGATAGACCGGATTCTTGCCGGCAGCGGATCCGAAATACAGGTCCTCATCAAGCAGTTCAATCTGTCCCGTTTCACACAGATGATCGATCAGCTTCTTTGAAAAAGTGATGATGAAGCTGCGGATCTGATATTTCTTGGCTGCTTCCAGAGCTTTCCTGCTGACACCGTCTAAGGCACTGATGAGTTCTTTCCCCGAAGCATCAAAACTGTCGGTGATCATGCTTACCAGATGACGACTCTCTTTTCCGGAGCCATATACATGCCGTCGTTTTCCGTGACACCGAAGGTATCATACCATTCCTGGAAGAAACGCGGCTGGATATTGGCACGCAGTTCATCCGGTGCATGGACGTCATTGACCAGAGCCATCTGCATATACTGTTCCGTAGCTTTGAGGCACCAGATCCTTGCCCAGTTTCTGAAGTATTCTTCATAACTGACATCGTCTCTCTTGCCCATGATGTGAAGCGTGACGGCCACACCGCCGTTATCGGCGATATTTTCGGAAACGATGAGCTCACCGTTGACTCTGCCGCCGTAGAAATCCATGCCGTCATAGATCTCGATCATTTCCTGGGTCTTCTTTCTGAATGCCTCGTAGTCGGCTTGAGTCCACCAGTTGTTGATATTGCCCTTTTCATCGAACTGAGCGCCGTTGTTGTCAAAGGCATGGCTGATCTCGTGAGCGATGACCGCACCGATACCGCCAAGATTCTCCGAGAGCGTCTGTTTCAGGGAATAGAACGGTGCCTGCAGGATACCTGCCGGGAAAGTGATATCGCCGGCAAACGGGTTGTAGCAGGCATTGACCATATGGCCCGGCATCAGCCATTCGTTGCGGTTGACGGGCTTGTTGAGCTTATCAAGCTGATAGAGCGTCCTGATCTTTGTGAGCTTTGTCATCGTATCCAGCAGAGATTCATCTTCTTCAACTTTCAGCAGACCGTAAAGCTCTTCCGCCTCATCGGGATAACCCATCTTGATCTTCATCAGATCCAGCTTCAGGATCGCTTTTTCCTTGGTCGCTGCAGCCAGGAATTCGTTGTTGGCAATACGCTCCTTGTAGGTATTGATGATCTCTTTGACCATGGCAACGACATCGGCCTTGGCTTCTTCACCGAAATAAGTGCGTCCGTAATAGATACCGACCGGCTCAGAGAATGTCTCGCTTGCCAGCTGATAAGCCTGTTTCTCCAGGATCGGATCCTTGGCGATGCCAAACAGCGCACGCGAATATGTCGAACCCAGTGTATGAATGTCTTCGGAAAGGAAAGCGGCATCCTTTACCAGCAGATTGACATAAGCCCAGTGCAGATACTGATCGAAATTCTCTTCATTGAAATAAGATCTGAAGTTCTCGGCTGCCTTGGGATCGGAGACGATAATCTTCTCGGGAACACGATCGCCGTAAAGCTGTTTCAGGAAACCTTCAAAATCAAAAGGTGACATGTACTCCTTCACCTGAGAAAGAGGCATCGGATTGTAGTCTTTGACATAGTCGGCCCATTCCAGCATGCTCTTGGAGACCTTGCTGACATTGCGGTCAAAAGCCAGCGTATCATCCACATACTGTTTCTGCTGCTGTTCGCTTAACGGTGTGAGTTTCAGCAGTTCACCGGCCATCTGCGCGAAAACGCCCAGCAGCATCTTGCCGGCCTCGTTGTCTTCCTCATAGTAAGTGGTATCCGGCAGGATCATGGAAGGTCCCTTGATATAAAAAGCGTTGAAATCCGCATTCTTCATATCCGGCTGGATCTCACAGCGAAGCGGCATCGGCATTCCTGCTTCCAGCATCAGGGAAGCAGAAGTTTCATTGAACTGCTTCAGGTCATGAATGCATTGGACCTTGTCCAGATACTTCAATGCCGGAGCGATACCTTCCTCATTTCTTGCAGAAGCATTTAAAACTTTGCGGTAGAGTTCGACGGCTTCCTTCACTGCCGGCAGATCTTCCGGTATCTCTTTTTCCCCTTTTTCAAAAGCCGCAAAATCGGCCCTCATGATGTTCTCCACATCCTCCATCAGCTGGGCAAAGCCGCCGGCCATGAACTTGTCATCGGGAATGACAAGCTCTTCCAGCTTCTCGTTGTTCACATGATGGTACAGATCATCCTGAATTCTTACTTTTTCCATTCTCATACCTCTCTTATTCTGATGATGAAATCATTCTTTATATACTATACTATACAATACATAGTATTATCTTGTAAAGCGAAATAAAAAGGGATCTTCATCCCTTCTCATTCTTTTACTGATAATCCTTGAACCGTTCCTGATGGACGAATTCCTCAATGATCTCCTCAATGCCGTTGTTGGCCAGGAAACCTTCTTCCTTGATCTCAGTGATATCATAGTGATCACAGACATATTCATAGAAATCTGATTCCTCGATGCCGATCGAGAACGCGTAACGGTTCTTCACGATACTGATTGCATTCTCCAGATAATTCTCCAGCAGTTCATCATCATACTCTTCGGTATCCATCAGCCATTCAGCCTTGCCTTTCGTGTAGTTGTACCTGACATATCTGGTCACAAAGGACTTGTTGTAAAGCTGGGCAACATGGAAACCGTCGCCGAAGATATCAGTACCGGCATAGAGTCTTGAATCATATCTGATGTTGAACAGATTCAGTATCGTCGGCAGGATGTCGACATTGCAGCAGGGCGTATCGACATTGATCTTCTTCCTGAGACCTGAATTGTAGATGATGCAGGTGGAACGGAAACTCTCGAAATTCTCATCGAAGTCTTCTCCCGTCAGAGCCTCATATCCGTAATCCGTCAGATAGTAAGGATAATGATCGCCGGTCAGAACGATGACCGTACGGTCCAGAACACCTGCTTCCTCAAGCCTCTCCAGCAGGTAAGTCATCGCCTTCTCCAGCTCGTAGTTGGCACTCAGATACCCTTTGGCGCTCTCCGGCAGATAGCTGTCCAGCAGCTTACTGACGGTATTGATGTTTCTGGCGACCATGATGTTGTCGGTCGTATAGTTGCCATGCCCCGAGAAGGTCATGTAGTAGGTACAGAACTGTTCATCATCGATGTAGTCGTCGACAGACTGTTCCATCATCTCCAGATCGGAAGCCGGCCAGGCGGTCGTGAAACGCATGCCTTCATTCATGAACTTGCATTCAAAACCCATATTGGGCAAAGTCTCATTGCGGCCGTAATAGAAGCCGTAATAATTATGGTAAGCTCTGCTCTGTATGTCTTCGGAGAGATTGAACATATTGCCTAAAGCAAAACTCATATTCTTGTCGATGGACTGACCCATGGTACCGGTCAGTCTGCCGTTATTGGTCGACTGTCTGGCAACGTCCGGCCACAGTCCCGTCAGGAAAGCATACTCGCCGTTGGTCGTGACGTTTTTGAAAGAGTTGTAGTAGTTGTTGAGAACGATACCGTTGTTCGCCATCTTGCAGAGTGTCGGTGTGACCGTCTCATCGATCGCCATCCTGGAGAAAGACTCGGCACAGATATAGATCAGATTGTATCCTTCAAAAAGCCCCGTATATTCGTTCTTTGTGCTCAATGCCTCGTTATCCAGATAATCACACAGGGTTTTGATCGTTTCATCTTCGCTCTGTGCAGACAATCTTGAGAAATTGAGACCCTCATATTCGTTGTAGAAGATGACCTCTTCCGGTTCAGCGGAGATTTCTTCCATCTCGACTTCTTCCGCTGTCTGCAGGATCTCAGAACTGTCATCAAAGCCGAAGAAGGAACACTTCATCTCGACGATGAAATTCGGCAGGATGCCCAGTTTCGCCGAAGCGGTATCGGTATCGATATAGCGGCTGTGATAGACGCCATACGCCGTATGATCCTGTTTCCCTGTCAAGGGAAGCGCCAAGACGATCAGAAACCACAGCGCTAAAGCGCTTGCCAGCATCAGCGGATGCCAGAGCAGAGAATAATGTTCGCTGTCGCGCTTCTTCACAAAGAAGCGGTAGATCAGATAAATGACCGGTGCTTCCAGTAACAGGATCGCAAAGAGATTTTCTCTCAGCGTGGATTTCATGCTCCACCAGAAATTGGTGATCGCATCTGTACCGGTTCCTGCCATCGAGAAAGAGAACAGGGAACCGAAGGTCCTGAAGTAGATCAGATCCGCCAGATAAAACAGTGAAACAGAAACTGTCAGCAGGATATCGATGATGCTGTTGAGCTTGCCGTATCCGGACAGTCCGGAAAGCGATGCCATCAGACAGGCTACCGGGATCATGAACAGCAGATTCCAGAATCCCAGATCTTCCAAAGAAGAATGCAACTGCAGGTATAATAAAGCTTCCCAGTAAACCAGGATGACAAAAAAGCGCAGGCATTTACCGGCGGCTTTCTTTAAATCTGCTTTGACTTTCAGCTCTTCCTTTATCATATTTACCCGTATGATTTTAACACTTTTTTCTCATTCCGTTTCATAAAATTCGCTGAAAAAACCATTATGAAACGATGTAAACGATTTCAATCAGATCAGCCCGCTTTTCTCAAGATGTCTTATCGCATCCTCTTCCAGTTTCTTCCAGACCGGATGATCCGCATGAGCCTGTTCAAACAGCTTCTTCATCCCCTGATTGATGGCCGACATCTCCCCGACTGCATTGAGCGCATGATCGGATGCACAGATCTTGCCCAAGGCAGTGGAACAGAGCACCTTGTAAACGAAATAACAGAGTCTTCTGTACTTTTCACTGTGATAATCCTGATCCGATTCCGGCAGGATCTTATGACCCAGATCCTCGATCGCCTGGTATCCTTCGATATTGGCATCGATGATCTGATTGAGATATTCCCTGTCCCTGCTGATCTTTTTCAGATCGCCGTCACAGTGATAGCACGCAAAGCCGATCGGTGTCACAAAAGCCGCATGACAAAGCAGATAGTCACCCATGTTTTTCTCATAAGCAACTTTCATATCCGTTCCGTCAAAGACCGATCTGATCAGAGCTTCGGATTCCCCTGTTCCCTGATACTCACCGATCGTGATCTTTTTCATTGAGACCGAAACGACTCTGCCTTCTTCCCTGTGACCGGCAGCCATATTGAAAGCGAAGAGGACATTCTTCCCCTCAAGCTTTTCAACATACGCTTCACAGGAGACATTGTTACCGGTAAAGACGATGTTCTGCGATATGTTTTCTTTCAGAACCCCGACAACATCATTCAGCTGTGTATAACGCATCACCACGAAGATGACATCATAGTAATCATCCTTTTCAAGCTGTCTGATGACAGGGATATCGTATTTCTTTTCAAAGAAAGAACAGAAAGGTCTGATCCTGAGACCCTTCTCTTCAATCGTATCTGCCCATTTTCCTCTGGCCAGAAGCGTGACATCTTTCCCGTTTCTGTAAAGATCGGCCGCCAGATTGCAGCCGATGACACCTGCACCGTAAACCAGTATTCTCATCCTGTATATCTCCTCATCACTTATTTGATACAGCGGAAGTAAACGATCGAACCGTCTGTCTGGATCTTCACATCGTGACAGAAACTCTCCAGGCTCTCTTTCACTTCATCCCTGCTTTGAAACGGAGGCGTGAACCATCCTTTCTTTGACAGAACGTGACTGACCAGCCAGTCCGTGATCTTTGATTCTCCTTTGATGTAGAAACATCCGATCAGCGATCCGCCCTGTCTGAGAACTCTGTTAATCTCCGCATATGCCTTCTGTTTGTCAGGAAAGGCATGGAAACCGTTCATCGTGAAGACGCAGTCAAACGTCTCATCTTCAAACGGCAGGGCTCCCACATCTCCCTGTATGCACTTCACATGATCCTCCAGTCTGCTTTCGACCTGATGGATCATGTCTTCGCTGTAATCCAGACAGCAGATATCCGCAGCCTTCAGCTGATTCCACCTGCGATATGTGAACACCGCCGTCCCCACCGGCACATCCAGCAGTTTTCCCCTGAAATCATCCGGAACATAGCCCGTCAGGATCTGCGCGATCCGATTGTCATCGGTGCCGCTCCAGAATACCCTGATATACAAGCGGCTTAAGAAGCTGCCCTGTGTCAGGACATCATCATAGATATTCTTCGAGCTGCGGTATGCATCTTTGATCTGATCTGCCATCTTCTGACTCCTCTATCGCTTTCTTATACCATTCTAGCACTTCGGTTAGCTGACAGTAACTTTAGTTTTCAAAAAAGAAGACCGTCTGTTCTCATATTTCTTCCCTGTTTTTCATAATCGAAACGCATCATTCTTTTCCATAACGAAATGTGTTAGAATAATAACGGAACCGGGATATAGCGCAGTTTGGTAGCGCGCTTGAATGGGGTTCAAGAGGTCTCGGGTTCGAATCCCGATATTCCGACCATTAAAAGTTAAGATCCGCGAAATGCGGATCTTTCTTTTTTTCTATAGCCATATCTGCGGATACTTGTGGAACGGCCTGTAATCCAGGGCATCCTCAAATTCGATCTTGTAGACAGGGACGATCTCCCTCTCTTCTTTCTTCAGGCCTTTCATCCTGACACGGTGATCATCCATATATTCAAAGTCCACAGGTGATCCGTCAGACAGCTTTGTCACAGCGACCGCTTTCGTGAAAGCACCGGAGAAATACATCTCGCCGTTTTCCGGAGTGATCCAGTTCCAGAGATAGATACTCTTAAGATCCTTGCCGTAGGTGATGCCGGAGATGCCGTTGCCGCCTCTGAACCAGGAACCTGAAAGAAGATTGGGATGAAGCTCTCCGTATACGGCTTCCCCGTTTTTCTTAAGCCACTCTCCGACTTCTGTCAGCGGTTTTACCGCATCGGCAGGAATGGAACCGTCCGGTTTGGGTCCTACATTCAGCAGGAGATTGCCGCCGTTGCAGGCGCAGGTGTTCAGCATCCTCAATATCCTCTCTGCGCTGTAGGCATAAGGCAGGGCCTGTTTCTCATCCAGATATCCCCAGGCGATGTCGTTGAAGGTCATGCAGGCTTCCCAATCCCTGTCCAGTACTCTGATCTTTCCTTCCGGTGTGCCGAAATCTTCCGCAAGTCTTGAACGGTCATTGATGATGATGTCCGGCTGCAGGGCTCTTAAACGCTGATTCCTCGCCAGAGAATCCCAGGCCTCCCAGGACTCCATCGGCTGAGCCACATCATACCAGAGGATATCGATCTTGCCGTAATTGCTCAAGAGCTCCGTATTGAGTGCTTCCAGATAATCCAGGAAACGTCTTCTGGCCTCATTGTCATAAGCGCACCTTTCTCCGTCCGGATGCCTCCAGTCCATCAGCGAAGAATAGAAGCCGATCTTGAGTCCCTCTTCCCTGCAGGCTTCGACAAACTCCTTTACGATGTCTCTGTGACAGCCGTAATTGACGCTGTTGAAAGGATTGACCTTGGAGTCCCAGAGAGAAAAACCCTCATGATGTCTGGTCGTCAGCACCATGTATTTCATGCCGGCAGCCTTGGCCAGTTTTGCCCACTTCCTGCAGCATCCTTCTTCCGGCAGAAACTGATCGGCATACTTTTCATATTCTTCCTTGCCGATGCCTTCCATCGACATCACCCATTCATGCCTGCCGATGATCGAATAAAGTCCGTAATGCACAAACATGCCGAAACGGGCCTGCCGCCACCAGCTCATCCTTGCATCCCTGGATGCGGCGATCTGCTTTTCATAATCAGCTTTCTTCAGAATTTCCATCTGCTGTTCTCCTTCTTAAATGACTTTTACTGAAACGCTCTGCCTTCCCTCAAGGAGATTCCCCCTGCGGTCTTTCAGAGTCAGTGTGAATTGCAATGTCTTTCCCTGATCCTCGTTCTTTAACTCGAAGATGTTGTAAGCCTCATAGACCGAAAATCCGATCGATCCTTCCTCATGGATCCTCTCCATCATCAGGTTCCGTTCTTCTTCCCTGTCATCGATCCGATAGACGATCTTGTCGATCTCGTTATCGATACGATAGGTATTGTCGTCTTTCAGTACACAGTCGCTCACATCAAACTGTCTGGGCCTGGCGATGCAATGGAAGGCGATCCTTGATCCTGCTTTCACTTTCACATCCGACAGATCATAAGCAGAATCCAGAAGACGGGATCCACTCAGATCGAAGATGTTCTCTTTTGCTTCTTCATCCACAAGATCGATACGGCAGATCGAAAGTGCATCTTCAAAAGGAACGATCCTTCCCTGTCTTTCAAAAGATCTGCCTTTTCCGATCGCCGCTTCGCCGATGTCATAGCGGTAGGTCCTGAACCATCCCCGATCGCCGATCCTGTTTCGGGAAGCCAGATAAGCCAGCTCCGTCTCGTAGGAAGTACTGGATGGATCACAGAGATATACAAACATGTGTACCAGGGCATCCGCATAGATCGCGATATCGTTGGAACGGTAATACTTCAGTAAACCCATATGGTAGTACCATCTGCCCAGATAAGGTTCCAGATAACCGGGAAGCGTATCGTTGATGATCGTGAAGCCCATCTGCTCACACCACTTGTTCATGCGTTTGCGGTGTTCAGGCGGATTGAAACGGACAATGACGGCTTCCTCCCGTTTTCCGATGACGATCTTCTTTTCCGTCTTTGTCAGAAGATTTCCCTCTCTGTCGGAAAGACTCACTTCCAGAAGATAAGTACCCATTTCAAGGCAGTCATATGCTTCGCCGTTCTCATCGCAAAGAGAAAGACCGCTCTCCAGGATCCTGCCGTGAGCAGTATCACTGGCACTGACGATCACTCCCTTATAGGAATCAGAATTGCAGAAACATTTGATCGTCGCATCATGCAGGGAAGCCTCGGGATCGCTCAGAACCTTTACCAGCAGTTCCGGAAAACCGAACTGTTTCAGTTTTATCTTTCCCGGATCGAGTTCCTCGTGATAAGTGATCAGATCGGGATGATCAAGATACAGGTTTTCATCATTCATCTGTTTTGAACAGACATGACGCAAGAGCTTTCCCGCTTCATCATAGAGACAGATCTTCAGGATCATGTCTTCCTTCAGATCACCGCAGATCTTTCCCTGAACGTCAAAATCCCGCCTGTATTCCACAAGCGGGCTTTTTCCTGAAGGGATATCGATACTGAGATGATACGTACTCATTCTTATCTGAGACTGTCGGAATTGACAGGGAAAATGAAATAAGTATTCGGATAAGGTTCCTGATCCAGCGTGAAGTGCCACCATTCCTCCGGATACGGCAGGAAACCGTGGGCTGTCATGACCGACTTCAGCAGGGCTCTGTTGGCCAGCTGTTCCTCGCTGAGATCCGCATAGTCACCGTGTGAGATCTCCGCAAACAGGTCAAAGGTCGAACCCATGTCGACTTCCTTTCCTGTCTCCATATCAAAAAGCGTCAGATCGACCGTGCTTCCTCTGGTGTGGGAAGATTTCTCGGCGATATAGCCTTCCTTGAACAGGACAGACTTATCAAGATCGGGATAGAAGAATTCCTTCATCCTGCTGTCCCGGATATCATAGGACCAGGTCAGGAAATGATCGACAGCCATCTGCGGACGGTAGGCATCATAGATCTTGAGCCGGTAACCTTTTCTGACCAGATCGTCGGAGACCTGTTTCAGAGCCTTCGCTGCTTCCAGAGACAGCAGAGCCATAGGTTCCTCATAGCCGTTGATCCTTTCACCGACGAAGTTGTATGTCGAATAATAACGGATCTCCAGGATCGCATCGGGGATGTATTCACTCAAAGAAACAAAGCCGGAAGCATCGTCCGTATAGACGCCGTCTTCGCTCATCTGTCCGTCATGGATCGTATCATCATCCATAGAAGTCTCCTTGTCTGTCACATAATATGTCACATCGTTTTCTTTTGTTTCGTTATCGGTAAATGATTTTCTTCCGTCGATATGCAGGCCATCAGGAAGCAGCACGCCGCTGGCATCGCCCACAGCGATATTGTACTGGACAAGTGATTCGCTTCCGTTTTCTTCCTGGCGGACGATCGTGCACTTGCGGTAATCCGTGATCGCCTTGATATGATCACTCAGGATCTTCTCGCTCTCGTTTTCCATATCCTTGGCATTGTAGATGATCTCCAGCGCCGGAAGGACCGCTTTTTCCTTGCTGACATAATTCAGGGTCTCGTTCTGGAAACTCGTGACGGCAAAACTGTCCTTCGCTACAAGTAAACTCAGATCGACAGATGAGATATCGCTCACATCATCCAGGTAACCTTCCAGGTCTTCCTTGGCTACGCGGGCTTCGACGATGTAGAAGGCATCGGTCTTCTCGATGGATTCAAATTCCATCTTGGAGATCAGGGCAGCGATCTTTTCCCAGATATCGGCCTCCTGCTTCAGGTTGATAAGCTGTGAGAAAGTGCCGTCGGGATTCATGACATAGGCAAAATCCTTCTCCTCGATCCTGACGGAAGTGATCTGATCCTTCTCATCATATTCACTGATCACCCTGCGGCTTTGTTCGTCAAAAACAGAATAGACCTTTTCATTCCTCTGGTCCTTGACATAGACACTGCTGAACTGTTCCTTCAGTTTTTCGCTCGTATTGTTTTCCCTGATCTTTGCAAAAACTTCCTCATCGCTCAATGCATTGGACTTGCATCCGCACAGCACCAGCAATACCGCAAAGATCATTATCACTGTTTTTTTCATTTCCCAAATCTCCTGATCCTACATACATTTATTATAAAAGAAAAAAGCACAGCGTGCTTTTTAAAACAGGAAGAAGAGCCAGGTCACGGCCATCCCGGCAGCCATGCAGCTGAAATGGGATGTTCCGTCCACTCCCGGCATGATCGATATCATCACCAGAGAGATCAGCGGCCTGCTCAGATAGCTGATACCGCCGAAACCGTAATAATGCAGGATGACCAGGAAATACGCTCCCAGAAGTCCGGAGATCGCTCCGGAAGCACCGATGGATACCGTATAATCGTCATGATTGCTGTGACGGATATACATCGACAGCAGCTTTCCCAGAATAAGCGACACGAAGTATATCACCAGCATCCTGCCGCGTCCGAAATAAGACTCCACAAAACTGCCTACATTATATAAAGAGACCATATTCATCAGCAGATGCATGGGATCCACATGGGTAAAAGCACTGGTCAGAATACGCCTGTATTCCTTCCGGTTGAATACCAGATGATAAGACATTCCTAAGTCGTCCGGATCCAGTCTTCCGGCCCTGATCGCCATGAAAACGATTACATTGATGAAGATCAGGACAACTGTGCAAATATGATAACGCATACATTCATTATAATTTGAAAAATCACTTTTTTGAATCTATAATGTAATAGTTGTGCTTATGATGAATATGGAAAACACCGACGAAAAGAAGACTGTTCTTCTTAAGAAAAAATCCGAGCGCAAAGCGCTTGCCTATATATTCTCAGTGAATATAATCCTCCTGGTGATCATCCTGATCGCTACCTTTTCTTTACCCAAAATCATCGAAGCCTATACGACAGCCCAGTACAATAGAACAGAATACGCAATGGACAGAGCTGAAGAACTGCTGAACCGTTATCGCGATACTTCCCTGGCGCTGTTTGAAAAAGACGAGGAAGAAAAGTCGATCGAAGACTATTTCAACATCTTCCCGCAGCCGGAATATCCGGAAGATGTCGACTTCTATCAATGTGAAGGCTGGTTCTCGCCCGGAAGCTCTGTGACCAGAGCCGCCTGGAGACATGCGTATGATCTCTACTATTCCGGAAAGATCCACGGCGCAACAGCCGGACGCTGGTGCACCTTCTTTGCCCAGATGTGGTTCTACGATATGTACGGCTTCAATTCCTCAGGCAATTCTCCGACCGGAGACGGTTCCCAGTTTGTTTATACGGTTTATGAAACAGCTGTCTACCGCGATGAAGAAGGCAATCTGAAGCACTACTTCGAATACGGTGACAGACCGATGACCATGGGAATCGTATCCATTAGGAATTCCTATCTGCCGGAAGGACACGTCATCTGTATCGATGAGGTGGATTACTTCGAGAACACGATCACTGTCTCGGAAGGCAATGTCAACGGCTGCGGCGATATCCGCATCAGACACACGATGTCCCTGGATACGTTCTACCGTATTTATCCGGGACGCAAGACATATGTCAATCCGACGCCGGAGCTGATCGCGATGGTGTCAGAGAACAAAGAGTGAAAACTCTTTTTTTCTTTTACCGGAAAAAGAAAAAGACTGTCATACAGTCTTGATCCATCAGATGCTTTTGCGGATATACATATGAGACCTGATCGGCAGAATAATGCTTCTTTGAATATATGGATAATTTTATTACGAAAGATCTTTTCCTTCTGAAAACAGTCTGTCTGCTTCCAGGCAGGCTTCATCTTCGGTTTTTCCGTGATCAATCAGATATTGTATAAACAATTCCCTCGATTGACTGATCCCTTCAATTCTGCCTTCTTCTTTTCCTTCTTCCCTGCTGATTCTTGATACCAGGTTGATCTTTTCTTCAATTGTCATGGCCTTTTTCCTCCAGTTTGGATTCCTGTTGATCTGCTCAACTTCATTCTGTAGTTTCAGCGTAAAATTGTCAACCGCTTTGCCCTCATTGAGATAATGCAGAAGATTGCGTAATTCATCTGAGATATTCGGATCTTTTGATCTGATATTGACTACGATGTTATATGCTCCGTCATCATAATTGAGATCATCATACTTTTCATTTTTCATCGAGAAACGGTATATGGCGTCTCCCTTATGAAAAGGATCAAAATCACAGATGAATATGACATAACAGTTTTTCAGCTTATTGTAATCATCTCCTCTGTTAAGATCCTCACATGCATTGGCAGACTGATAATACCTCATTCTTCTTTCCAGATCCCGCGAATGGAATGCCTGCATTTCCACATCAAAAATATCCGTGTCGTTTTTCAAGTAAACATCCAGCCTGATCGAGTGAGAGTCGTTATTATAGTTCAATACCTTCTGGGCTTCGATCACCTCCACATGGTCGATCTGAATGTCCAGGATCAGTTCCAGCAGTTCCTTTGCCAGATCGGGATTGGATGACAGTACATAACAGAACATATAGTCATTGGTAAAAGGATAGATCTTCCTGTCATCGACGGCTGATCCGATTCTTTCATTTTTCATAGATATGAATACCTCCATATCTTTATACGCAGGAAAAATGAAAAATCCTAAAACATTTTAAAAAAGAAGAACTTTTCAGTTCTTCTTACTCATATAATGCATAAACTTCCGAAACCGGCGTGTGGCAGGAAACTGCCAGGATCAGCTTCGACAACATCCAGCCGACGGATAAGGTCGTGATCTTGTCGGTTTGAGAGAGCTCCTCTGCCGGCGGGATGATCGTGTTGGTACATACGATCTCCTTGATCGGGGAATCCTGGATACGCAACGCTGCGTTGTTGGAGAACAGACCGTGCGTGATACAGACATAGATATCCTTGGCTCCGTTTTCCTTCAGGATGTTGGAAGCCGCGATCAGGGAACCGCCGGTATCACAGATATCATCGACGATGATGACATCTTTGTCTCTGACATCACCGATGACTGTGCAGGCTTCCACGACATTGGGACGGGGACGTCTCTTGTCGATGATGGCCAATTGCGTTCCCAGTATCTCTGCCAGATTTCTCGCTCTCTTGACTCCGCCGTGATCGGGCGATACGACGACGACATCATCCGGATTGAAGTTCTTCCTGCGGAAGTAATGTCCCATCATCGGAACAGTCGTCAGATCATCGACCGGACAGTGGAAGAATCCCTGGATCTGCGCTGCGTGCAGATCGAAGGTGACGACACGGTTGGCACCCGCTTCTTCCAGCATCGAAGCGACCAGCTTGGCTGTGATCGGCTGACGCGGAGAGGCCTTGCGGTCCTGTCTGGCATAGCCGAAATAAGGAATGATGCAGGTGACCTCGGCTGCGGAAGATCTTCTCATCGCATCCAGACAGATCAGCACTTCCATCAGCGTATCGTTGACCGGCTTGCAGGTGCTCTGAATGATGTAGCAGCGCTTGCCGCGGACGCTCTCACCCAGTTCGACCAGTGTCTCGCCGTCCGCAAAATGCTTGACCTCGATTTTGCCCGGTTTGATATTCAGATAGTTGCAGACTTCCTCAACGATCGGTTTGGAGGATGTCAGACCGAAGACGATGACGTCATCCAGACTTTCTTCCTTGAGATCGGTCGCATCTTCCGCTGTCAGTTTCCTGACTTTCTTATGCTTGATCTCGACCGGTTCATAATCCAATTCGGCAAAGTCTTCCAGATATTCATTGCAGATAGCGACTGCCTCCAGGACTTCGTTGTCGCATACCAGAACGGATCCCTTTGTCGCTCTGCTGAGCAGTTTCTCGAAATCATCGCCGTTGAGTTCCGGGAACAGAGGTGAAACAAGAAGGGTCTTGCCTTCCTTGCCGATCTCGCCGATGACTTCGGTGATGTCTTTTTTCGTGATACATCCCGGAACTTCCGAATCGGTTCCGACGATGTAGATATCGTGGAGATCCTTCAGCTTCCTGATCTCCTTGACCAGATGCAGGAGAAGATTTCCTCCCAGATAAGGTGCTTTTGATAATTGTTCTTCTTCTTCGTTACGGATAAAAATGATTGCGTTATTCATTTGCCGGCCTCCGTTTTTCATCCCTATTATACAATGTTATGACCTAAAGTTTTTGTGAATCGCACGTAATAATCACGGCTTCTGAACGTCCAGAACAGGTCCTTGATCGCGGCGTGATCCTCACTGATCGCAAAGACCGTGGAACCGCTGCCGGACATCAGCACTTCGCCTGTATGAAAACTCTTCAGCTCTTCCTTTACCCTGCGGATATCATCGTTGAGAAGCAAGGCAGGCTGTTCCAGGGAATTGCCCGGCAGACCGCTGATATCTCCCCCTTCGATCAGGACTTTCTTCAGTTTCCCGATGTCGGGGTGATCGCAGATCTTCATATCCAGCATCTGGTAGGCTTCCCTGGTGGAAATGCCGCTTTTCGGTTTTACCAGCAGCACATAATACTGTTTCTTCATGGAGAACGGTTCGATCACATCGCCGATACCCGATACGACGGCGGGCACATTGAAATAATTGAACGGCACATCCGCACCGACTTTCAGACAGACGTCGATGATCTCTTCCCTGCTCATATCCAGATGATACAGTTTCCGGAAGATGCGCAGTGCAGAAGCCGCATCGGCTGTTCCGCCTCCCAGTCCTGCCTGTGTGGGAATGACTTTCTGAAGGCGGATGGAATGATGATCTTTGATACCATATTTCTCTTTCAGTACCGTGATCATCTTGCGGATCGAATTGTTTTCATTGTAGCGGATGAACGGACGGCTGCACACAAAAGAATCCTCATCGGCGATCGCGATCTCCAGTTCATCATAGAAATCGATCGGGATCATGATCGAAGAAATATCATGATAGCCGTCTTCCCTGATATTGAACACATCCAGGGAAAGATTGATCTTGGCGTAGGCGCGGTCTTTCATTCCTCTCCTTTGTATATCGCATCATAAAGCTTCAGAAAATCATCGACCGACAGCTGCTGGGCTCTGATCTTTTCATCAAAGCCGGTCTTTTCATAGACAGCGGCGATCGTTGTTTCATCATAAAGATCCTTCAGGTTGTTGTGCAGCGTCTTGCGGCGCATGCGGAAACAGTTCTTCACCAGTTCAAAAAACTTCTTTTCAAATCCCCTGTCTCTTTCCCTGGCGGGTGTAAAACTGATCACAGCCGAATCGACGTTGGGCATCGGATAAAAGACCTTGCGGGAAACATTCATCTCGTTTCTCACATCAAAGAGATAGCCCACCTCGACACTGAGTGCCGAGTATTCTTCATCCGAGGGTCCGGCATTGAGTCTTTCGGCAACTTCTTTCTGCACCATGACTGTGATCTTTCCGATATCCAGATCGGACTCAAAGATCCTGAATAAGATTGGTGTCGTCACATAATAAGGCAGATTGGCGCAGATGTTGACTCTTTCCCGATAGACACTCAGATCAGCGTCCAGAAAATCTTCCAGATAGACCTGCAGCCTTTCATCTTTCAAAGAAGCGTTCAGCAGTTCGTACATATCCGGATCGATCTCATAGGCATCGACATCTTTCGAATACTTCAGAAGCATTTCCGTGAGTGCGCCCAGTCCCGGACCTATCTCGATCGTCTTGAGATCCTTATTACAGGCACCCTGCGCGATCCGTTCAACGATGTTGGCATCGATCAGGAAATTCTGTCCGAACTTCTTCTTGGCCTTCAGATCGCCCATCACCGCTTTGACATGACTCAGACTCGCGATCATAAGACCCCCTTTATCTGATCACAGGTGATACCTGCCAGATTGATCCTTTTATACAGAGTCTTGGCGTTGCATTTTCCGAGATGGAAAAAAGAAGAGATCCTGTTTCTTTTTGCCGCGGAATCCTCCCTTCCCGAAAGACCCAGTTTAATGAAGTCTTCCCTGGAAAGGCTCTCTTCACAATCACCGTAAGTGATCAGATTCTTCAGAGCATCCGCAAGCACTTCCTTTGAGGCGTGTTCGATGCCGACTTTCTTTTTTGTCCTGGCATCTTCCTTCATCACAAAGGCATTCTTCAGACCCGGTATCTGCTTGTTCAGACGGTCTCTGATCTTTTCTCCGGGAGAATCCGGATCCAGAAAGAGGATGACGCCTCTTTTCTCATTCAGCTGCCGTATGAGCTCTATCGTCTCTTCATTCAGGCTCATGCCGTGGGTCTCTATCGTATCAAGATCAAAAAAAGACCTGAGTCTTTTTGTATCATTCTTTCCTTCCACGACGACGATTTCCCTGATCATATGCCCTCAAAATCTTCCTGTCTGGTCAGTTTGCGGTTGTCATATTCGTCGATGACGATGCTGACCTCATAACCCAGTGATTCTGCCAGTGAAACATCATCGGTAAATTCTATATCTTCGCATCTGCTGTAACACTCCAGCAGAAGTTTTCTGTCAAAAGCCTGCGGTGTTTCTGCCAGAAAGACCTTGTTTCTGTCGATCGTCTTCACGATCCTGTCGCCTTCGATGATCTTGACGGTATCAACGGCGATCTTTCCCAGCACGGCCGCCCTGGCTGTGACGACTTTTTCCTTGAGTTTTTGCAGGGCTCTTTCATCCAGGAAAGGCCTGGCCGCATCGTGGATCAGCACATATTCGCTTTCACAGCGAAGCAGTCCTTCATAGACGGAATCCTTGCGTTCCTTCCCGCCTTTCGTCAGTGTGATCTTTTCATTCTCAAAAACTTCATCAAACAGTTCCGGATTGGTCACGATGACGATCTTCTTACAGTCTTCATCCTTCACAAACAAAGACGCCGCATGTTCAAGAACAGTCTTATCATCCTTCATGCGGTAGAACACCTTGTTGTAGCCTAAAGCTGCCCGCTGCCCCTTGCCTGAGGCAACGATCACGACATCATAATTCATCTTTGACAATATCCTTTACCTGTGCTTTCAGGAAGCCGATCAGCTCTTCCCTGTTTACTTTCAGGCCTGTACCGTAGGCACCGCCTGAGATCTCGATCGTTTCGTGATTCAGCACTTCATCATCAAAAACGATGCCCTTGTTTTTCTTCACACCGACCGGTGTCACACTTCCTCTTTCATAGCCCACCAGTTTCAGAAGATCCTTCACATGGACCATCTCCACGTTCTTGACGCCCAGAGCCTTCGCACATTTCTTGAGGTCCAGTTCATCCTTCACCGAAATCACACAGATGAAGACGTCGTGTTCGTGTTTCAAGGCAAGTGTCTTGTAGCACTCGCTGTAATCCATTCCCAGCAGATCGGAAACAGCTTCACCGGAAAACAGGTCCTTTTCCAGATCGTATTCCAGGACCTCATATTTCAGTTTGGCACTGTCGAGAATTCTCATCGCGTTTGTTTTCATCAGATCGCCTGCATATATAGTTTTTCCAGATCGTTGGGAAGATCGCATTCCACTCTTAAGAGATCTTCCTTGAGCGGATGGTAGAATTCAACACTTTCCGCAAACAGACCCATGCGGATACAGAGGTCCGAAGCACTGCCATAAAGATCGTCATTGAGGATCGGATAGCCGATCGAAGAGAGATGGACTCTGATCTGATGAGTCCTGCCCGTATCCAGACTGCATTCCAGGATCGAATAATCCTTCGCTTTGTTGCAGGCGATACACCTCACCTTGGTCAGGGCATTCTGACCGCCTTCATGGATGATCCGCTTGTTGGGATTGTGACGGTCTTTGCCGATGGGCTTGTCGATGGTCAGGCTCTTTCCCGGTTCCATCCTTCCTTTGACGAAGGCCAGATAATTCCTTCTGATCTGTTTGTTTGCCAGCAGCTGATCCAGCAGCGGCTGAAAGACGACGGACTTGGAGAAGACGACCAGACCGCTGGTCTGTCTGTCCAGTCTGTGGATCGGATATGCTGCGATATATTCGTTGTCACAATAGCGGGATTCCAGCATCTGACACAGGGTCACTTCCTCATTTCCGTCGGAGTGCACCAGCACATCCTTGGGCTTGTTGACGATCGCAAAAAGCTCGTCCTCATAGACGACATCCGCCTCGTTGCTGATCTTCTGATATTCATAGGTCTCCGGATAGATGCAGAGATCCAGATGAAGTCCGGCGATATCATCCTCCCTTTTGACGGGATTGCCGTCCAGCAGGATCTGCTTGTTCTGTATCAGCAGGTGCTGGACCTTTTTGGATGGAATATAGTTATCGAAAAACTCCTGAATCGTGGAAACGAAAAGCGATCCGATATCGATGTGTAAGAAGCGGTCCTCAACATAATACTGCATACAATCATTATACCAAACTGCTATGATATAAGTATGATCACACAGATATATTCCATACAGACAGTTGAGGAAGCACTGGCCTGTGCCGATGCCGGAGCCGACTACATCGGACTGGCGATCGACACCGGAGCAAACCTGCCTTCCCAGGTATCGCTTGAACAGGCCAAAGAGATCTTTGATGCGCTCTCAGGCAGGGCCAAGACCGTTTTGATCTGCGTCACTTCTTCCGATGAACCGCTCTATAAACCGGTCACATACCTGAAGCCGGATGTCATTCACCTGTGCGGCTACGACTATCGGGCAACACCGGAATTCGTGAACAGGATCAAGGAACTGTGTCCGGGCATCGAAGTGCTGCAGGCCATCGGCGTGGAGGATGAATCCTCCATCGAAGAAGCCGTCTACTATTCTTCTTTCTGTGACAGCATCATCCTGGATTCAATCGACCGGAACATCAACGGTATCGGTGCAGCCGGTTTCACCAATGACTGGGACATCGACAGAAAGATCGTCGAACGTTCCTTATGCAAGGTCATCCTGGCAGGAGGCCTTTCCCCGGACAATGTCAGGGAAGCCATACTCAAAGTAAAACCCTGGGGCGTGGATTCTTTCACAAAAACATCCGATGTCTTCCCCGACGGCACAAGCCGCAAAAACATCGGAAAAGTAAAAGCCTTCATCCGAAACGCCAGAGAGGCATTCAGGGAGATCGATGGCTGAAGTACTCTGTATCGGCGACAGCTGTGCCGACATCATCATCCCCTTTGATCAGGAAGAAAGGATCATCAGCTGCGGCGGCGCGGCAGCCAATACCGCCTGTGCCCTGGGAAAACTCAATGTTTCCACGGCCCTGGCTGCCAAAGCCGGCAATGATCTTCCCGGCATTGCGATGAAGAAGGAACTGGAGCGATCCGGAGTCGATACTTCCCACCTCATTCTGGATGAGGATCTTTCTTCCACCCAGATCGAGATCAGGATCGATGAAAACAAAGACCGGCATCCTGTCTTACTGAATGCGGAAGATCCTTCCTATCTGAAAATATACTCAGAAGATCTTAAGCGGATCGATCTGAACGATACGAAATACATCCTCACCAACGGCATGATGCTGTTCCGGCAGCCGGCAGCCTCATCGATTCTTTCTTTTCTCAAAGAGGCAAAGAAAAAAGGGATCTCCATTCTATTAGACATCAACTGCCGTCCGGAGACAAAAGATCAGGACAGAGACATCCTGATGAAAGTGATCACCTTATCCGATATCCTCCTGGGATCGGTCGAAGATGATTTCCTTTCCCTGTGTCAGACGGATTCTCTGGAAGCAGCAATCGGAATGCTCAAAAGAAACGGTCAGATCATCGTTGCCCATGATGAGACAGGATCGGATGTCTTTGATGGAAAAAAGAGATATCACTGCGACAGTTTCAGAGTCCCTGTCGCCGACAGTATCGGTGCCGGAGACAATTTCAATGCCGGTTTCCTCTACGGGCTGATCCATCAGATGCCGCTGGAGATATGCAACAAGATCGCCTGTCTGGTCGCGGCATATTCCCTGCGCAAAGAAGGTGCCCGCAACACACCGGGCGAAGAAGAACTGCTTGCTTTGATGAAAGATGAGAAACGGCTGTCTGAATGACAGCCGTTTATATTATTCTTCAATGATGGTGATCACCGTATCATCGGGAGCCAGGAAACTGAAGGTCCTGAGTCCTGTATAAGGATCATCGACATAATCCGATGTGGAAATACCGTGTTTCTCCAGATTCTTTTTCAGGTACTCGGAATTGTTGCAGGCGATGGTGACATTCTGCACCGGCAGATTCTTATACTGCCCGGAACAGCGGATCTCGATCTGATTCTTTCCGAAATCAAACAGATAGTCTGCGGTATCATCCGTATCGGCGATCAGTTTCTTGAGACGGAAACCCAGTTTCTTCCCGTAGAAATCAAAGACTTCCTTTTTATCTGTCGCATATAACGTCACACGCATTACACGGATCCTGGAGAAGAAGGGATAGATCGCTCTGTCCTTCGCCCTCTGGCGCCAGCGTTTCAGATTCTTCCATTCCTTGCGGAAATCGGGATGTGTCAGGAAGTAGGCGAACATCATATAGAGTCCCTGTCCGATGAAACCGCCTAAGGTGTTGGAAAACAGATCATCGATGTCATAATAACCGTGCCTGGTGATCAGCTGCAGGTTCTCAATCGCAAATGAAGCCAGGAAACTGGCGATGACGGTGCGGGATGTGATATGTCTTCTGAACCAGTCAAAGACATAAGGCAGCAGATAGCCCATCGGCACAAACATCACGATATTCAGATAGACCTGAACGATGCCCTCCCTGCTGATCACATGGATGTGAGACAGAGCACTTCCCAGTCCTTCATAAAGAATACTGTTGAAAAACTCAAGGATACCGTAGTCGATGCGGATCGAATTGGCCAGGCTCTGATACAGCGCGATATGGACCAGGTAGTCATCGGCGGCACTGCGGGAGAAAAATGTCACATATGCCACAGCTGCCAGATAAAGCAGAAAGACAAAAATAAGGATGATCTTCCTGATATGTAACAGGGAATCGGCCTTCGGGTTCCTGCTTGCACGGTCATCCAGAGGGATCTCCAGATACTTGCATATCTTCCTGTCGACAAAAGGCATCAGGAAAACCATGATAAACATCAGGATAGTGACCATGATATTCGTGCTGACACCGGTCAGATTCACATTTCCCATATGCACCTCACAACATCTATTCTATCAAAAAGTGATATCACATGATTTACCATATTTCCGACATAATTGCGACATGATGATTTTCTATCATATAGATAAAGAAGATGCAGATCATCTTCCGGACATATTGTCTCCCCTCATCATAAGAAAACTCCCGATCGGGAGTTTTTCTTTATTTCAGTACGCTGTCGATCGCTCCTTTCAGGATGCGGATCACCGTATCGGGACCCGAACGCATCGGATTGATGCGGATCACATACTTCTCATATAAGGGTTCTTCTTCGATCATGACTCTGGCGACTCTGTAGAAGAGGGCCTGTACCTCATAACGGCTTTCCGAACCGACCGGATGAGGCAGTGCCCCGAGTTTCTCCGCTTCCCTGTTGACCTCGGCAGCGATCGGCAGATCCAGCTTCACCAGGATGATCCGTTCTTCGAGATTGGCCTTCAGGGCTTTTTCGACATGTTTCACTTCGCCTGCTTCCAGTCTGTTCACGATCTCATCGGCAGCCCTGTCCTGTACAGCCAGCAGGACCGGATTATTCACCAGGGAACGCAGGATCTCCGTAGCTTCAGGGCCCTGTACCTGACCGCCTCCGGAATAATTCTGTTCGTGGATCTTCGCGATCAGATCCTTCTTTCCGCAGATCAGACCGATGCCGGGAATGCCCAGCAGTTTGAACGTAGAGAAAGCGGACGCATCGGCTCCGACAGCGCAGCCCAGATACTTCACCTTGTTGACAGCGTAATTCTCATCGACGATGATCTTCACGTTCCGATCGATCTTCCTGACCTTTCTGATGAGATTGACGGTATCATAACGGTCACTCAGTTTCTGTCTGACTCTCTGGATGTAGAGGACATCGATGCCTTCCTTCAGAGATCTGCGGATCTCCTCAAAATCATTGAAATCCGCCCTGATCATCTCGACACCGATCCCCTCCAGTGTCAGCTGAGTCGTGTAATACATGGAGGCATCATGGACCAGTACCCTGTCGCCGCTTCTCATCATCACAAAACACAGCGAACGGATCGCACCTGTCCCGCCTCCTCTGACCAGGGCCGCATCTTCGCTTCCGAAGTATTCAGCCAGTACTTTCTCGACTTTTTTCGTCCTCTGCGGTCTGCCGCCGTCGATATGACAGCCGTAATCGCCTTCGTTCAGCGCCTCATAGCCGCTGAAGTTCCTGTGCATGATGTCGACCAGACGGTACTGGTTTTCGATCTCTTCCTCAAATGAGATCATATCCAGCGGACAGGAAACGAACTCCTTCCGATCGAGCTCTTTCTTCATATAAGAAAGCGTCAGATCGAAGATCAGACCTCTTTTTCCTTCGCATTCATATCCCTGTTTCTTCAGCAAGGAAAACAGCCTCTGCATCTCCTTTTTCATACAGAAGATCTTTGCATCTTTCCTGTCTTTCCTTCCGGAATCCAGAAGCTGTTCCAGCTTCTTCAGATACTCGTCCGCAAAGACATCGAAATGGAATCTCTTTTTACAGTAATCTCTGATCTTTTTCATTTTCTGACTCTTAGGAATTCCTTCGGATTGATGCGGGTGATCTGATCAATCTCCTCCCAGCTCAGTCCCGCTTTCCGTAACAGCGGCAGTCCGGTGGTGATCAGATGGGAATGGCCCCAGCCTCCCCACTTCTTCAGCAGGGTCCTGCCGTCGATATCACAGGAGATGAAGATCTGCCTGATGTATCCCATATCGACGAAGCGTCTGATCATCATCGCCCGCTCTTCGTCATACGGGAACTTCTGACCATATTCGATGTCGTTCTCGATCTCAAAGAAGCCTCTCTTCCCGAAACAGTCGAACTGGACGCCCGCTCCTTTGAAGAAGATGTATTCATAGGCCTCCATCCTCTCTTCAAGTCTGGGATAGACGTCCTGATGACCGATGATGACGTGGCTCAGATCGGCACCTTCCTCTTCGAAGAAAGCCAGCTGTTCCCGGTACATCGTACCTCTGCCGGTGTGAGTGGAGATGCCGTAACCGGTCTCCGCACTCGCCCTTCCAGCTGCTCTGAGTACTTTTTCTTCCGTCCCATAGACGGTATAGTTGCTGGAACCGACCTCACCGATGAAACCGGCCCTGATGTGATCCGGCCCTCTGCCTTCCAGCAGTTCTCTTTCGATCTCGTCTTTCAGTTCATCGATGCTTGCATCCTTTACGATCTGCGGAAGTCTCGGTTCCTTGTAGAAACCGGCACCGTAGATGATGTTGACGCCGCTTTCTTCGCTCAGTCTCCTCAAAATGGCGATCCGCTCTTCCTTGACGTCATAGGCGCAGATCTCCGGTGTCGACATCTCCATGATCGTCGAACCGCCGAAATGACGGTAGTCTTTCAGTTCTTCCGTTTCTTCTTCGATGCAATTGTCCCGGGCAGAGAAAAGGATGTGCTCATGAGGTGAAATGAAGCCCAGCTCTTCGATATCCATCTGTCCGCAGACGGTATTGACCAGATCACTCATGCGTATCCTCTTTCAGCAGGGGATAGAAACTTTCTCCGTTCTGCGGTGCACTGACGTTGAAATAATCACAGACAGAAGCACCGACATCGCTCAGCGTATGACGCAGACCGACACAGATGCCCTTTCTGTCACGGTAACGGATCAGAAGAGGAACGTTCTCTCTGGTATGTTTGGAGTGGCCGATATCCGGATCGTTGCCGTGGTCGGCCATGATGACCAGCAGATCATCGTCTCTCAGTTCATCCAGGATGGCCGGCAGCTTGGAATCCGCGATCTCCAGGATCTCTTTGTAGCGTTCACTGCTCTGGGAATGACCGGCCAGGTCTGTCTCCTGGATATTCGTACAGATGAATCCTTCATCCATCTTCTTCATCGCTTCCAGCGTCAGATCCATGCATTCGGCCGTCGGTACGCAGGAGATGGAGACACCTTTCTCGTTGTGGACGATGTCAGCGACCTTTCCGATCAGCGTACAGGGAATGCCGGCCTCCGTCAGGATCGTCGGTGCCTGGACCTTGGGATCGACTCCGTAACCCAGATGCAGACACTGATAGCCCTGATCATAGGATTTCGATTTTGCCGAAGCAATGCCGATATACTTGCCTTCCTTGATCTCCTCGGCCGCATACAGATCGTCCATCGTGTTGCCGGTACCGCCGAAGACGACGACTCTGCCGACGGTAACGACTTCCCTGGCCTTCCTGGCGATCTCAAGTTCCTTTTCAAAAGGCATGAAATCCAGCGGAGCCGTGACGTTGTAGCACATGCCCAGATCCGCTTCCAGATTGTCAGCGACCGTACAGTAGTCATCACAGACCACATAGCGCAGTCCGTTCCGATTGACGATCTCGACTTTATGTTCGTCTTGTTTCAGATGCTCAGCCACGATATCGACTTTTTCCTGGAACGGGATCATCTCCGGATCCTTGGGCAATGTGCCCATGATCTCCTGATGTCCCATGAACGTATCGGCTCCGAAATGCATCAGTTCGGCTTTGCCGTAGTTGGCGTCAGCTGAAAACTTCATCTGATCGCTCTCTTTGCCGTAGGCATTCATCAGACCCAGTTTCTCCAGATTGGGCAGTTTCATGTCCGGGAAATCCTTCAGGATGGAGCCGATCGTGCAGGCCCTCTCATCCCCCGGTCTTTTGACGGCCGCATCGGCAGTCGCGCCCATGCCGAAACCGTCCAGTACGATCACAACAAATCTTCTCTTCATCATCATTCCATTCTAAGCGGACCTTTCAATGCTTTCCTTCAGGATCCGGATCACCGTGTCCGCACCGGCCCGATTCGGATTGACTCTGATCATCTTATCGATCAGTGTCGGATCTTTTGCCAGGAACGTTCCTGACACTTTATAGAACAGAGGGGTCATCTCATAGCGGCTCTCGGCACCTACCGGATTGGGCAGGGCTCCGAGCTCCTGAGCCTCTTTCAGTACCTGTCTGGCGTTTTCTTTCTCCAGTTCGATGATCAGCACCTTGGACTGGGCGTTGGCGATCGTCACGTCCCTGACGCCTTTCACCTCTCCTGCTTTCAGTCTCTGCAGTATCTCTTCAGATACCTGGGCCTGTATGGCCAGCGAGACCGGCGCATAAACGAGGCCTCTCAGCACATCGAGCGCTTCATGGCCCTGGGTCTGGCAGCCGCCGGAATAATGCATCTTCCGTATCCTGTCGATGTATCCCTTCTTTCCGGTGATGACACCGATCCCTTCCGGTCCCTGCAGCTTGAACGATGAGAAACAGGAGAGATCCGCTCCGAGTTCACAGCCGATCTTTGAGACCTTCATGACCGCATAATTGTCATCGATGATAACCGGGACATCTTTTGTTTCTTTCACGGCAGCGATCACTTCTTTCAGATTATAGGAATCTTCGATCAGCTGTCTGCTGTGCTGTATCAGCACGGCCCTGATGTCATCGTTTTCCTTTAACACCTTTCTGACTTCATTCAGATCATTGAAATCCGCTTCACAGCCGATCAGCCCCAGCATCTCAAAAGAGGTCTTCGTCGTCGAATAGACCGGAGCCCTGTGCACGAGGATCTTCTCATTCGCACGGATCACGGATGCCAGCGCATAGCGGATCGCTCCGGTACCGGCACCTCTGACCAGGATCGCTGCTTCAGAATCGAAAAAATCAGCAATCGCCGCTTCAGCCTTGACTGTCGTCAGCGGTTCATTGTCCGGCTGACGGACGCCCAGATCGCCTCTGCTCAGAAGTTCGCTGCCGCTGAAATGACGGCTCATGCAGTCGACCATCTTGAACTGTTTCTTCATCGCTTCCTCAAGGGAAATGCTTTCCAGGGGATACGCCTTCATAAGATCCTCCTTACACCTCATAGCCGTCCATGAAATAACTGCCGATATCCAGGAAATACCTCTCGGTCAGTTCATCATGAACATCTTCCATATATTCAGCTGCCTTCAGTAAACGGGCAGTCTTGTCTTCCTTGCTTTCACAGATCAGCAGCGTCGCGCAGCCCAGTTCCACTGACGGGATCGCCAGTGCTGTTGCCTCTGCCGTATTGCATACGCGGACATAGCCTTTGCCGCTCTCTTTCTGTATCTGCTTCGTCCTCTCATCGAAATGACCGAAGAGGGAATCCCCGAAACCGCAAAGATCGACCGGACCTTCTCTGACGATGAAGACATCGCATTCCTGCAGGATCTGTTTCAGATATTCCGTCAGTTCTGCCCTCGGCGCAAAAGCGTCTTCCGGCGTGATGATCCTGCTTTCGATTCCTTCATATTCCCGGTCGGAACAGACGATCCCGTAATCCTCGGCCGCTTCGATACCGATGCTGTCTCTGATCGCCTTGAACAGGATCTCCCGGTCTCTGGCCATGAATCCGATCGAATTGCCCGACTTCATCCCGTCGGTATTCTCTTTCAGGACCTGTTCCCGGTCTTTCTCGATCAGTCGGGAAATGAAACCGTAGATATTCACACACATGGCCGGAGCCAGTACGGAACCGCCGCCGTCATTGCCGATGCCCAGTTCATTGATCCCTGCGAAGACGTTCAGTGCCGTTCCGGAGGAAGAACCCGACATGTAATGACCGGTGATCGGATTGATCAGATCGGTGTCGACGGCCCTTCCGGCCAGCGTGGACTTCTTGTCGATGGTATGCAGGACGAAACCGGTCTTTTCCAGTCTGTGCATCAGCGTATTGGGGATGGAAGAGACGTTCTTGATGCCGGTATAGATGCCCTCTTCACCGCATTCAAAACACTTCACAACGGAATGATAGGGATCCAGCAGAGCCAGTCTGTGTCTGTCGTAATTATTCAGCATCCCACTGATACCTGATCCTTTCGCCCAGGGCATCATAGATGCCCAGGATACATGCTTCGCCTTTCTGTATGCCCTTGACGACTGCGACCTGCGAACGGGTCGTGAAGACCTGTGTGCGGTAAGCCATGACGGCGCAGTCACCGACTTCGCATCTTCCCTTGATCTCATAATGATAGTCGATCGATTCCTCGCTCGGGGCGATGACTTTCATCAATTGCGCTTCGCTTCTGTTCCTACCGACCAGGACGTTCTCCATATGGGAACGGCGGTAATGCCCTCCTCCGTAACAGAACGATCTTCCCTCATAGGAATGGGAGATCTCCGATACATAGACATAGGCCGGCTTTTCAGGCTGATCGCTGTGCTTGTGCAGCGGAGTCGTTCCCGTCAGTCCGTGACCGGGTTCTCCGCTCGTGCCGTGCAGTTCACTGATCAGCGGGATGGAAGCACTGCAGCTGGCGCTGGGCAGATTGATGTTGAGATCCTTCAGTCCCTTCTCTTCCGCGAACTGAAGGCCTCTGTTCAATGCTCTGATATTATCGGTCGGAACGATCCTTCCTTCCTCTTCACTGTATAAGAGCGCCGGGAAGACCGTAAATCCACCGAGTTCTACATGTTTCAGAGAGCCGATCAGCTGATACAGCTCTTCCAGTTCACTGCTGTGAAAACCGCCTTCCTGTCCGGAATAGAGCGTAGAATCCCCGTCGCTCAGGCGGATCAGCACTTTCTGTATCCGGCCCAGCTCTTCACAGATCTCATCGATCTCCCTGATGATCTCATTAGAATAGATCGTGACGTAATCGGGTCCGGCTGAGAGGATCTTCTTCATCGCCGCCTTCGGTATCTGCACGAGATGGCCGACATTGGCGATATGGATCCCATTATCGATCATGGTCAGGGCTTCCTTGAAGTCGACACAGACCGCGCCTCTGAAGCCGATCTCCATCAGCTTGGCAGCGATCAGCGGATTCCTGCCGATCTGTTTCAGCATGAAATAAAGATCGATCCCGTAACGGTCGGCTTCTTCTTTCATCGCTCTCGCGTTCTCTTCGATCGCATCCAGATCCAGGATATAGGTATCCGGCAGGATCAGTCCCCTGGCGTGCAGGTCAAAAGCACAATCAATGAGCCCGGGATTGCGTTCCATTGTTTTTTCGAGAAACATCCTCGTTTCCTCCAATCTAGATCAGATGCGGCTGTTGTTCACGATCCTTGCGGGATTATCTTTCAGGAATTTCCTGATCGTTTCTTCAGAAATGCCGTATTCCCTCATCAGGGGCACGACACTGCCCATGACGGCCAGATAGCCCTGCTTTCCAAAAGACGTGAAATAGGTACGTCTGGAAATGTCGTTTGACAGCAGCAGATGATCTTCATAGCCGGCTTCGACCAGTTTCAGGGCATTCATGGCCCTGGTCTCATCCGGCATATAGGCGACCTTGCCGCAGGTATCGAACGCGATATTGACACCGTATCTCAGCAGTGAGAGATGATAGTCATGATCATCGATGAGATCCTGATGACCGATGATGATCTTGTCCGGATCGACACCGCCCTTCAGCAATATTTCGACCGTCTCGGCCGCATTGGGCCTGCCGGTATGGGTCGACACCGCAAAACTGGTCTTCACGGAAGCGATGGCCGCTGCCTCCAGGATCTTCTTTTCGTTGCCGACGAATTCATCCGGACTGGAAGCGATCTCGGCGATGAGTCCGGCCCTGATGTCTGTCCCGTCGATCCCTTCCGTCAGTTCTTTTATATAAACCTCGGCTATCTCTTCCGGCGTCGCCTCATTCAGACTTTCCGGATGATACTCCGCCAGATAATAGCCGGTTGAGCATACGATCTTCAAACCTGTTCTTTCGCTGATCTCTTTCAGCTTTTTCACATCCCTCTTCATGTCGATCGTCGACACTTCAAAAACAGCTTCGATGCCCTGTTTCTGAGCCATCGCGATCTCAGGGATCACTTCATTCACGTCCTGAATGAAAGATACGCCGTCTTTGCGTACCCAATCCAGATCAAGGATGAGATGTTCGTGGGCCAGAGTAAAGCCCAGTTCATCCTTACTGATATCACCTAAAACTGTACGAATCATACTTTCCCTTTCGGAAAACAGGCATTCCGTTTCCGGAATGCCTGTCTCATTTCCTTATTCCGGCTTTCCTTCCGCCTTGTCTGTCAATGCCTGGACCAGAGCAGGTATGACCTGTTCGGTATGGGACTTGACATAACCAAAAGCCTTATGTTTGCCGCTGTAGACCATGTGACGGATCTCTTTTTCGCTCGGACACTTGCCCTGTTTGGAAACAACCAGACAGTTGCCGTAGCCCAGCACCATGATGGCTGTCGCCAGGGAACCGCCGCCGCCGGTCATGCAGGAACCGAGGTAATAGTCGACTTCGCCGGCTTTTACCTTTCTTGCCGCGACCATATCGGGATCGGTCAGTGTTTCGACCTTATCCGCAAAATCCTTATCAATGATCTGCTTGGTCTGAGTCGCAGTCAGACCGCAACATTCAATCTTCATCAGAAAAGCCTCCTTCTGTTATTAGCCTAATGTTACGATGTGTAACAGTATAGCTAAATTATACAATAAACCGACACAGACAGCTGCCAGAGGACCTACTGCAGACTTCGGGATACGCTGACCTGTCACTTCGTTCAATGTATAGAAACCGCCGACACCCATCAGACCGACAGCACCCCAGATCGCATTACCGGCCATGAAAGCACCGATGGTCAGAGCCAGAGTCGTGCAGGAGATCATAGCGTCACGGATGTGGTCGCCGCACTTGGTCAGTTCAGGGAACTGTGACAGTGCTTTACCGAGCAGACCCAGGAGCTGGATCTCGATGAACTCGATCGCGAAACCGACGACAGGAGCCAGGAACCAGACGGAATCCGGTACCATAGCGCCGCCCAGCATGACAGCGGTCAGACCGACTGCCTGATAAACGCCTGTTGCCAGAGCTGTGGAAACGATCAGCGGAATGAACGCGAAGATGACACCGATCATGGCGAGATAGAAGATGTTCATATCGCCTTCAGTGATCGCAGATGCCAGGATGATCGGCTGATAAGCCTGAGCCAGGATCTTGATACCTAAAGCATTCAGAGCACCCTGAGTGCACAGATAGATCCAGTTGCTCTTGATCCTGTTGGCATTCTTCGTGAACAGGTTCTCTTCCTCTTCCGTCGTTTCAATCGCTTCGGAATTCTTGGAAGCACCGATCGCATAGATGACCAGACATACCATGCCTGCCAGCATAGCGAATGTGTATGGATACAGAGCGACAGAGATCGCACCGACCTTGACAGAACCGACGACCGTGCAGAAGATGTAGACGATCGCAGTAACGATAGCGGCGATGATGCCCTTCTTTGCACCAAACTGACCGGCTATGGCAATTGCCGGGTACATGCAGAAGATCGGCAGGACCGGAGTCGTGATGTTTGTCAGGTCATTCAGGAAGTTGTAAGGCAGACCGTTGAATACGGCAGCGATACCCTGTGTACCATACGCACAGACAAGACCGTAAGCTGCACCTAAAGCCAGAGCGACATACTCGTTCGGAGACCATGCACCGATACAGTCGGTTGCGATGAGGATCAGGTGGCAGGCGATCAGGCCTGTTCCCAGCCACTGGTTGAAGCCGGCCATGACCCAGCCAACGCCCATGCCTGTTACGACAACGGCGAATTCCGGACGGGTCATTCTGCCTTCCATCAGTTCAGGGAATACAGGTCTTGCACCATCGTTGAAGTTGGAGATACACTTGTGAGAAAGCAAGCTTGCCCACGCAGAGATCGCAACCAGGACGATGGTTCTCAATACTTGCGGAAATACAAAATTTGTAACCATAGATTCACCCCTTCTTTTGTTTTGGTTTACTCAGTCTCAGTCGGCAGTGTGCCATTCACCGCTTTCCTTGAACTGAGCAATCAGATTGTTTATATGAAGCAATGCATAACCCTGCTCGATCTCATTGAGAGGGTTGGCTGTTGCCTTCATAACTTTGTCCAGGATCTCCAGAGACTCCTCATAAGTATCCAGGGATCTGAGTTCCTCGAGTACCTCTTCGGGGACTTCATCCACCGGTTCGGCGCTCGAAAGTCTTCCGTAGGCGGCACAGAGATGGGCGATGAACATCGATGCGTTCTCTTCTTCCAGAGTGACGCCGTATTCATTCCGAAACAGCTCAATGACTGCGTTGAGATCCCTGATGTCATCATCATTGATCATCCCGCCTTCTTTGTACAGATCAAAACGTTCCGTAAAATCCATATTTATTTCCTGATAAGACCTTTCTTTTTCTTCTGACCTTCCATCCTGATGCGGTCCTTGTTGCTCATCTTGACAGTATGATACTCTTCATATTCCAGACCGAATATCATTTCCGTCAGTTTCAGACACCAGCTGTCGGCAAAATTCGCCATCAGCATCGCCACAGCCATGGTCGCGATCAGGGCCAGATAATTATTATTGGTAAAGAGGTTGATGGCGAAAGCGATCGCCAGACAGACCGCCAGCACGAAAAGATAACGCATAAAACGAAAATGACTTTCCGTTTTCGCAGTGATCTTCATCTGCTGATGACAGTGACTGCAGGAAATAATCTCCTTCAGATCCTTGGAGTCATATTCCTTGCCGCAGCGGTAACACTTGACTGTTTTCTTCATATCTTTATATCTTAATACCAGTTTACTATCATACCCGATAATAATAAAGAGTATGGCCTGTAAATAATATTTTACTCCGATTTCTTTCTCTGAGAAAAGCATCCTTTATTTTGGTATGATTTTGTTGAGGAAAAGACTATGAAAAACACACTTGATCAAGACAGAAACGAACTCTATGCGCTGGGTGATGAACTCTTCATCCATCCACAGCTGGGCTACAAGGAATTCACCAATAAAAAGATCCTGACAGAGTACTTCGAATCTCACGGACTCAGAGTCACGGATCTGGGCTTCCGCACAGCCTTTAAAGTATCGGTGGGATCGGGATCGCCGAGGATCGGTCTGATCGCCGAACTCGATGCCATTCCGACACTGGGCCATCCTTTTGCCAACAAGGATGACTATGCAGCCCACAGCTGCGGCCACTCCACCCAGTGTGCGATCATGGCCTATACCCTGGTCAAGCTCAAAGACATCGTCAAAAAAGGAACGGTGACCTTATATTTCACACCGGCTGAAGAATTCACGGATATCGCCTTCCGCAAACAGCTCATTAGAAAAGGTGAGATCAGATACATCGGCGGCAAAGTCAACATGCAGGCGGCAGGTCAGTTTGATGAAGAAGACCTTCTCATCCATCTGCATACCATGGGTCAGAGCGATTATCATTTTTCACTCAACTCCGCTCTTTCGGGATTTGTCTATAAAGAGATCACCTTCAAAGGAAAAGCGACTCATGCCGCTGTCGCTCCTGACAAGGGGATCAACGCCTTGAACGCCTTTGTCCTGTTTGACAATGCGCTCAACATGTTGAGAGAGACCTTCCGGGAAGAAGACTTCATCCGCATTCACGGCATCCTCTCCACAGGCGGACAGACCGTCAACTCCATTCCGGAAAAGACCGTCTATGAATGTTATGTCCGTTCCATGAATGAAAAGGCGCTCCGAGAGACCGCAGCCAGAGTGGACAATGCCGCGAAATGCTGTGCCAAAGCGATCGGTGCATCCGTCTCCATCAGAACGACACCGGGCTATCTGCCGATGCATCAGAACCGGGCGATCAATGACATCATCAGGAAAAATATGCTGAAATACTGCAAGCCCGAAGAGATCCATGACGGTGAGATCTCCATGGCTGCCGGAGATATCGGTGATCTCTCGCTGTTCAAACCGACAGTACAGTTCGGCTATTCCGGATTTGCCGGAAACTGCCATGGCAAAGACTTATGCATCGTCGACAAACAGAGGGCCTACCTCGAACCTGCCAAGATCGTCTATGACACTGTAAAATATCTGCTTGATCACGAAGATTATGTAAATAAAATAAAACAGGACTTCACTCCTGCCATGACAAAAGAAGAATACCTCGCCTATCTTGGATAAGCGAGGTATTTTTTAATATCTGTTGAGATCGAAATCCTTATCCAGCAGATCGATGAAATGGCACAGGAGTTCACCGGTCTGTTTCAGATCCTTCGTATCGATCAGTTCCAGAGGCGAATGGGAATAGCGGTCCGGCGTTCCCAGATCCATGCAGGGGATCCCGTCATTTTCCAGAGCCAGATAAGCGGTATCCGACAAGGCGCCTCTGGCAGCCTGTCTCTGTATCCTGATGCCCTTTTCTTCAGCTGCTTTCTTTAACAGTTCGAACATGCCCTTGTGAATGATGTTTCCGTTGAGTGTACCCTTGCCGTGGAAATTGAACATCGTCACACCGACGCCGTCATTCATCTTCACATTGGAGACCTTGCCTTTCTGATCTGGCGTATCGGCAGCACCCGGTCCCAGGATGGAGATCGCCATATCGCATTTCGCACTGCGGTTGGCCATCATGGCGCCTCTTGCGGAATACTCCTCCCATACCGTACCGACCAGTCTCACTGTCGCTTTGGGCTTGTGATCTTTGAGATATTCGGCAACCTGGATCAGATTGCTCATGCCGGCAGCGGCATCGATATAGGAACCGGAGACCCGGTCATTGATCAGATCATAATAAGCTTCGCCGTACGCGACCGGACAGCCGACCTGGATGCCCAGATCAAAGACTTCCTGATCGCTTCCGGCACCGATATCGATGAACAGATCGTTCAGGGAATCAGCCTTTGCTTTCTCCTCGCTGGACATGATGTGATAGGCTCTGGTACCGAAGATGCCGTTATAGTATTTTCCGTCTTCGCTTCCGACTCTGACGGCCGTACCGGTCATGACCTTTTCGGGAACTCCGCCCACTCTGTCGACAAAGATGAATCCGTCGCTGTCGATCCTTTTGATCACAAAACCGATCGTATCCATATGGGCAAAGATCATCAGTACCGGTGCATCCTTTTCGCTTCCTTCAAAGGTTGCGATGCAGTTGCCGATCTTGTCGATATAAACATCATCCGTATATTCCAGCAGATCCTTCTTCAGAGCGTATGCCATTTCCTTTTCATAGCCGCTGACGCGCGGTATCGCCATATATTCCTTCAGTTTCTTCTTCAGATTCATTAATTCCATGATGATTGCTCCGTTCTTACCATTTCATTATAATATCTAGAAGAAACAATACGCAGCATTTTGAAAGGAAAAGCATCATGAAGAAAGACAGGAACATCAGAATACTGATCATAATCACCATACTGGCAGTCACGCTGCCTACCGGATTGCTGATCGGAAAGATCACTTTCAGTAACAATATAAATCTTCTTATGACCTATCTCATGCTGGTCCTGTCGATCGCCGCTGCTGTCGTTCTGGAGACCGCAATCCATGAAGCAGGCCACATGCTTTTCGGTCTTCTGACCGGTTTCCGTTTTCTCTCCTACCGGGTGCTGTCACTGATCGTCACATACAGAGACGGAAAACTGAGTTTCGGCCGTTATTCGATACCCGGAACACTGGGACAGTGTCTGATGGGATCTCCTGTTTCCAGGGAAAAGAAACCATATTTTCTTTATAATGCAGGCGGCCTCATCGCCAATCTGATCTCTGCAGTCATCTTTTATCTGATTGCCTTCCGATCGGATTCAGTACCGGTCGCCGTTTTCTTTGCCGTCTCAGGCATGTACGCGCTGATCATGTTTTTCTCAAACGGCATCCCCTATAAAGGAAGCGGCGTGGCAAACGACGCAGAAAACATCCGTGAGATGCATCAGCACCCGGAAGCGATCGATTCCTTCTATCTTATGCTCGACATCAATGAAATGCTGGCAGAGGGAAAAAGAACCTCGGATATTCCGGATGAGATGCTCGATCTGAGAGAAGCGACACTGAATTCCGGATCACTCGGTGCTTCCAATATCCTGTGGCTTGAAAGCAGACTCATGGATCAACAGAAATTCGATGAAGCGGAAAAACTGATCAGAGAGATCAAAGACAAGGACTATCCGCTGATGGATCTGCAGAGAAACGGGCTTGAACTCGATCAGAAATACATCGACTGTTTAAGCGGTACCTTTGAAGACGTCACAGACAAGAAACTGCTGAAATTTATTCAGGCATCAAAATCATCCTCTCTTTCCACTATCAGATATCTCTATGCCAGGGCACTGTATCTGAAAAATGAAAAAGAAGCTAATGAACTGCTCGGAAAATTCGCCTCTCTGGAAAAAGGATATTCCTACAAAGGAGAATATCAGGTAGAAAAAGAACTGATGGACACAGCGAAAGAAAAGATCAGCGGAACACTGCCTTCCTGATCCTTCCTTTCTCTATTAACAAACCCTCATCCACTTTGATAGAATGAAGCCATGATAAACAGTGAAGATAATCCGATCCTGATGGGCATCGACGGCGGTACCGGCGGCATGCGTGTCGGCCTTTATGACAAGACAGGAAACTGCCTGTCTTTCGCATCCGAGGAATACAAAACCGATTTTCCAAGACCCGGATGGGCGATGCAGGATCCCAATGACTGGTGGCATGCTTTGAAGGCTGCCGTTGGCAAGGCCCTTGAAAAAGGACAGATCAGACCCGAACAGATCTCTGCTCTGGCCTGTGACACGACGTGCACCAGCGTTGTCGTCTGCAGAAAAGACGGAACGCCTCTATACCCCTGCATCATCTGGATGGATGTCAGAGCGGGAAAGGAAGCCGATGAACTGCTGGAAAAGACCGGTGAGTTTTATTCTCCGGAATGGATGCCTCCCAAACTGGCCTGGCTCAAGCGCAATGAAAAAGAGATCTATGACAATGCCGAGGTCTTCTGCGAATATCAGGACTGGCTGACATTCAGACTGACAGATAAATGGTGTATGAACAACAACACTGCCTGCAACTGGGGCTATTCCATCAAAGACGGTTTTTCAAAAAAGATCTATGAGGCTCTGGATATCGCAGATGCCCTTGATAAATTCCCGACAGAGAATGTATACAGAGTCGGCGAACAGATCGGAACACTTTCAGAAACAGCAGCCGGATATTTCGGACTTCCTGAGGGACTGCCGATCGCCCAGGGCGGTATCGATTCATCGATCGGACTTCTGGGAATCGGCGTCAACTGTTCCGGTAGGATCGGCATGATCACCGGCAGTTCCAATCTGGCGATGGCACTCAATGAAAGACCGCTCTTGAATCCCGACGGTTCCAACAACGGTCCCGACAATCTGATCGCAGGCTACTATACCGACTATGTTGCCCAGAGCGCATCCGGTTCCATCCTTTCCTGGTTCAGGAAACAGTTCTGTCCGGATCGGTCTTACAAAGAACTGGATGAACTCGCAAAAGAGATTCCCATCGGTTCCAACGGATTATTGTTGCTGGATTATTTCCAGGGCAACAAACATCCCTATCATGATTCAAAAGTCAAAGGCATGTTCTACGGACTGAGCCTGGCACATACGAAAGCCGATATGTACCGGGCAATCCTGGAAGGCGTGGCTTTCGGCAGCGAGCGGATCCTGGATACCTTCAGGGAGAACGGTGTCGATGTCAAAGAGATGAACATCGCCGGCGGCAGTGCGAGAAGCGATCTTTGGATGCAGATCCATGCCGATGTCTCCGATATTGTCATCAACGTTCCCAAAGACATCAATGCGCCTAACCTCGGCTGTGCGATCGCCTGTGCGGTCATGTTAAAGATCTATCCTTCTTTAAAAGATGCCGTCGATCACATGGTGAAATATGAAAGATCCTATTATCCGGATCAGAAGAATCACGAAAAATACAGAAAGATCTACGAACTCTACAAAGACTTCTATCCCGATACAAAGGAATGGATGCATCGTTTCTCCGATGTCTTTGAAGAGATAGAAAAAGAGTCCTAAGACTCCTGATCCAGCTGCGTCATGATGATTTCTTTGGCCTTCTTGTAGATATCGGCAGCTTCGAGAGAATACTGTCTGATCCCGAATTCATCATCGATGTCTTCAAGGACATTCTCTACAATGATCAGAGCCAGGTCATGAGCGATCCTATCTTTATCCAAAACAGAGACCTCCTTTATTTCATTGTAAATGAAAATGCACCGCCAGTGAAGCGGTGCATTTTGTTTGTTTTACTGATACCTGCGATCCAGCAGATCGATTGCATCAAAGAATATCTTCATGCATGCTTCCCGGTCCGCATCGACCAGGACAATATGATTGCCTTCGCCTTTCGTGAACACGGTCTGACCCTGTGTGTCTTCTCCGTCAAGGATGATATCGACTTTGCCTTTCTCTGAGACAAAGAGATCTTCATCCAGCAGATACAGGACCGGCATCAGATCAAAGACGGAAGTCCTGTCCCAGTTTCTTTCGATCGCGTAACGGCAATAGAAGCCGAACAGATCATCGACCAGTTTCGAAACACGGCCTTCTTTTCTGAAACGCTCTGTTTCCGATAAGAGGATCGCTCCGGCATAACAGGCTTCCAGCGGCGCCATGATCACTCTGATACCTGAATCAAAGACGATCTTTGCGGCTTCCGGATCATGCCAGATATTGAATTCCGCACACTTGTTGATGTTGCCGCCGTCCAGAGCTCCGCCCATCAGTGCGATCGCTTCGATCTTTTCTGAAAGATGCGGATACCTGCTTAAAAGAACACCCAGGTTGGTCAGGGGAGCCAGAGCGATGATCGTCACTTTGTCTTCCTTTTCCAGTATCTGCTTATAATATTCGACAGCGCTCAGTTCTTCTGCCTTTTTCAAAGGTTCAGGCAGGATCGGACCGTCCATTCCCGTTTCGCCGTGTGCCTGAGGCTGGGGCTGAGGATCCTTGACCATTGGTCTTTCTTCTCCTCTGTAGACAGGGATGTTTATCCCCAGGTATTCTTCAACTTTCAGAATATTATTCGTGACCTTGTCCACGGTCTGATTTCCGGCTACCGTACAAAAAGACAAAAGCTCCAGCTCACTGCTGTGAGCCAGAGCTGTCAGGATAGCCATGATATCATCGTGACCGGGATCGGTATCGATGATGACTTTACGCATTACTGTTCCTCGACTTTACCGCGTTTCACACGATAGTAGTTGATGATGGATACTGCTGTCAGGATGACGAAGACGGCGATATAAGGAATCGCATTGACCAGGTCGGTCGGCAGAGCCGAGTTGCTGGAGAAGATGATGGATACTGCTCTGAATACTGCGAAGATGATCGCAGACAGGATCAGGATCCAGTAATTGCCGGCAGCGATACCGTTGGCAGAAACACCCATCCAGCCCTGTCCGGAGACCATTCCTCTGGAATAAATCTTCAGATAGTTCAATGACAGATAAACACCGCCCAGTGCTGCGAAGATACCGGATAAGACAAGAGAGAGTACCTGAAGTCTCTCGACATTGATACCGGCCGTTCTTGCTGCATCGGGATTCAGACCGCAGGCTCTCAGTCTCATTCCTGTCGGCGTCTTGTAGATGAAGATGAACAGCAGAATGACGATCAGCCAGCAGATATAGGTCAGGGTCAGCTGACCGGAGAATACCTCTCCGATGAACGGTATATCCTTGATGATCGGGATATCCCATGATCCCAGGATAGGCGTCGTCAGGGAAGCAGTCGTTCCCTTTTCACCTGTCATCAGGAACATGACGAATATCGCAACGGAATCCGCAAAAGTATTCAGAGCGATCATGATCAGGAAGGCATTGGCACCCAGCTTCATCGAGAAGAAGGCGATCAGCATGACGGTCACGACGCCGATGGCCATGCCGGTCAGCACGCCGATCCAGGGGCTGCCTGACAGATAGCTTCCCAAAACACCGGCCAAAGCGGCAAAGGTCATGATCGATTCGATCGCGATATTGCCGATACCGGATTGCGCAGCGATGAATGTACCGATTGCAGCGAATACGATAGGAGTGGCCAGACGGACAATCGTAATCAGAAATTTCATTGAAAACAGAGTTGAAAAAATACTACTCAGCATGTTCTTCCAGACCCTCCTTTAATAACTGACGTTCTCTGAGTCTTCTCAGGAAGTACTGAGAAGAGATCAGCATGATGACGATACCTTCAACGATCGAGACGATCTCTGAAGGAACAGCACCGTCAACGAAGTATAATACGGCAGCGCCCTGTTCCAGATACTTGATCAGGAAAGCGGCGATGACGATACCGATCGGATTGTTTTTGCCCAACATCGACAGCAGCATTCCGGAGAAACCGATACCGACCAGTGACTGTGCCGGTGTATAGTAGCTGGTCTGTGTCAGCAGCTGGGTCGTGGAGCCCATTCCGCACAGCACGCCGGCGATGATCGCTGTTGTGATCGACAGCTTGAAGGCGCTGACACCGGAATACTCCGCAAACTTCGGGTTGGTTCCGGCAAGCCTCATCTGGTAGCCGAGTTTCGTCTTGTTCATGACCAGATAAAGGATCACCATGACAACCATCAGCAGGATGAAGCAGGCCGAGATTCTTAACGGTTCATACAGATAGCCGATCCTTGCAGTCGGCAGATAGTCCTTGGATGAGACACCACCTCTTTGCTGAGTGGCGATATATGTTCTGACGATATAAGCCGTGACAGCTGCATAGATGGAGTTGGACATCAGGGAAACGACCATTTCGTTGGTGCCGAACTTTGCCTTCAGGAAAGAAGGAATGATCATCAGCAGACCGCCCAGGATCATAGCGCCGATATAGCACAGGATCGGATGCAGGATCGGGCTGGTCGTAAACGGTGAAGAAGCGATATACGCGACCAGAGCACCGGTGATGATGTAGATGCCCTCAGCACCCATGTTGAAGCCGCCGGCCTTGAACAGAACACCGGCTGCCAGTCCGGCAAACGCAAAGGAAATGAAACTCTCAATAACGGCACCGATATATCTTCTCTTGGTAAGCGGGCCGATCAGGATCGTTTTCAGAGCGTTGACAGGATCTTTTGAAATCAGACAAAGGATGACGAACGTGATAGCCAGAGCGATGAGAATCGCAATGATCATCTTGATCGCATCGAATAATTTAGGATTGGAAATTGATAATTTGTACCGCTTTGAATACTTGCTGCTTCTGTTTTCAGTCATTCAAGGCACCTCCTATCTCTTCCGGCGTCTGATGTTTAGCGCCTAACATATACATACCTAATTCAGATTCGTTGACACTCTTCGCATCACGGAAATATCCGGCGATCTGACCGTCAAACATGACGATGATGCGGTCGGACAGTGCCATGACCTCAGTCAGGTTGGCAGATACCAGCAGGATGCCGGCTCCGGCATTGCGCATCTCGATCAGCTTGTGGTGAACGAACTCCTCGGAACCGATATCGATACCGTGTGTCGGCTGCTCGGCGATCATGAATCCGGAATTGGTATTGTACTCTCTGGCAACGACGACCTTCTGGATATTGCCGCCGGAAAGGCTGTTGACACTGGCGTCAATGGTCTTGGTCTTGACAGCGAATGTCTTGACCAGATTCTCAGCGGTATCCCTGATCGCCTTGTTGTTCATGAAGACCTTTCCGTTGATGTCATCTCTGTCGTAGTAGGTAGAGATCAGGTTATCGGAGATCGGAAGTTCTCCGGCAATACCGTCGCCCATTCTGTCTTCCGGAATGTAGGCCATGCCCAGGTTTCTGCGTCCCTTGATCTTGAGATCATTCACTCTGCTGCCCTCAATGATGATGTCACCGGTATAAGCTGTCTCTTCAAGACCGGTGATACATTTGACCAGTTCCTGCTGACCGTTGCCTTCAACACCGGCAACACCCAGGATCTCACCCTTCTTGACCGCAAATGACATGTGATCGAGAACAGGCTTGCCGTTTCTTTCCATATAAAGATCTCTGACTTCCAGAGCCTTTTCGTTGTTGAAATCTTCGTGGGTCTTATAAGCGTCCATATCGCTGTCTAGGTCTCTGCCGATGATCAGGTTCGTCAGCTGCTGCATCGTCAGTTCCTCATTGAGATAAGTACCCTTGGATACACCGTTTCTGATGACGGAGATCTTGTCGGAAATCTTCTTGACCTCTTCCAGCTTATGAGAAATAAACAGAATCGTATGTCCCTGTTCCTTGAAGAAACGCAGCTGATCGAAAAGCTTATCCGTTTCCTGCGGTGTCAGAACCGAAGTCGGTTCATCCAGAATGATCAGTTCGGCATTACGATACAAGGTCTTCAGGATCTCGACCTTCTGTCTCTTGGCAACCGATAATGTTGATACCTTGGCATTGACATCGAGTTCAAAATCGTATTTGTCAGAAAGTTCCTGACATCTGCGGGCCGCCTCTTTCTTGTCGATAAAAATACCGTTTTTCGGTTCATCACCCAGGATAATGTTATCCACGACGCTGAATGAAGGAATCAGCATAAAGTGCTGATGAACCATACCGATGCCGGCTTTGATGGCATCCATCGAACTGCTGAAATTCGTTTCTTTTCCCTTGTAAGTAACAGTGCCGCTTGAAGGTCTCTCAATACCGAAGATCACCTTCATCAGAGTTGATTTTCCGGCACCGTTTTCGCCTACGATCGAATGAATTTCACCCTTTTCGAATTCCATGTTAATGTCACGGTTAGCCACAGTTCCGTTGGGATAGACTTTTGTAACATTATCAAGTTTCAATATCGTCTCACTCATAAGATCCTCCTCAAATTTAGAAAAAGTCATGCACCGCAGCAAAGACGATGCATGACTTTGTCAAACAATAATAAATCAGTAATTACTCAACACGGTTGCCATCTCTGAGTGCCGGCCAGTTAGCTGCATATTCATCAGCGTTCCAGTCAGTCAGACAGTCGATAACTTTAACCTGTCCGTTAACAACGGAAGCAAGAACCTCGTTCAGTTTAGCTCTTGTAGCTTCATCAGTATGTGCCATGTAGAAATCATTTTCAGCAATACCGACACCGTTCAGAGCGATACCCCACATTTCAGCCTTGCCGAGCTTCTGGTCGAATGTGCCGTTGCCCATCATTTCGATGACAGACTTGAGGCAGACACCAGTGTTCTTTAAAGCAGAAGTCAGGATCGTGTTAGCCCAGTCAGGATTGGTATCCTTGAACTGTAAGTACTGGTCCTGGTCAACACCGATGCACCATACATCGTCGTGCTCAGAGCAAGCATCGATAACACCGTTACCTAAGCCACCGGCAACCTGCCAGATGACATCGGCACCCTTGGAGATCATGTCAGCAGTAACTTCCTTACCTAAAGCTGTATCAGAGAATGAGCCCGGATAAGAAATGACATACTTGACATCATTGTCAGTCAGAACCTGGCAGTAGCCGGAAATGAACTGGTTCATTGACTGAGAATCCATACCAACAACAACACCGACAGTACCGGTCTTGGTTACGGAAGCACTTAAGCTACCGATCAGGTAACCTAACTCAGCAGTGTTGCACTTGACACTGTAGCAGTTTGCAGGAATACCGGTTTCCGGAACATAGTCATAGTCGTAGTTGAAGAACAGCTGATCAGGATACTTCTCACAAGCCTTGTATAAGAAGTCTTCATAGTCACCGTTACCGCAGACAACGAGGTCGTAAGCGTGATCTTCACAGACGTTGTCAAACCAGTTCATCCAGTTTGCTTCTGCTTTTTCACCGCTCGGGTCGCACTCGAATACGTCGACAGTGATGTTGTTGTCAGCAGCATTCACTTCATCAGCTGCACCGGCGATTGTGTCAAAGTATGACTGGTCGCCTCTGTGCGGAATCAGGACTGCAACTTTGGTTACACCGTCATCAGCCGGAGTAGTGTCAGCCGGAGTTTCTTCTTTCTTGCCACAGCCGACTAATGCAAATAACATTAAAGCTGCCAGCAATACAGTTAATAATTTCTTCATTTTTCTCTCCTTTTCCTATTATGTTAAAATACCCTGCGGTACTTTTAACCTGAGTAAATGCCGTGTTTTATGCAAACAGGAAAAACAACAGTCATCTTACGATAACACAGTTATTTTATCATCTCCGGCAGGCAGATTCAATGCAGTTTTGTGCACATCATACAGAAAAATGTATCCTGTAAACGCTTAACTTTTTCTGAAAGGAAAAAAGTGTTTTTTACCCATAAATAAGGGCGTCCGATCGCTCAGACACCCTCACCAGACACACTTATTCTGTGAATTTTCTCACCTATTTCAGCAGGAATTCGATACCCTTTTCCGCAGCCGGGATCCAGAACGACCAGTTATGGATGCCCGGGCCTTCATAGTATTCGATCTCGGCCCCTGCTTCCTTGAAGAACTTGGCCAGTTCACGGTTGTTTTCAATGCCGAAATCCTCGGTTCCGCAGGCCATGAAAATCCTTGGATTCTCTATGCCTTTTTCCTTATTCTGTTCAAACTGCCACTCCGCATTGATGTCGCTGTCAACAGCTTTGTCCAGATCGCCGAACTGTTCGATGTAATACTCGAGATTCGCCATCCGGTTAGGCTGGAAGTTCTCTTTCATCTTGGGCAGCTGTTTGGCAATGGCAGCGGAAGAAAGACCCATACAGGCACCGAAGGTCTCCGGGAACATCAGAGCCGCATGCATCGCTCCGAAACCGCCCATGGAGTTGCCGCCGATGAACGTATCTTCTTTTTTCATGGCGATGCCGTAAGTCTCACGCAGATAGTTGATCAGATCGACACCGACAAAGCTCGCGTACTTGTGCCCTGTCGCCTCCCTGTCTAAGAAGAAGCTGACACCGCCTGTTGGCATGACGATAGCCAGATTGTATTTCATCGACCACTCATTGACCGGCGTGTGCTGCATCCAGTCATCGCAGTCACCGTTGAATCCGTGTAAGAGGATCAGGGTCTTGGCCGGACGTTCATAATTGGGGTTGTCTTTCATGAAGAAACCGGCGTTCTTGGGCGGCAGATACATATGGAACTCGCCGTTGCGGACTAATCCCATGGAAAAGAATTTGACATATTGATACGACATGATTTGTCCTCCCTGTTGCTTATCTGCTTTCATTATAGGATCCGTATACAGACAGTAATACTAAAAAAGTGTCCTCTTGTTTCAAGATTCACTGATCGCTTTCTCCTTTCTTGACAAGGCATCCACCCTGCCATAAGATGAAATCGTAAACGAAGAAAAAGGAGAAAAATCATGTCAGAATACTACGACGCCTGGGCGTATACTACATCCAAACACGGAATCAGTGCCGACTTACTGATCTCAGCTGTCCAGAAATGCATCCGCAGAGGCCAGGAAGACCTCGCCATGCGCTTTGCCTATGAACTCTATGTCACTTCACCCTTCCATGAGGAAAAACTCTGGACCAGACTCATGGTCATTCCTGTTGAAGATATCGGCTTCGGTGATCCCAATGCTCTGGTCGTCGTAAAGACGCTCAATGAACTCAGAAAAGAATTCCCGTACGGCGACGGCGACAGACCGATCTTCTTCCTCTATGCCATCCGCTACTTATGCAGGTGCCAGAAAGAAAGATCCACCGATCACGTCAAGAACATCATCATGAAAGAGAACGCCAAAGGCGAGATCCCCGAGATCCCCAACTACGCCTATGACATGCATACCAACAAGGGACGCTTCGAACTGGGCAGAGACATCTTCTACTTCCTGGATGAAGCATCCAAGGTGGAACCTCTGTGGGATGAATACGATGACACCTACTTCAAACAGCTCTACAAGATGTACGAAGAGGAAGCAAAGGAAAATAAGGAATAAAACAAAAAAGCTTATGGAGAGATCCATAAGCTTTTCTTTTACTCACTTACCTTGTACGGTTCATATCCTGCTTCGATCAGCTGTCTGTCGAAGTCGGCTCTTGCCAGTCTGCAGGCTTCTTCGAAATCCTTTCCGATCTTCACCAGGGACAGGATGTTGTCAAAAGCAAAGCCTCTGTCCTCGATCCCGTATCCTTCTTTATCATAAAAGATACCATCATCTTCAATCCTTTCGATCTTTCTTTCCAGCATCGTATCGGGACCCCCGTAGAAACCATAGGAAGGCATATCCTTGGCAACGAACCAGCCAAGTTCCCACAAAGTGCCGCTGTCGGGTTCATGGCCTCTCCAGTCATCCAGCTGGGCGATGCACATGTCGCAGTGCAGCATGTGATTGAAGTCGTGATTGAAGACTCTCTGCCAGAAGTTCTCACCAGGTTCGACCGGATCGCCTTCTCCCGGGAAAAGACCGATCAGACCGTACTTCTCACAGGTTTGCTTCCAGTATTTCACCGTCTCATCGCAGGTCGGCAGGAACATTTCAAAGTCGGCCAGATAGACGACGGGTTTTCTGACATTTCCCTCTTTATCGATAAACATCAGGCTTCTCCTTTCTGCAGATCTTCACATACTTTCCGAAGTGCTGTTTCCATATCTCCTTCCACGATGCAGGAAGAATACTCCAGCATCAGGTTCAGAGGACCCGGTTCAAATGAGATCCCGTCCTTGTCGACCAGTCTGCCGTTTTCGTTCAGATGCTTCTCGCCGCTGTAACGATCATCGCAGATCCTGGTATCGGGCATATAGGAATACAGTTTCTTTCCCAGGGCATAGGCCATGCCCAGTTCCAGTGCACATTCGCTGTAAGGCTCCACATAGCTGCGGAAATCCCTGGTGTCGGCGATCATGATGTCACAATGTTTCAGCAGTTCCAGTCTTTTTTCAGCCAGCGGCAGACTGTCTTTGGGATCGCCTTTCAGATCGAACAGCTCATCGGGATATTCCAGCAGTTCAAAGCCGTACTTTTCACAAAGCTGTTTCTTTTCCTTGAACAGATCCCGGGCATTCTTTCTTAAACGGTCGGGACCGGACAGATAGATTTTCTTCTTTTCCATAGCAGTATCCTTTACCTGATGACATTATATCAAAAGAAAAGCGGATCGCTCCGCTTAAAGTCTGACCGCTGTCTCCAGAGCGATCTCGATCATATCATTGAAAGCCGTCTGTCTCTCCTCAGGAGATGCCTCCTCTCCCGGTTTGTCGGAAACTGTCAGAAGGCCTGCCGCCTTCTTGCCCAGATATCTGGCGTTGGCAAACAGTCCGAAGCATTCCATCTCGCCGGCAATGATGTCATAAGGTTCCTTCTTCTGTACGGAAGGATCACTGTAGAAACAGTCTCCGCTGTGGACGATCCCTTTATAGACCTTCTTTCCCTTTTCACTGACCGTCTCTTCCAGCATCCTTGTCAGACCTTCATCCGGATACATCAGATCCTCCTTGTAGGCAAAAGCGGTATCTGCAAAGGATGAAGTCGAATAAGCAGCCTCCACAAGGATCGTATCGAAGATCTTCATCTCATCGAGTCTGCCCCCGCAGGAACCGACACGGATGATGTTTTCCACTTCATAGAACTTGTAGAGCTCATAGGAATAGATCGCCATCGAAGGGATGCCCATGCCGTGTCCCATAACCGATACCGGTACGCCTTTATAAGTTCCCGTGTATCCCAGCATGTTCCTGACATGGTTGAACTCCTTTGCGTCTTCCAGGAAATTCTCGGCAATATACTTCGCCCTTAAAGGATCTCCCGGCATGATGACGGTCTTTGCGATCTCTCCGAGCTTCGCCGTGTTGTGCGGTGTTCCGTTAAATTCTTTCATTGTGTTTCTCTCTTTCTGCTTCTATTATTTCATCAGATCCGTTTGAATCTCAGTACAGTTTCAGTTCATAAGTCTTACAGATGCAGCCTTTTCCCAGATAAATACCGAAGAGATCTCTCAGCTGAGTATCAGGGAATTCATATCTGTTTCCGTCCAGCTGTACTTCAAGATGACCGTCCCTGCGGTCGATGACAAGCCCGTGAATGCCTGGCCTCATATCTGCCGGATGAGATGCCAGGACTTTTTCTTTCTTTTTCTTTTCGATCAGGACAAGTTCCTTTCCCCTGATCCCGAGCCTGCAGAGATCCAGATAGCCTCTCATGCTGAATACGACAGAAAACTCATCGCCCTTTTCAGCTTCAAATACCCATTCGATATGAGAATAGCTGTTTCCGTAGCAGCCCGAAGAGATCAGGGCATGTTCATCGGAAACACCTTTCAGGCAATGATCGATCTCCCAATCCCCGGAATGTTTCACGAAAGCCCTGATGTTGTTCATACGGTCACCGCCGTAACGCGGTCCGTAATGATCCAGGGGATAGTCGCGGAAGTCGTAATGCAGGATGGCTTTTCTTGTCACCCGGATATCTTTAATCCGATACGGTCTTTTTGCCCGCAGACCGATTCTGTTAACGACGAGATTCTTACCGGTCGGGACCTCGATGTTGATCGTGTCATCTCCTTCGACAAAATAAGTTTCCCGATACTCATTCCCTTCGCAGTCTCTGACATAGGATTCATAATCACAGAGATTGTCATTGAACAGGTCGACTGATACGATATCGCCCGGCTCAGTGATCGGTGAGAATTCCGGATCATATCTGGCATCGTAAAGATCATCTGCCAGATAGTAGGCATAGGTATAGATGTCCTTGCTGCTGACATACAGCTGATCGTTTTTCACTTCGATCGATCCGTCATTGCAGCGGATTGCTCTGGTCGCATACGGCAGTACAAACTTACCAAATTCAGCGATCTGAATGCCTTGAAGCTGATATGCCAGCTTCGTGAACAGCATCGCCGATTCCGAAGCATACTGGATGTTGAGACAGCCGATCGCACTGGATGAATTGATCAGGTCGTTGATCGGACGGATCCATTTTTCATTGATCCCATCTAAACCGAGCAGTGCACCGAGGATGCTGCCGACATTGCCGCAGTTGCAGTCGGTATCCCATCCCGACCTGTTGAGCATCACCATCGTCTTGTCAAAATCATTGTCGCCGTAGGACATCGCCATGATCATCAGGGCCATGTTGGGAATGATGTGGCAGACACCCGGGTATTTGTCGTAACCGTAATTCTTCTGAATGTAATCCAGACATTTTTTCCAGTCATCCGGGTTTTCTCTGTAGAAACGGATGATGTCTTTCGCAACTTGACAATACTCCATATCCTGATCCAGGTAAGTCAGGGCCTCATCGATCACTTGATGGATGTCATTCCTCTGCATCGCCAGCGTGATGGCGACCGCCACAAAGATACCGCCTTCAATGCCGTTGCCGTCATGGGTGACACTGGATGCCATGGCTGATAATTTCTTCGCCAGTTCAGGATCATATCCGGCCACGTAGCCCCAGCAGTCGGAGAAGATCTGACCGCCGATCTGTTCCGCCATCGTCAGTCCGTTTGTCTCCCTGCTTCCGGACAGCGGCGCTTTGATCCCTTTCTTCAGATTTTCATAGGCCGTATGTTCACTCGAGACACCGACGCCTCCCCACCAGAAGAATCCGTGATACTCGCAAAGATAATTCAGGAGAGCATCGCCGATCGTTTCGGCACTGATCTGTTTATCATCCAGCAAAGCCCTGACAAAAAACAAAGGACCGTTGCTGTCATCATCGGCAGCATAGACATCGTAATCCACAAGATATCCTTCTTCATCCGGATACTTCTCCATGATCTGTTCATGGCTCCAGCCCTCCACCGGTGAACCCAGTCTGATGCCGATCAGCTTGCCCAGCCAGGAGGCATAGACCTTGTTCAGATACTCGTTTCTTCCTTCGACAGTCAGTTTCATAAGAGGTGCTCCTTAAAGAAAGTTACCGTGCTGTCCGTCAGGATCTTCGACAGATCGGGGCGTCCGTTCCAGGCACCGAAACCGTGATCGGCACCTTTGACAGTCACCAGTTTTCTTTCTTTCGCATTCACCAGCTGTTCATATGCTTTCACAGATACCTCATAAGGTACTGTCACATCCTCATCGCCGTGTACCAGGATCGCCGATCCCCCAAATTCCTTCAGTCCTTCCATCGGCAAATACTCTTCCATATCCAGGATCAGTTCCCTGTTCAGCCTGATGTCGGTATCATCGAATTCATTATGGAAATCACAGTAGCCCTTTTCTTCCGCTTCCTTTTTCATCTGCTCCAGAGGAACACCTAAAAATTCATCGGATCCTCCGAAACCGTCATAGGAAGCGGATGCCCACAGACCGATACAGGAGATCTCTGGATGTTTCCGGATATAGAGACAGGTCAGTCTGCCGCCCATGCTGTAGCCGATCATGCCGACATCGCTCAGGTCAAGTTCATAAAGATCTCTGACACACTCATAAACGCTGTCAATGTCATCCAGACAGTTTTTCAGCGTGTAATTGATGAAATCATCCGTCGACTCATCGCAGCCCGGGAAGCCCGGCATGACAGAAAGAACACCGTGCTTCGCCAGCTCTTCAGCTACCTGTACGAAACGTCCGTCTTCTGTCCGCTTGGCCTTGAAACCGTGGGCACAGATCAGCAGCTTTGCCGGAAAATGATCCGGTTCAATGATCGTCAGAGGGATCTGCGTTCCCCTGTTTGATGTGATGGAGGTATCGATTCTTTTCATTGGCTTTCCTCTCTTTTTTCTCTATTACGCATCCTGGGTCAAAGGTCCCACTTCTTCCTGCGTATCTTTTCTCCCTTTGAATCGATGACGTCTCTGTACCAGTCATAAGACTTCTTCGGTTTTCTTTTCAGATCGTCATCAAAGTCAACGGCCACCAGTCCGTATCTTTTCTCGACACCGTTTTTCCAGGAATACAGATCGAAGGTCGACCAGGCAAAATAACCCCTCACATCGACACCTTCGTCCATCGCGTTCATGATCGCATTCAGATGATCGTTCATGAAGCTGATACGGTAATCATCTTCCACTTTTTCAGCAGAGACATCTTCCCTGACACCGATGCCGTTTTCGGTGATGTAGACGGGCAGATGATACTTCTCATAAACTTCTTTCAGTCCCTTATAGAGACCCTGAGGATAGATCTGTGTTCCCCATTCCGTGTAGATGGCATCGGGATTGTCGAAAATCTGTTCAAACCAGCCCTTGATGATCAGGGAATTGCTTCCGCCCTTGCCGGTATTGTTGACGACGAAACTGGTCTCTCCTTCCGTATAAGGCTTTACCAGCGTATGGGAATAATAATTCAGTCCGAGGAAATCGACCGTATTCTCTCTGATCGTTTCCAGCTGATCCTCTCTGATAAAAGAAAGATCATATTTCTGTGACAGTACACAAAGCAGATCAAACGGGATCTCGCCTGTCGCTGCCGTATCCAATACCCAGTTGTTGGCGTAGTTGTCCGCATAACGCATGGCGATCCTTGTCTTCAGAGAATCATCCACACCGTTGACCGGACCGAAGGAATGAACGATGCCGATCGTTCCTTTTCTGCCTGAAGCCCTGAATGCACGCACGCCCAAAGCACTGGCATACATGACATGATAGGCTGCGGTGATGAACTCCTGGACGTTCTGATGGCCGGGAGGATAGTTGCCGATCAGATAACCGGAAGCCGTGAACCACTTCGGTTCATTGAAAGTCACCCAGTGATCGACCAGATCGCCGAATGCTTCAAAACAGACTTTCGCATACCGCTCATAGGCGTAGCACGTCTCAACGTTGAGCCATCCGCCTTCCTCCTCCAGATACTGCGGCAGGTCCCAGTGATATAAAGTCACAAAAGGAGCGATCTTATGATCCAGACAGGTCCGGATCAGTTCTCTGTAAAAAGCAATGCCTTTTTCGTTGACTGTTCCTTCTTTATCTTTGATGATCCTAGGCCAGGACAGAGAAAAACGATAGGCGTTCTGCTTCCCTTCAGCCATCATTTTGATATCTTCCCTGTAACGGTGATAATGATCGGAAGCGACATCGCCGTTTTCCAGATGATTGTCATGAAGATAGCGGTCCCACATGGACTCAACCTTGTCATCTTCGTTCCAGGCACCCTCGCACTGATAAGATGCGGTGGCGGAACCCCATAAAAAATCTTCTCTCATGATCTCTTCCTTTCTGACAGTGTCATTTTATCACAGCTGATACAGACAGCCTTCCTTTCCCCTTGCACCGATGATCACTTCCCCGATCCTGACATCTTCCATCGGAAAATGATCCTTGATCCTGTTTAACATCTCTTCCAGTTTCTCACCGTCATCATCCCGGAACAGCGTGACATGGGGATGATAGTTTCTGTCAAATTCATCCACCGGGATCTGATATCTTTCCAGAAGATAATCATCGATCCTTTCATGGATCTTCAGCAGTTCTTCTTCGTTCTCAAAACCAAGCCAGATCATATCTTTGACCTTCATCGGAAATAAAGAAGTACAGTCAATCGGATCGTATCCCTCCAGCAATTCCTTCAGATCATCCCTGATCGTTTCAAAACGATCGGTATAGAAACTTCTCTTGAACGAAACATGCAAAGGATAAATCAGAAAATGATCTGAAAGTTTCAGATCATCATTGTTTGCGATACACAGATCTGTGATCTGCTTCCTGATCTTTTCAGGGAGCAGTCCCTGTATCCACATCAGCTGTTTATTGGCTGTTACCGGTATCACACTTAGTCGTTACTCCTGAAAGTATTTGATCAGAATATCTTTGATATAGTGATATCTTCTGGCGTATGTGTTATCCACACGGATCAGTTCAAAATGATGTTCTCTGCAGATTTTCTGTTTCAGTTCATCTCTTCTTTTGACAACATCGTCTTCCAGATGTTCTTTCCCATCAAGTTCAATCGCTAGAACCGGTATTTCTTCTTTTTGAACTTTTCTGAAAACGACGAAGTCAAACCGGCCGCGATAAAAGAAGTCTTCATGTGAAATGTTATCCAGAAAGACCTGTGACAACGCCACTTCTTTATGAACAACGAATTTACTTCCATCCTGGAAAGCATTATCCAAAGCTCTGCTTAAGCTTTCCATGAATGCTGTTTCGGTCTCTGTACTGTATGGCCTGATTCCTAAAGCGCGTGATTCAACCAGACGCTGAGCCACCTGATATTGGCCATCGGTTTTAACGTATTGGTAAAGATCATACAGGTCATCATCCTCTTCGCTGACATGTAGCCGCTGCAATTCGCTTTCATTTGAGAAAAGAATCAGTTCGTATTTCGCTCTGGAAGTCGAAACATTAATTAACTCTTTATTGTTCTTCAGCCAGTTATAAGTCTCCGGAGATGTCCTGTTAGTCAGTCCAAGCGAAAAGAGAATGACGTCTTTTTCATCTCCCTGGAACGCATGTACGGTTCCGCATTCTACTGCTTCAATATTGCTCAGTTCCAGTTCTTTATTGATCAGTTCTTTCTGATTCACAAAAGGAGTGATCACACCGATCTTTTTATCAGGATTGTTTTTTATATAATTTATGATCGCTTCGGCTTCTTTCGGAGCAGTATTCTTCTTTACACTTGTGTCATCCGGAACATTGACGAAAACAAGAGGATTCTTGCTGACTTGCTTTCCATGCATCTTCAGCTTGTTGTTATAATACTTTCTGTTGTTGAATCCGATAATCTTTGAGTCACAGCGGTAATGATGGCTCAGAAGAACTTCATCGCTGACTGCATCACATGCAAGATATGTTTTATAGATAGAACTTGTGCAGTAGTCATATTCTTCGGAAACACCGAATTTATTTCTCAACGCCTTGCTGTCAGAAGGATTCATAACGATTACGGGCTGCAGCTGCTGAGGGTCACCTACAAGAAGCATATTTCTGCCTCTGATGATCGGAACCAGAGAAATGGCTGTATTGCACTGGCTGGCTTCATCGATGATCGTCATATCAAATACCGGTTTGGGATCAGCCAGTTTGTGTGCCGATATGCAGGTCGTTGCAACTATCGGAAAGATACGGAGGAACTTCTTCAAATTCTCTTCTGTTGAAAGATAGCGATTAAATTCCTGAAGCTGTTCTTTCTCATCGGTCATGTAAAGAATCTTTTTCAGATCTTCATTCTTTGGCTCAGAAATGCGTTTGATATATTTGATAGATGCATAATTCAGATAAGTCATGATCGCTTCAAAATCAGTATCGATCAGTTTCAATGCATCTTCGATGCTGTGCTGCTTCAATTCCTTCAGTCTCTGATCGACTTCACGAAGCTGGCCTGTCTGAATATTCACTTGAAAATTCATCTGCGTGTTGTTTCGCAGCAGCTGCTCTATTGTATCTTTTCTTTCGAGAAGATCGACTCTTTCTTCATAACTCTCCAGGAATTCAGTCAATGCTTTTGCCTGTTCAGATCTCTCGTTGAAGTTCCTGTCCTGAGACGCTTCAGAGACATTGATGTCCTTGACTGTCTCGTACAGCGATCGGATCTGTTTTATGGTGTTTGCGACTTCTATATTGTTTCCCAGTCTCACTACAGGGAACGGTATTGTAAATTTCCCGCATTTCAGTTCCTTCAATTGATCTACCACTTCATCAATGGGGTGATTGTTGTATGAAGAAAACAATACTGTTCTTTCATTGAAAAACGAGGTAACGATGATATTGACGATCGTCCTGGTTTTTCCTGTTCCGGGCGGACCCTGCACATAAGAAATCGGATAACGCATCGCATGATTCATTGCGGAAAGCTGATCCAGATTGATCCTGCTGTCCGTCAGGATCAATGGATAAGACTTCTTCCTCATTGAATGCGAGGTCAGTTCACCGAAAAAAGCTCTGATCGGTTCCGTTACATAATCAGAATTCTGATACATGTCCAGAATTCCGTTGTATTCATAATTCAGATCAATTAATGGATTTCGGGCGATCTCAATCAGATAAGGCATGTCATCAACATAAACATTCTGATTATTCTGTGAAATAATCTCTCTTATCTTTTCGGCGTTGTTTTTGAAATCATTAAGGAGATGTAAATCTTCTGCATCAATAAACTGCCTGATGCTTTGTTTCTCTCCGTCTATTGTGAATTCGGAACAGATTTCAATATCATCTTCGGCTTTTAACGTTCTGTTTTTCACATCCAGTTTCAGCGGCTGATATGCTAATATGTAGATCCCCCGGTGCGTATTGATCGACAGCAGATTCAGACCCAACTGTATCATTTGCAATTTGTCTATCTGTTTTTTATCGGTCTTTTTCTGGAATCCTTTGATCATCTGATCAAACTGCAAGGGATTAAGCTTCAATGTTTCTTTTCCCAGTATTTCATCATCCAGGTAATCTACTAGAACTGCATCTGTTTTGTATGGGGTCTGGTCAAGCCTGTTACACCTGTCCAGATAATTCAGTATTTTCAGATTAACAGTATCGGAAAAAACAGAAACATACTTTTCCGGATTGTCTCTGATATCAACGATTAATGATTCAGGTACTGGTGCATAAGTACCCTCTATTACTTTTGCACTGGTTATACGGTCGATAGACAGTTTTAATTCCTTGATTTCATAGCTTCGCAGGTGCATTCCATCAACTACAATCGACCCGTTAAAAGGATTCAGTTCTTTCACTGAAATCCAGTATTTTGTATTTTCTTCTTTCTTGTTATGATACTCGATATAAAGCCAGCATCTTTCGTGTATCGCACGAAACAGTTCTTTACATACAGTTCTCATATCATTATTATATCGGATAATGCGAATCCCTCGTGAGGTCTTCTATTTCAGGATCAGCGACATGATCCATGACAGCAAAGCAGCCAGCAGCGGATAGCCCACCAGTGTCGATACCCACTTGCCGATGAGTGTTTTGCCATAAATGTAAGGCATCAGATCCTGCGTCCCTTCAATGATCCATGCTTTTGTTTTTCCTACCCAGTACCAGTCGACGAAGAGCCTGTCAAAGAGTCCTTCGATCAGAAGAAGGATGCACAGCTGTCTGAAGCCTTGTGCAAATCCTCTGGCACCGTTGATGCCGTAGACCGCATACAGGATAAACGCAAAAAACGGGATCATGCCGAAAATGACGAATAACGTTGCGTTCTTTCTGATCTTTTCCTTTGTGATCAGACCGAGTTCCACGACCCTTTCCTGCACTTCCTTCTCATACAGACTGACCAGATTGACCGGTCCCTGTGCAATGCCGATCACACATGATATCAGCAAGATAAAACAGCCGACGATACCTTCTATTACCAAAATCATTTCAGCCTCTTTCTAATCCAGATTCCACTGGTGTTTCTTCAGATCGACATGACCGTTTTCCCTGAATGTGACGCCTTCGCTTTTCAGCAGTGCCTCCTGCCTTTCAAAACCCGGTGCCAGTCTGCCGTTGTGATTCACGACCCTGTGGCAGGGGAAATCACCGTAAGAACTGGCGTTGCTCAGGACCTTTCCCACCAAACGGGAATGATTCTCTTCGCCGATCAGTTTTGCGATCTGTCCGTAGGTCACGACCTTTCCTGCAGGCACTTCTCCTACCAGGGAGAGTATCCTGTAAGCCAGATCATCATCCAGTACTTTTTCCATCACCTCTATTTTCTCATAAAAAGAAGATCTTCCGATCTCCTTATTTACGATATGTGTATTCCTGGTAAGTCTCTCCCGTTTCCACATCCTTCCAGGAGAAGACGCCGTCTTCCAGCACCATATAGCTGTGTTTTGATTCCTTTTTGGGAATGGATACGGAACCCGGATTGAGATAGACGAAACCGTCACACTCCTCGATCTTGGGCACATGGGTATGTCCGCACAGCATGACACCTCTCATGCCCGGCAGAGACTCGTTCTGATTGATCACGTGGCCGTGTGTCGCATAGATCTCGATCCCGTCGACATAAAGCAATGCATAGTCAGCCATGATCGGAAAATCCAGTACCATCTGATCCACATCGCAGTCGCAGTTTCCCCTGATACACAGGATCTGATCCTTGATCGAGTTCAGCATGTCGATCACGCTTTTCGGTTCATAGATATCAGGCAGGGCATTTCTCGGACCGTGGTAAAGCAGATCTCCCAGCAAGAGGAGCTTGTCCGGCTTTTCTTCTTCATAGCGGTTCATCATCATTTCACAGTAATAAGAGCTGCCGTGGATATCGGACGCAATCATCAGTTTCATCGTTTTCACCTCAACAAGTTTATTGTATCATTTTCCTGCCATACAAAAAGAATACGGAAATCCGTACTCTTGTTTACTTCATGTCATAGACAAAAACTTCGTGGATCTCCCTGACATATCCCTCATAGAAACCGGAAGGCATGCCCAGGATGATCCTGGCTCCGCGGTTGTACAACAACAGAAGCTGATTTCTTTCTTTATCGAATGTCAGGCCCTCGATCTCGCCCTGTCTGGTGACATCATCGAACACCTTTTCCTTTGTGATATCGGCTGTCTTACAGTCCTCGGACACAGTCACTTTGTACATATGGTCAGGCAGATCATCTTCCGCATCGCCGTCATCACAGGTCACATAGAGATTTCCATTGAAATAAGCAACTCCCTGCAGCCACTGCGGATAAGGTGTCATATGCATCTTCCCCAGATAAGATCCGTCTTCCAGGGAATACATGTAAAGATAGGAACTGGAGACATGATCGATCCAGGAACACATGAAGACGATCTTGTGATCGGGATCGACTGCGATGCCTGAACATTCCAGCTGACCGGTCTCGCTGTTGAACGGAAATACCCTCTTGAGCTCCAGAGTATCCCCGTCATAGACTGCGACCTGGATATTGCTGCCGACACCGTCCATGAAGTGTTCGACGCCCAGATAAAGTTCATTGTTGTACACATCGATATCACCGATGTGATTCACTTCCAGCTCATAGCCTTTGAAAGGATCTGAATTCTCCGCAACGACATTGAAATCTTTATCGTATTTTGTCAGCGTCGCTGAACCGCTGACCCAGTAATAATCACCTTCACAAGCGATGCCCTGTCTGCCGTCAACTTCATGGACACTGTTTAGTACATAAGAAACTTCCTTCATTTCTTCAGGTGCCTCCGCTTTTTCTTCCTGTTTCTTTTCTGAAGCACATCCCCACAGCAGGAACAGGATCATCAGGACCGTCACGATTCTTTTTCTCTTTGACATCAGCAGCTCCTCATCCGTTCAGGATATGTTTATAAACATACCTGGCAAAGCCGTCATCCTTCGCTTCGTATTCACTGATATCATCGGCCAGTGCCTTGGTGTCGTCTGTTCCGTTGAGCATGCATACGCCAAGACCGGCGCCTGCGATCATCTCGTTGTCGTTTGTCGTATCACCGAAAGCTGCGACTTCTTCCAGAGGAATGTCATAACGCTCGCAGTATTTCTTCAAAGCATACAGTTTATCCGATCCTGCCGGGACGAATTCCATCGCGCCGGGAGATGTCCTGATCAGCTTGACTTCGCCCTCACAGCGGTCCAGTACCGGTTTGAAATATCCGCGGTATTCATCCATCCTCTCATCCGGAACATTGATCAGGATCTTGGCAGTGGGTTTCTGCCAGAGATCGGAAAGATCTTCTGCGACCGCGAAACTTCTGTGCGCTGTATTTCTGATCTTCAGATAACGCTCCGACACTCTGGAAAACAGCGTGATCCCGTCGACATAGATATGACAATCCAGGCCCAGACTGTCGATCGCTTCCACGACCTGCCGGATATAAGAGACCCGGATCTCGAAGAACTGTTCATCCTTCTTCGTCTTTTCATCATACAGGGAGGAACCGTTGAGCCCGATAATCATGTCAAAAGGCTTCGGAAGATCCCAAAGCGTCTCATTGTTCTTGAGGTCTGCGTAGCCCCTTCCCGAGGCAACACCGAAAAGGATGCCGCTTTCCTGCAGGTCGATGATGGCCTGCCGGTTCGCTTCAGAAATCCCGGAAAAGCCATAGGTCAGTGTTGCGTCGATATCGGAAACGACCAGTCTTATCTTTCTTTCTGTCATGATCGGATCTTTACTTCTTTCCTGTCTCCTCCAGAATGATATCGGCGATATCCTTCTTGTGGACGATATAGCTTCCGTGTCCCGCTTTTGGTATGATCCTGAGTTTTGCCTCAGGAATGGAATCGGCAATCAGTTTTGTCTCTTCGTAAGTGACCATATCTTTTTCTCCGGCAACGACACTCACCGGTACACTGATCTTCTTGAGATCCTCGGGTTTGATGTCCGGTTCCCTCAGCATCATTTCCATCTTCTGATCCTTCGTGAAGAAATACAGGACTTTGATCAGCAGTTTCAGTGCCGGCTTGACACCGTTGACCGTCATGTTGGCGCCGCTCAAGACCATTCTTGAAATGCGGTCCGTCTTCATCGCTGCCAGCAGTCCGATGATGCCACCGTCGGAAAAACCGTAGTAGACGACATCCTTCAGATCCAGTTCCTCCATGAACTTCACCATGTCGTCTGCCATGTCATCGTAATGCAGTTCCTTTACTTTGTCACTCTGACCGTGGTCTCTCGAATCGATCAGATAGACCTTGTAATAGTCTTTGAGAACTTCGCTGGCGACATCGAAGATCTCATGTGTCTCACTGTTACCGTGGACCATCATCAAAGGCTGACCTTCGCCTTTCACCTCATAATACAGACTGATATCGTTGACTGTTACAAACATAATTCATACCCCTTATATCTGAACCTATTATACCCGTATTTGACCTGTTTTCTGTTACAATGCAGATATGGAAACAGAAAAACTGATCGCTCATTTTCGCGGTACCGATGTGGATATCGAAAATATCCTTCGATCACAGGACATCGCCAGAGACTGCCTTTGCCACATGGAAGGTTTTCTCAGGCCCGGAATGGATCGGGAAGAGATCCACAGGGAATGCGAACGCTACATGCTGGAAAAAGGATCTGAAGGCTGGTGGATCCACAACGATCCGGCCCTCATCCTCTTCGGCGATCTTACGACTTATTCAGCCCACGAAGATCCTTCGCCTCTGTTTGAAGGAAAGAGAGTACAGGAAAATGATCTGATCACCATCGATGTCGCACCCTCCATCAAGACAGGATGGGGAGACATGGCCAGATCCTTTGTCATGGAAGAAGGAAAGATCGTTTCCTGGAAAGACTGTCACAACAAAGAGATCAGGGAAGGCATGGAGATGGAAATGATCCTGCATGAACTGTTCATTAGTTTTGTCAATGAGAATACCACGTTCTCCCAGCTGCATCAGATGGTGAATGAATATCTTCAGGAACACGGCTATTACAACTGCGACTACCACGGCAATTTCGGACACACGATCGAAAATGATCAGAAAGACAGGGTCACGATCGATGAAGGTGTCGATATCGGTATCGTTCATTACCGCAAACCGATCACCTTTGAACCCCATATCTGTAAGAAGAACGGCCGCTACGGCGTGAAATATGAAAACATGTATGTCTGTATCGACGGAAAGATGAGGGAAATCTGATGTCTTATTCTTATATCTGTTCGGGAATCTCCATCATCAACGACATCCGCTACGCGGACGGATCCAGCACATACAACAGACTCGGCGGAAGCATCTTTGCCTATACCGGCATCGCTCTTTTCACCGACTCTGTCATCTACATCAGCAGCGGCGGACCCGATTACTTTGACTTTTACGGAAACTATTTCAAAGAAAACGGGATCGATCCCAAAGGCATCACGATCAGTATGCCTCATACCCATCACACGCTGCTGCAGTATGAAGCAGACGGTACCTGGCATGAGGATTCGATCTACGGCCCGACTTATTTCGCCGATCAGTCCGACAACGTCCGAACAACATTAAAGAAACTCAAACCCTTTCTATCCGAAGAAACGAAAGGACTTTATCTGGATTCCCACGCCTTTGAAGGTATTTTCAGAGAGATTCCTGAGATCAGGGTGCTTGCCCCGAACATGAAGATCCTCTGGGAACCGCCGACACTTTCTTCCACGAATCCCGTTTATCATGATCTGATCCTGGAAGATCTGAAACAGGTCGATTATTACTCGATGAATCTCAACGAAGCATCGATCTTCTTTTCCGTTTCCTCAAGAGATGAGATCATTTCAAGGATCATGGAACTGAATATCCCCTGCTTCCTCAGGGAGGGAGAAAACGGATCTTCCTGGATCGAAGATCATGAAATCACATCGCTTGGAGCCTACAGGCCTGAAGAAGCGATCGACGTGACCGGCTGCGGCAACTGTTCCTCAGCGGCAGCACTATACTGGAAAACCGCGACAGATGATCCGGAACAGATCGTCATGAACGCCAACATCGCTTCCAAATTTAATTCCATGTCCGACGGTCCCTTTGCCGTGAAAAAAGCACGTGACGAACGTGCTTATCTTCCTTTGCAGAAAATGTATATGAGCCTTTAAAGGTTCTTGATATAAGAATTGCCCTTTTTCACAAAACCCTGGTTGTTGAGATAAGCCAGGTGGTTTTCATCCGGTCCCTTATAGACGACTTTTCTGACATCCTTTTTCTTCAGATAATCAAAGAGGAAAGAACCGATCGAGAAATCCCTGAATTCCGGGATCGTATAATCCAGTTTCAGATCCAGGGTATCATCATCCTCCGCGTTGCCTAAGGTGATGCCTACCGGCTTGCCCTGACATAATACGACATAGGCCCTGTCGATCTGTCTTAAATTCAAGTCGATGCCCGGAAAGATCTTGCTGATGTCATTGCGGTAATGATCGACAAGATATCTTAACAGGACATCGTTCCGGTCACATTCCACGATCTCATATTCCTTGTCCATCCTCGACATCTTCCACAGGAAACGGAGATTGATCAAAACCAGACAGAAGTTCATGAGCGCTGTCGGATAAGATTTGATGATAAACGCATAGATCGTAAAGATGACGCTGCCGATCGTATTGATGATCCTCAGTTTGACCACCGATGTCATCAGCATCGAGACCAGTACCAGAAGGCTTCCCAGATAACCGAAAGCCTCTATCAGCATGTTTATATTCATAAATACCTCCAGATATATTTCATCTGCTTATCTAAACTCATTATAAGTTCTTTTCGGGAAAATGATAATCCGAATTGATCCAGCGCCAGACATCCTTGTGGGGAGAAGGATATCTGCCCATCAGCGTTTCTTTCACATCCTCAAAACGATCCGGCGAGATACACTTCACCCTTCCCCTGATCTCATAATAATCCTTCATGGAAGTCATGAGCGCGACCGTGCCCAGTTTCATGTTCTTTGATTCATCGTGATTGTGCAGGAAACGATGCCGGTACTTCTTGGCCTGGGAGGTCACATACTGATAACTGTCATCATCGATGGATCTCGTCTTGAATTCAATGATGCCGATCCTGTCAGCACTTAATAAGATCACATCCGGCCGCACACCGTTTTCATTGTCAAAATCCCATAGGACATATTCAAAAATGATCTGCAGTTTCCCGTATTTCTTATTTGCCCTGACTGTCTTTCCTAACTGTCTGTGTAAGACATCATATTCATCTTTCCAGGCATCGATCTGTTTCTGATTCAGATCGTAGGGCGTCACATAGGAATAATTCTCCTTCATGGCCTGGAGCCACTTCTTTTGATCCAGTTCTAGAAACTCATCGATCGTTGAACAGTAACAGAAACTGTTGATATATCTCATCTTTTTCATCTTAACATTTATGCGTCGGCACATACAGTTTTTCCCGTCTCTGTTATAATGTTAAAAAAGATAAGAGGGGATGATTTATGGAATTTGATCTGAACAAGAAATACTGTTACTACTTTAAACAAATATCCGATATTCCAAGAGGCAGCAGGAACGAAAAAGCGATCAGTGACTATGTCGTGGAATTCGCAAAGAAACACAATTACAGATACATACAGGATGATGTTTATAACGTCATCGTGTACAGACCTGCTTCCAAAGGATATGAGGACAGTGAGCCCATCATCCTGCAGGCCCATATGGATATGGTCTGTGAGAAAAACAAAGATGTTGAACACGATTTTGAAAAAGATCCTCTGGACCTTTATGTGGAAGACGGCTGGCTGAAAGCCAGAGGCACTACTCTCGGTGCCGATGACGGACAGGGCGTTGCCTACATGCTGGCGGTACTGGATGATGAAAACATCGAAGCACCGGCTCTGGAATGCGCCTTCACCGTCATGGAAGAGATCGGTCTGTTCGGAGCGATCGCTTTAAAGAAAGAATACTTCAGCGCAAAACGCTATATCAACCTCGACTCGGGCGGAGAGATCGAGACAGCTGTCACTTCCTCCGGCGGAGCCAGAGCGCTCATCAAAAAAGATCTTCATTACGAAGACAACGACAGGCCCTCTTACCGCCTGGAGATCAGAGGACTCAAAGGCGGACACTCCGCTTCCTGCATCCATCTGGAACTGGGCAACGCCATCATTCTGGCAGCCAGGGCCTTGGAAGAACTGCGCACACAGTTTGACGATATCCGCATCGCTGATTTCAACGGAGGCATGAAATTCAACGCCATCCCCAGGGAAGCAGACATCACCTTCTCAACAGACGCCGATCCTGAGAAACTGATGAAAGCAGCTGAGCAGATCTTCCGCAACATCTCTCAGGAATTGCAGTATTCCGATGAAGGCTTCAACGGAAAGATCGTTCCGACCGATATACTTCCGAAGGTTGTCACTCAGAAAGAAACAGCGGACATCCTGAAATTCATGTATGTCATGCCCAACGGTTTCCAGCACAAATCGATGGCAATCGAAGGACTCACCGTCGCATCGCTGAATGCCGGTGTCATCTTTATTGAAAACGGTCAGCTTGTGATCAACGATCTCATCCGCAGTGCCATCTCTTCCCACGGTGACATCATGATCCATCAGCTGGAGACGTTATGTCCGCTCTTCGGTTTCCGGTTCGAAGTCCATGACCGTTATTACGGCTGGGATTACACGAAAGATTCAAAGATGAGACAGATCATGACGCAGGTCCTGAAAGAAAGAGGCATCGATCTGAAAGAACGTGCGACCCACGGCGGACTGGAATGCGGCATCTTCAAGGGACTGATCCCCGATCTTGACATCATCACCCTGGGACCGATCTCCAAAGGAGAACACACACCGGATGAAAGACTGGATCTGGCATCCTTCGACAGAGCCTACGGCGATCTGCTGGAAGTGCTGAAAAGAAGCAAATAAAACAAAAAGCTTGCAGAGTCACAGGACGATGTAAGCTTTTTAAATATGTTCCTTCACATAATCGGCGATGAATTCCGCACCGTTGCCGATACTGTGGGTGATCGTATTCCCGAGACACTTCTTGAGACCGCCGTTGTGAATGAAATCATTCAGCACATCATAGATCTTTTCCGGATCCTCACACTTCAATCCGTAGCCGTTATTGACGATGTACTTGTAGTTGTGATTCTCCTGGCCTTCGATATGACCGCAGATGATGACGGCCGTGCCGCTGCGTATCGATTCGATGATGGCGTTGGGACCGGCCTTGGTCATGACGATGTGACTGTCCTCCAGGAATTCGTTGATATTGCTGACAAACTCATGGATCTCGATCCTGTCTGAAAGTTCGCCGTTTTCCTTCATCTTCATCAGTGTTTCATAAAGCACTGTATCCAGGCCGCAGGCAAAACGCACCTCGACATTTTCCATCCTCAATACTTCCTTCACGAAGCGGATATTCTTCTTCAGATCCGTTGAAGGATTGACCATCAGTATCCTGATCGGTTCTTTGATCTGTTTGGCAGTATTGCGGATGATGATGTCGTCTCTGACCGGGAAACCGGATACCACTACCCTTTCAGGGTCAAAACCGTTTCTCAGATATTTCTCCCGGATCGTTTCTGTCGGCACGAACGTCATATCGGCTTTCTTATCCTTCCAGACGCTTGGCGGATCGATCAGATCGATGACCCCGACATAGAACGGGATATCAAGTCTGTTTTTCCTTAACAGATAAGAGATCGACTTGGTGAACATGCACTGAACGGAAATGATCAGATCGGGCTGATAATCACCGATCTCTTTGAGAAGACCGTCCTTGACTCTGCGGTACATCATCTCATGGATGATATCCGGAAAATACTGCGAAAACCGCTGACAGAGGAAATACACAAAAGGCTTTCCTGTCGTCAGAGGAATATAGCTGTCTTCCATCGTGATGCCGATCTTTCCCATCAGAGGAAAGACATCGATCTGTCTGCAGTCATATCCGGCATCTTCCAGTTTCTTCTGTATCGCGTTGGCAGAAGATTTGTGACCGGAACCTGTTTTGACAGATGTCAGGATCAATACTCTTTTCACGTCCTTTATTATAATGTACCGTTCGTAAAATATAAATGAACAAATCCTTAAGAATTGTATAGGAAACGCTGAATCAGTCTGAAGAGAAAAACCATTTGGTGATATAATTGCCGTATGCGCAAGTATCTGTTTTTCGATATCGACGGAACGCTCGTTCCCGGGGGACAGGAGATTTCATCTCTCCCCGCTTCCACTGTTCTGGCTTTGAAGAAGCTGAAAGAAGCAGGCCATTTTCTGTGCATCGCCACAGGCCGTTCCCAGGCAAAGGCCTATGATCTGATGAAGGGGCTCGGCTTTGAGAATATGGTCTCGGACGGCGGATACGGTGTCACCATCAACAACGAACTGCTCGGCATCACGCCTATGAACAGGGATGATATCGCCGGTCTGATCGAAGAATGCGACAGACTGGGTTTCCCCTGGGCGATACAGACCGACAACTCCAAATTCAGGAGCGCACCGGATGAACGCTTCTACGAAGCAACCCATGACACCTATATGGGAACCAAGGTTATACCCGGTCTTGACCCGAGAAAATGTCCGATCATCTATAAGGCCTATATCGTCTGTGATACCGGAGAGGAACAGAAACTGGAATCGCTGAAGAAAGTCACCTGGTGCCGCTATCATCCGGAATACTTCTTTGTGGAACCGACTGATAAAGCCTACGGCATCAAACAGATCATGGACTATTACCATGCGGATTATAAAGATGCCATCGTCTTCGGCGACAACAACAACGACCTGTCCATGTTTATCGACGACTGGTATAAAGTCGCCATGGGCAATGCCACCGATATCATCAAGGAAAAAGCAGACCTGATCACGGCCGACATCATGGATGACGGCATCTACAAAGCCTGTGAAAAACTTCATCTGTTTGATTCATCATATGGAAAATAAAAAGAAGGGATTAAATGATTTCTATCTCCTTTGGGGAACACAGAGTCTGTCACAGCTCGGAAGCAGTATCACTGCTTTTTCTCTGACACTGTGGCTTTATGAAAAGACGGGCTCCGCATTAAGCACGGCTTCGCTGACGATCTGTTCCTATTTTCCTTATGTCATCATGAGCATCTTTGCCGGAGCGATCAGCGACCGTTTCAACAAGAAAAAGACGATGCTGATCTGCGATGCCTTTGCGGCACTCATGACTGTACTGGTCTTTGTCTTATACAAAGCGGATCTTCTGCTGCGCTGGCACCTCTATGCGATCAATGCGCTCTTAGGCCTGATGAACACGATTCAGCAGCCCGCTTCGGAAGTCGCCTATTCTCTGATCATCCCCAAAGAAGAATATCAGAGAACCGGAGGGCTTCAGTATCTGTCGAGATCCCTTGTTTCCATCGGCAGCCCGCTGATCGCATCCATGCTGTATGGCTTTGCCGGACTGGACGGGGCGATCCTGACCGATCTGCTCACCTTCACAGTCGCTTTCCTGTCCCTGATCTTCTTCATCAGGATCCCTGAGATCGCTTCGGAGAATCAAAAGGAAGAAAGGATGCTGGAACTTGCGAAGGAAGGCATCGGCTTTCTGAAAAACAATCCGCTGGTACTGAACGTGATCCTGTTCATGTCGGGAGTCAATCTGATCGCTTCGGCGTTCGATGCCGTTCTGCCGGCACTTGTCATACCTTCTGTCAGAGGAGGAAATGCCGTACTCGGTGTCGTCACTTCCTGTTCCGGAGTCGCCATGGTCATCGGAAGCGTTCTGGCAACGATCATGCCCAAACCGAAAGACAGAGTGAGGATGATCTATCTGACCATGCTGTTTTCCCTGGGAACGGAAAACTTCCTTCTGGCCTTGTCCAGAAATCCGATCGTCTGGTGTGCCGGACAGATCCTGGGATGGATCTTCGTTCCCGTCATGAGTGCGAATCTGAATGTGATCATGAGAAATTCGATACCCATCGAACTGCAGGGCAGGGTCTATGCCTGCCGCAATACGCTGCAGTTCTTTACGATCCCGATCGGACTGCTCTTGGGCGGTTATATGGTCGATGAGATCTGTGAACCCTTCATGGCAGCTCAGTCAGCAGACGGTCTCATGCGTATTCTATTCGGAACAGGAAAAGGTTCCGGAGCCGCACTGATGATGTTCATACTCGGCGTTGCCGGAATACTCGTATGTCTGCTGTTCAGAAACAGACTGAAACAATATCACTATACCGATACAGAAGAAAAGTGATTCCGAAGAATCACTTTTTTTAAACGATGGAGCGAGCGACGGGAATCGAACCCGCGTCACAACCTTGGGAAGGTCGGGTTCTGCCATTGAACCACGCTCGCACATCTCTATTATACCTCAAAGGTCTTGTTCAGTAAGATGCTTTTCCAGGCAGACCAGACCGACATCCGGTATACCGTTAAAAACACAGGGAATGATATCAATTTCTTTATATCCCAGTCTGGCATACATTTTTCTGGCGATCACGTTCTTTTCGTTGGTATCAATCCTTAGTTCGTGACATCTGTTTTTCAAGGCATAATCTTCATAGAAGGCAACAAATTCTTTTCCGTATCCTTTTCCTGAAACAAAGGGGTCGACGATCAGAGTATGCAGCACCATGACTTCTTCATCTGCGGCTTCATATTTCCATTTCACATCATAGTATTCAGGGACCTGTATCCTGTTGATGATCGCGGTCGCAACGATCCTGCTGTTGTCTTCTCCGACAAAAAGATCATCTCTTTCAAGAGCTTTTTCTGCTGTTTCCCTGATCGGATATACGTCTCTGATCCAGCCGATCGTAACAACACCGGATTCTTCAAAATCATGAATATGATCATAGATTCTTTCGATCTGATCGAGATCAGCTGTTTTTGCTTTCCTGATTTTCATTCGATCCATCCGAAATGACGGCAGGCATTCCTGATGCCGTCATCTTCAGCGGCATCCGTCACATAATCCGCGATCTTCAGAAGATCCGGATAGCCGTTGCCCATGGCAATGGAAATCCATTCCTTTCCGAACATGATCATGTCGTTTTCACCGTCGCCGAAGACGACGACATCTTTCACGTCTCCGCCGATGAGTTCCATCATGTCCCTGATCCCCTGATCCTTCTCATCATGCTGGTACCAGAAATAATCATCTCCCATGCGGATATGTCCCAGAAGATCAAGATTTTTCATTTTATACTCATCTTTTTCCGGCATGGAGATGTATACCTTGTTGATGGTCTTTAGTTCATCATATTCCATATCCGGATCATAGATGTAGTTGGTGTCTTCTTTTCTGTTTCCGAACTGTTCCAGAAAACGGTGATCTCTCATGATGACGTCATGGGAATCCTGCGTTGCCACCAGGATGCCGTAACCAAGATCATCTGCCTCATGAATGATCTGCAGAGCCTTGTTTCTGTCCAGATAGGAGTTCTTCAGAAGCTGATCATTGACGACAAGTGCTGCTCCGCCGTTGGCCACAAAATTGTGTATCCCTGCCTGATGAGCGATATCCGTGCTCTTGTAGTAGGCTCTGCCGGTGCAGATCGCAATGAAATGGCCCTTCTCTTCCAGTTTTCTCAGGGTCTCAACACCGCTTGGTACCAGCTGACCGGTGTGGATATTCGTCAGTGTTCCGTCGATATCAAAAAAGAAATACTTCTTCATCATCTGCATTATATCATCTTGATTGAAAAGAATTTTAAATCAACATATCATGGAACCATATGGAAAACAAAGAGTACTATCGGTCAATATTCAAACGCAAATCATTTCATCTGTTCAGAGATACGAAGAAACTCAGCGAAGAAGATCTGAATGATCTTTCAAAGTTCCTGGAAACAGTCGTTCCTTTGCATCCTGAGATCCGCACAAAGATGAAGATCGTGAAGGAATCAGAGACCACCTGCAAGAGAGGTGCTGAGTACTGTATCCTCTTTTATTCCGAAAACAAAGAGGGATATCTGAACAACATCGGCTACATCGGCGAACAGGTCGATCTGTATCTGGCGGCCCATGATATCGGTGCATTGTGGTTCGGTATCGGCAAGACCGACGCCAGACAGGACGAGGGAATGGATTACGTCATCATGATCGCCGTTTCGAAGATGGACAGGGGAAAGTTCCGCAAAGATATGTTCAAAGCCAAAAGAAAGCCGCTTGATGAGATCTGGACAGGCGATGACATGAACATCGCAGACATCGTCCGTTTCTCACCCAGTGCCTGCAATACCCAGCCCTGGATCGCTGAAAATGACGATCATACATTAAAAGTATTCCGTTACCGCAAACCGGGCAAAAGAGGCATTATGCCGGCAGTGCTGGTCACTTTCTACAACCGCATCGACATGGGCATCTTCCTCTTCCTGCTGGAAGTCTGTCTGAAAAATGAAGGATATGTTTTTGAAAGAGAAACATATCCCGATCAGGATGATGAAGCACAAAAGGCTCTGATCGCACAATACACATATCATAAATAAGACCGGTGTCCCGGTCTTATTCTTTCTTTACATTGTATTTTTCAGCGGCCCTCAGCAGATTCTCTTCGATCTCAAGCTTGTCTTTGGCCCGGATCCTTTCGTATTCTCTTTTTGCCTTGGCCAGTTTTTCTTCTTCTTTTTCCTTGTCGGCCCTTGCTTTTTCGATATCGATCTCTTCCACATCGACGATGTTGTCCGCGACGATCTCTGCGACGTTGTCTTTGAAATACATGACACCGCCGTTGATCGCATAATGCTTCAGACCTTCTTCTTCATCGGTCTCGATCACGCCTACCTGCAAGGGTATCATGATCGGCATATGATTGGCCAGTATCGTTCTTCTGCCCTCTGATGTAGGCAGGTTGAGCTTTTCCGTCTGTATGGAACGATAGACACCTTCGTAGGTGATCAGATCGGTCTTGAATTTCATGCTGCTTCCTTGTTTGCCTTGGCTACGACATCTTCAATGGTGCCGCAGTACATGAAAGCCTCTTCCGGATAGGAATCATACTCACCGGAAAGCAGGGCTTTGAAGGAACGGATCGAATCGGGGATCGAAACGAATTTGCCCTCGATGCCGGAGAATTTCTCTGCGACCGCAAACGGCTGGGAAAGGAAGTTCCTGATCCTTCTGGCACGGTTGACGATCGCCTTGTCTTCATCGGAAAGCTCATCGATACCCAGGATGGCGATGATGTCCTGCAGGTCATGATACTTCTGCAGGATCTTCAGTACTGCCAGAGCCGTCTCATAGTGTTCTTCGCCGACGATGTTGGGATCCAGTGCTCTTGAAGTCGACTGTAAGGGATCGACTGCCGGATAGAGTCCTGAAGAAGCGATCTTACGGTCAAGAACAGTCTTGGCATCCAGATGTGCGAACGCCGTTGCCGGAGCAGGGTCGGTCAGGTCATCGGCAGGTACGTAGATCGCCTGCACGGAAGTGATGGATCCGTCCTTGGTCGAAGTGATGCGTTCCTGCAGTTCGCCCATTTCCGTTGCCAGGGTGGGCTGATAACCGACAGCCGACGGCATACGTCCCAGCAGCGCCGATACTTCCGAACCGGCCTGTGAGAAACGGAAGATATTGTCGATGAACAGCAGGACATCCTGCTTGTCGACATCACGGAAATGTTCCGCCATCGTCAGAGCGCTTAAGGCAACTCTCATTCTGGCACCCGGTGATTCATTCATCTGGCCGTAGACCAGGACTGTCTTTTCCAGGACGCCGCTTTCCTTCATTTCGTAATATAGGTCATTGCCTTCCCTGGTTCGTTCACCGACACCGGCTACGACCGAAAGGCCTTCATGTTCGACCGCGATCGAACGGATCAGCTCCTGCATCAGGACGGTCTTGCCGACACCGGCACCGCCGAAGAGACCGATCTTTCCGCCCTTGATATAGGGACAGAGAAGGTCGACGACCTTGATGCCTGTCTCCAGGATCTCGATACTGGTCTGCTGCTGCTCAAAAGAAGGCGCCTTCTTGTGGATGATGTCCCTGCCGATTTTTTCATCCAGCGGATCCAGACCGTCGATCGGTTTTCCCAGCAGATTGAACATCCTTCCTAAAATCTCTTTGCCGACAGGGACCTGGATGGCCTTGCCGGTATCGATGGCCTTCATGCCTCTGGTCAGTCCGTTGGTCTGTGAAAGAGCGATGCATCTGACCTTGTCGTTGCCGATATCCTGTTCCACTTCACAGGTGATCTCTTCATCGTTGAAAGGAATGATGATCGCATTATAGAGTTTTGGCAGTCTGTCATTGAAACGCATGTCAACGACCGGACCGATAACCGATACAACTTCTCCTATGTTTTCGTTCATGATTCTTCCTTTCTTCTTTCTGTTCTGACAGAAGCCACGATCTCGTTCATCTCCTGGGTGATCGCCGCCTGTCTGGCTTTGTTGTAGTTGAGCTGCAGTTCACCGATCAGTGCTTCCGCATTCTTGTTTGCCAGATTCATCGCATTTCTTCTGGCTGCATTCTCGGAAGTCTTGGCCTCCAGGAAAGCGACATAGATCTGCGAGGAGACATACATCGGGATCAGTTCATTGAGCACTTCATCCCTGCTGGGTTCCATCAGAAGATCTTCATCTTCCCCGATGTCCTCATCCAGTTCAAACGGCAGCAGTCTCATCAGCGTCGGCTTGTGGGTGAGCGTATTGATATATCTGGTGTAGACGACGTGGATCTCATTCATCTCGAACTTGGTGAACAGTGTCAGGATGTTGTCGATCATCGTGTTGAGGATACCGGGCTGCAGATCCTCCAGTTCATCGTAACGTTTGACGACCAGATAGTCGTTCTTCATCAGCCAGTTGTAGCCGACGGTGCCGATCGCAAAGATCGGCACATCTTTGCTGATGTTTTCTTCCACGAATTTCAGCACTTCCAGATTATAGTTTCCGCAAAGACCGGAATTGGACGTGATCACGATATAAAGCGGGTTATGCACCTCGTGATGGATCAGATACGGGTTGGTCTCCGGACCGTCCTTCTTTCCTTTCAGTGCGAGCAGAATAAAACGCCTGAGGTTTTTCGCATACTCCTCGTTCTGCTGCGTCTTGGCGTTATATTTCTGCAGCTTGACCGTCGCCACCAGTTCTGTCGCATTGGTCAGTTTCTGGGTCGACCTGACGGTCTGCAGTCTTTTCTTTATCGCACTGATCTGTCCTGCCATAGCTTAATCCATCAGTCTGAACTGTGTCGTAAATACAGTGATGATATCCGAGAGCTTCGCATAAAGCTCATCATCGATATCTTTCTTTGTTTCGATCTGCCGTATCAGGTCTCTGTGTACACCGTTGACCTCCTGCAGCAGTTCTTTTTCATATTCCTTCATTTCCTCGAGCGGTACCTCATCCAGCACACCGAGTCTGGCCGCCATCAGCAGGATGATCTGATCGGTCGTTGACATCGGCGCGTATTGCGGCTGTTTGAGGATCTCCACCAGATGCCGGCCGTGATTGATGCGGGCCCTGGTCGAAGGATCCAGATCGGAACCGAACTGGGCAAAATCCAGAACTTCCTGGTATTGGGAAAGATCCAGTTTCAGCGAGGAAGAGACCTTCTTCATCGCCTTGATCTGGGCAGCGGAACCGACACGCGAAACGGAAAGACCGTAGTCGATCGCCGGTCTGATGCCGCTGTTGAACATCTCGCTCTGTAAGAAGATCTGACCGTCGGTGATGGAAATGACGTTGGTCGGAATGTAGGCCGAAATATCACCGGCCTGTGTCTCGATGATCGGCAGCGCCGTCAGACTTCCTTTGCCCAGGCGTTCTGAAAGCTTGCCGCTTCTTTCGAGCAGTCTTGAATGCAGATAGAAGACATCGCCCGGATATGCTTCTCTTCCGGGAGGCCTTCTTAATAACAGTGATAATGTACGGTAGGCAACGGCGTGCTTGGAAAGATCGTCATAGACGATCAGTACATCTTCGCCCTTGTTCATCCAGTACTCACCGATGGAACAGCCCGCATAAGGGGCAATATATTGTAAGGAAGCAAGTTCACTGGCACCGGCTACCACGACTGTCGTATATGACAGGGAACCGTAGCTGTTGAGTTTTTCAATGATCTGAGCAACCGTGGAGTTCTTCTGGCCGATCGCCACATAGATACATTTGACGTTTCTTCCCTTCTGATTGATGATCGTATCGATCGCGATCGCCGTCTTGCCTGTCTGGCGGTCGCCGATGATCAGTTCTCTCTGGCCCTTGCCGATGGGGATCATCGAGTCGATGATCTTGATGCCTGTCTGCAAAGGCTCATCGATCGGACTTCTGTCAATGACACCGGGTGCGGCGACTTCGATCTGTCTGCTCTCGGTCGTCTTGATGACTCCCTTGCCGTCGATCGGTCTGCCTAAAGCATCCACGACTCTTCCCAACAGCGCATCACCGACCGGTACTTCAATGACTTTGCCGGTGGAGGATACCTGGGTACCCTTGACGATATCGGTATCACTGCCCAGAAGCACAGCAGCAATGTTGTCTTCTTCCAGGTCCATGACCATGGCCTTCGTCCCGCCGACATTGAGGATCTCACCGGCCATCGCCTGATAGATACCGCTGATATTGGCGACACCGTCGGCGACCGATGTGACATAACCGGTCGTCAGATTGGAATCGGTCCTGACCATCGTCAGATCGGTCTCTTCCACTTCTTTTTTCAGTTTTTCAGCGACTTTCTGCAGATCTTTTTCTTCATCTTTCTGCAGCAATGCTGAACGCAGTTCGTTGATCTTTGTCTTGTAGGAACCGTCCCAGACCGTATCGTTAACGATGACTTTGACACCGCCGATCAGATCGGGATCGATCTTGTTTTCCAGACGCACTCTTCTTGAAAGCTTCTGGGAAAAAGTCATTTCCAGAGCTTTCATGTAATCCTTGTCGATCTTTCTGGCGCTGTAGACAGCACCGAAAGCGATACCTCTTGTGCGGTAGTAATAAGAAATGAACTCATGGATCAGATCCGCTTCCATGTGTTTGCTCGGGATCGATTCGACAATCAAAAACAATCCGCGCAAAACGGACTCATAGAGTTCGTGATTGAATACTTCCTGAAGTCTTTCTTTCTTTTCAGCAGAGCTGTGATCGGCGGAAGTGATGAACTGCAGAAGCTCGGGATCGCTGTTGAGCGCATCATTGATATCTTTCAGATCTTCGTAGCAGATATCGACCAGATCCTCCTGAGACATCAGTTCCATCAGACTTCTGGCATAGGTTCTGATACGTGCACTCATTTACTGATTACTTCCCTGATAAAAGAATCGATACTTTTCTTGTCGGCATCGGCATCGATCTGATCGCCGATGACTTTCTCGGCAGCGGAGATCGCCGTATCGACCAGTTCGCTGTGCATCTCTTCCAGCATCCTGGTACGCTGCTGTTCCATTTCCTTTTTGGCGTTCTCCAGAAGCTGGGCAGACTGTTTCTTTCCTTCTTCGATCAGCTCGTTCTTCAGAGTCTGACCCTCTTCCCTGGCTTCCCTGACGATCGCTTCGGCAGATCTGTTGGCATCGGAAATGATGTCTTTGGCCTGCTCGGCGATCTTCTCGTTTTCTTCCTTGTAGGCTTCTGCCTGGCTGAGTTTCTCCTGTTCAAAACGGCTTCTCTCATCCAGGATCTTCCTGATCGGCTTCCAGGCCAGTTTGTACATCAGGAAGAAAAGCACGGCCGTTGCACACAGCTGCGTGATGCTGGTCCAGACATCGGGAATCAGTAATTCCAGAATATCTACGATCTGCATCTTATGCTCCCAGGATGAAGATGATCAGAAAAGCGACAAGCAGACAGTAGATGGCACAGGTCTCGGAAATGGCAGCACCGACGATGGCCATTGACTGGATCTTGTCAGCCGCATCCGGATTCTTGCCGATGGATTCGACAGCCTGGATGGCTACCTTTCCTTCCATGATACCTGTGACACAGCCGCCGATTACACATAATGCAGCCGCAAATGCCATTAACGCTTTTTCCATAATAGTCCTCCTAAATCATTCTATTTTTCAGGCAGTTCCTTGCCTATGAACGCAATTGTCAAAGTGATGAAGATGAAAGCCTGCATGACACCGGAAAACAGATCGAAGTAGAAATGCAGGACCGGAGCCACCAGTACACCGACGATATTGAATTTCCCGATGAAGGGGATCATCTTCGATATCGATCCCAGCATCTGATAGATGACCGACATCAGGATGGAACCTGACAGGATGTTGCCGAACAGACGCAGCGACAGCGACAGCAGCGTCGAGAGCTTTGACATCACGTTCAGGATGACGAACGGTGCCAGCGGTTCAAACCAGCTCTTGATATAGCCCTTGCTGCCTCGCTCCTTTGCCGAACAGACCTCGATCAGGATGCAGGTGATGGCCGCCAGGATCAGAGTGACCGAATAATTGGAAGTCGGTGCCTCGATCGCAAACAGACCTGCGATGTTCGCAAAGAAGATGTAAGCTGCCACAGACATGATGTACGGCGTCAGGAATTTCGCCAGTCTTTCGTTGGTCTTGCCTTTGACCATATTGTCGATCGTTTCCGCAAACATGATCATCAGCAGGACGACGCCCTTGGGTTCGCTCAAAGGATCAAACGCCTTCAGCTTCCTGTTGATGAACAAAAGCAGCAGCGCCAGAAACGCCGTGACGATGATGATCGAAAAGACCGCTGTCTGTACTTTCATTCCCTCACCTTCCTTTCCTTGTCAATGCATCATATACCAGTGCGAAGAGAAACAGGATGAATCCCGCCGCCAGTCCGTAGATATTGAACAGCTGCGGATTCTTCACGCCGATATATACGACGGCCAGCAGTATCGCAAAGCGGATGATGTTGCCGGCGATCATGGCCGAATAATTGCCGCCTTCCTGCTTCATCAGTGCCTTCATGCTTTCCGAAAGCATCCACATATTCACTAACGAGAATCCCGCTGACAGAAGTATCCCCAATGAGATCCGATAATCCACCGCCAGCATGACTCCGCTGAGGATCATGGCGATGGCTGCCGTTATGACATAGATCCTTAATTTCATATGCTGTACCCGCTGATATTGCGATTGATCCGTTTCAGATAATCGTTCAGCTGATCCTTTTCTTTCTTTTCCAGACCTTCTGTCAGCAGCTGATAATACCGGTCCTGTATCTTTCTCGCTTCTCTGATGACCTCTCTGGCATTGTCCTTGACCTTGAGATGCTTGGTGCGGCGGTTGCCTTCCTCATAGCAGCTTTCAATCATGCCCCGGTTCTCCAGATCATCAAGCGACATCGATACCACCGATTTCTTCAGCCGCTGAAAACGGACGATCTCCGTTGCCGTATCGGCCGGATTATTGTCTGCCAGATACAGCAAAATAATGACCTCCGAATCAGTAAGATTGTACTTCTTACACAGAGGACCCAGCAGTTCCTGATACAGGCCTTTCGATGCATATGCGCTTTCCAGTAATGGGATCATTTTTCTTTAATATTGTTCATATCTGAACAATATAATTCTATCTTTTTCAGCCGTGAAATTCAATACGGAAGAAAGTATTCCGGGTACAAAAAAAAGAGGCTTTTCAGCCTCTGATATTTTGCTTATTTACTCTCCTTGAAGACCGTAGCCAGGGATGCGATATCCTGCAGATCGGAAGGAACGATGATCTTCGTTGCCTGACCGTCAGCCATCTTCTCGGCAGCTTCCATGGAACGGATCGAGAGATATTCCTTGCTCGGAGCAGCTTTGTTGACCATCTCGATGGCCTTGGCCTGCGCTTCGGCGACCGCACGGATCGCTTCGGCTTCACCCTGAGCGGTACGGATCCTTTCTTCTCTGACCGCATCGGCTCTTAAGATCGCGGATTCCTTTTCACCTTCGGCTCTGGTGATGGCTGACTGCTTCTCGCCTTCGGCCGTCAGAATGACAGCTCTCTTTTCACGCTCGGCCTTCATCTGCTTCTCCATGGCTTCCTGAATGGATTTCGGAGGAGTGATGTTCTGGACCTCGACTCTGGTGATGTCGATGCCCCATTTGTTGGTGGCTTCGTCAAGGACCTTGATCGTTTCGTTGTTGATCTTCTCTCTGGAAGTCAGAGTTTCATCCAAAGTCATAGAACCGATGATGTTTCTCAAAGTCGTTGCACACAGATTCTCGATTGCTGCGATCGGACGCTCAACGCCATAGGTCAGAGCCTTGGGATCGATGACCTGGAAATAGACGACGGAATCGACATTCATCGTGACGTTATCCTTGGTGATGACCGACTGCGGTTCGAAGTCTGCGACCTGTTCCTTCAGGGAGATCTTGCGTACGATCCTCTCGAGAAGAGGTGTCTTCAGATGCAGGCCCGCATGCCAGGTCGCTGCATATTTTCCGAGCCTTTCAACGACCCAGGCATTGCCCTGAGGAACGATGCACAGGCAGGAAAGAATGACAGAAAGAATGAGTACCAGCAATACAAACAGAATAATGATTGTTTTCATTGAAAAAACCTCCATAAAATATATCTCAGATAACGATAATTACCTTCATACAGCAAATACAGTTCAAGCAGAACCGCCAGCCAGAACATGGCTTTTGAATAAGCTTTTGACGGGAATCTCTTCAGCAGGAAGACCCAGATGAAAATGCCCGGATTGATCGCCAGAAACAGCACAAGCGCCGGAATGACGACAGGTTCGTTCAAAGCGGCATTCACTGCAAAAAGAATGAACATGGTAAAAATATCGATCACGAACCATTTTACGGCTCCCGCTTCCACTTTGTCGGAAGAAACACCACGTTCAGAGGCCAGATGTCTGCGGTGATGTTCATCCGCCAGCTCTCTGACATCGCAGTTTTCTTCATGTTCCATCCTCAGCCGTTTTCCTTCATCAAGATCCCAGGCTGAGATTCGGCTTTCTCTGGCAATCTCTTTTTCCAGCCAGTCGTCGCTGTTTAATCTGTTGTTGTCTTTTCTGATCATATTTCTTTAGATTATATTATATAACATTCCTCTTGACCAGTCCTTTTATTGAACCGTTTTCGCTCTTAATCTGTGATAGGCATAGACAAACGTCAGCAGATGGATGCTTAAAGTCAGTGTCCAGCTCAAGGGATAAGAATAATAAAGGACTTCGATGCTTCTGTGGGCGGCGAAATAAGTCGCGATCCAGATCAGACGGAAAGCACAGGATCCCAGTAAGGATGTGATCATCGGGAAGATCGAATAACCCATGCCCCTTAAAGAACCGACCAGGACATCCATGATGCCGCACAGGAAGTAAGGCTTGCAGAAGATCTCCAGCTTGATCATGGCGGCTTGGATGACTTCCGGATCATCCGAATATATATGCAGCAGCGGGTCGCCGAAATAATATGTGCTGTGACCGATGACAAGACCGCAGAGCGTCACATAGAACAAAGATACAAATAAAATCTTTCCTGTCCGCTGATATTTCTTTGCGCCCATGTTCTGGGAAGTGAAAGTCAGGCAGCTCTGATAGAAAGCATTCATGATCGTATAGACGAAATCGGCGATCGAACCGGCTGCACCGTTGGCGGCCATGATGGTCCCGCCGAAAGAATTGACCGAAGACTGGATGGCGACATTGCTGATGGAAAAGACCGTTGACTGAAGACCTGCCGGAAGACCGACCTTCACGATCTCCTTCAAAGCTTCCCTGTCGATGTGCAGTTTCCTGATCTCCAGATGCGTCATCCCTTCATCTTTGATCAGAACGATCAGTACGATCGCTGCCGAAACACAGGACGAAAGTGCCGAAGCCAGTCCGACACCGGTCACATCCATATGAAACACCGTCACAAAGAAAAGATTCATCAGCGCATTGAGTGCTCCGGCGATGCCCAGCGCATACAAAGGACGCTTCGTATCGCCTCTGGCTCTTAAGATCGCCGATGCGAAATTATAGACCATCGTTGCCGGCATGCCCAGGAAATAGATCCTGAGATAAAGCGCCGACAGATCGATGACATCTTCCGGTGAACCCATCATCTTCAGAAAGACGGGTGAAAAAACAACACCGATGACCGTCAGCGCAAGACCGCTGATCAGGGCGATCGTGATCGAAGTCTGAACGGCTTTGTAGACACCGAAGAAATCCCTTCTGCCGATCCTGCCGGCGATGCAGACGCTCGTACCGACGGAAAGACCGATGAAGAGGTTGGTGATCAGGTTGATCAGCGAACCGGTCGAGCTCACGGCTGCCATCGAGGTGCTGCCGGAAAACTTGCCGACGACGATCATATCGATCGCATTGAAAAGCAGCTGCAGGATACCCGACAGCGCTACCGGTACAGTGAACAGAAGGACATCCCTGAAGAGATTTCCCTCCAGCATGTCGATATTTTTTCTTCTCATCATGTTCATTATAATCTTCTTCGAAAGATATGAAAGTACAATATCCGATGTAAGCGTTTCAAGCAAGAAAAAAAGTCTTCTTCAGTACAAAGAAGACCTGATATCAATGCTCTGTTTTGTGAAATCACATCAGTTCGATGAGATTGCAGATACCCAGCTGATAACCTTCCGGCAGATCGATCGTATCCTTCAGGGCATCTTCGATGACCTGATATTTCTTCAGATATGAGGAAGCGACTCTGGAACCGGAAGCCGTCAGTTTGATCGACCCGTAGCGTTCCTGCTGAATATAATTGAGGTTCTTCAAAGATCTCAGCATCTTGTGAACGCTGGCCCTGGAATAGTTCATATCCCTGGCAACATCAACGCTCTTGATCACGTGTTTCTCTGCCGCCAGATTCTTGATTGTAAGCAAATACATAATTTGATTTCCTGTCAGTTTCATCTTCTCCACCACTTTCAAGGACAAATTATTACTTCTTCCGGTATCCGCAAATGATATCAGGATGCCGGTGCCCTAACATATATGATAACACGTTTTTATATCTTTGAAAGACAAAAGTGAAAAAGCTGCTGTCGTCCTGCCGTGCATCAATTGAACGCAATTTCCCTGTTTCAAGTTATAATAAATGTATGAACATCCAGGAATCCGCTGAAATGTATCTCGAGACGATCCATGTACTGTCTCAGGAAAAAGAAAACGTCCGTTCGATCGACATCTCCCGCAAGATGGGCTTTTCCAAACCCTCCGTATCCAGGGCAATGAAAAACCTCAAGAGCGAAGGCTATATCGATATCGACAGCGACGGATATATCACCCTGAAAGAAAAAGGCCTGCAGATTGCCGGCAAGATCTATGACCGGCACAGGACCCTGACCGAATATTTCGTCTCCATCGGCGTATCGGAAAAAACGGCAGAGGAAGACGCCTGCCGCATCGAACACGTCATATCGGATGAGACATTCACAAAAATCAAGGAAGAGATGAAAAAAGACCGTTAAGGTCTTTTTTACTTGACGATGACTGATCCGCCGATGAATTCCCTTAAGATGGAATTGTTGGGGATGACATATTCATCATAGATCGGATCAAAATACTTCAAGAAACTCAGCATGCGCTGTGCTTCGCCGTATTCAGGCTCCTCGCGTTTGATCCTCTTGAGCAGAGGCTCGGCGTATTTTTTCAATACCGCATATTCATAGATACAGTTGGAATTGAAGAAGACATCGGCCTTGGAGTTGTAGGGGAAGATGTTGGCATCCTCCGAAGTCCTGACCTTCGGCCACATGCCGATGGTGCGCTGGGCAGGAGAACTGCGGAACTTGTAGTCCCTGACCAGTCTTCTCAGCATCCTGGCATCGGTCGTAGAGATACGGTTGTGGTGGTCGATGGAGATCGGGGTGAAGGGTGAGATGTAGATCTTGAACTTTTCCTCATCGGGGATGTTCGCTGTCAGCTCGTCATTCATCGCATGGATGCCTTCGATGACGATCAGTTCATCCTTGCCGATCTTGGTCAGTCTTTCACCGAAGACCTTGCCCGGTATCGAGAAATCATAACGCGGGATATCGACTTCCTTTCCCTCCAGCAGATCGGCGATCTGTCTCATGAACAGTCCGGTGTCGATCGCCCGGATACTTTCAAGGTCGACCTCTCCGTTTTCATCATAGACTCTCTCGTCGTATTCCTTGTAGTAATCGTCTGTTCCCATATACAGGGTCCTGAAGCCGTTGACATGCAGCTGTATGCACAGACGCTTCGCAAAAGTCGTCTTGCCCGAAGAACTCGGACCGCAGATCAGAATGACTCTCGCCTTTCTTTCCTTGATCATGTCGGCGATGTCGCTGATCCTTTTTTCATGGAGTGCTTCCTGCATCAGGATCATCTCCGCCACATCGTCATTGATGATCTTCTCGTTGAGGTCACAGACGAAATTGACGTTCATCAGCTGGCCCCACTTGGTCGCTTCGGAGAAGGCGCTGTAAAGCATCTCCTGTTCCTCGTAAGGAGCGATCACGCCCGGATCGGCAGGATGGGGATAACGCAGGATCAGTCCGTTCTTGTAGGTATCGATGTCGAAGATCTGCACATAGCCCGTGGAAGGTACCAGCAGATTGTAGAAGATCTGCAGTTCATCTTCCAGGGAATAGATCTCGATATCGTCGATATTGGTGATGCTTTCCAGCAGCTTGGAAGCTTCCGCCAGTTTCTGCTTGCGGGCCAGGATCCTGGCTCCTTCCTTGGTCAGGTGTTCCTTCACGATCGGAAGATCCGCATCCACGATCTGTCTCATCCTCGCTTTGACCGCATCGATGTCCTCCTGAGAGAACTTGTGCGTCGATGTGATATATAAGCCCTTGTTCAGGGAATTGTTGACCGTGACCAGGACCTTCTTTCCGAACAGATCATGGACAGCCTTGATGAAGACCATGATCAGGGAGTTCTGATAGACCAGCCAGGCCTCCTGATTTCGCAGATCGAGAAATTCGATCGTGCAGTCGTGTTCGGTGATGTGCGTCAATGCACGGTAGGCGTTGTCCAGCTTGGCCAGATAAACAGGATACGGGAGTTCGTCCTGTACCTGTTTCAGGATATCTTCGATCCTGATCCTGTCTTCAAACTGAATGACTCTGCCGTCAAGATTACTGATAGTGACATTATGTTTCATATTGATACCTGCTTCTTATAAAAATCTGTCCAGATGCTCGTCCAGAAGCGGATTCCTTTTGAACGAAGGATCCCTGACCAGCTTTCCTCTGGCCATGACCATGGACACCTTCCTTAAGGCACACAGATCATCCAGCGGATTCTCCCTGGTGACGATCATATCGGCTGATTTGCCTTTTGCGATCGTTCCCGTCTCATCACCCAGACCTAAAAGCTCGGCGTTGCTCTGGGTCGCTGTATGAAGAGCGTAGCTGTTTGATACACCGATATACTTCCGGAAGTAGACCAGTTCTCTCCAGAAATCATACTGGGAGATCCATGGACAGCCGACGTCATTGCCTAAAGCAATCGGAATATCATTTTCCAGTGCTGTCTTCGCACATTCGATGATGCCTTCAAAAACGACATTGCCGTTATACTGTTCCACTTCCGAAATGTTGGTGATGCTTCTGTCAAACAGGGCATAGGGAAGTGCCGGCGACAGCGTCGTCGTCAGGAAAGCCTTTCTTTCCTTAAACAGTCTGATTGTCTCCTCATCCGGTTTTGCGCCGTGTTCGATCGAATCGACACCGTTCTGTAAAGCGACTTTGACGCCCTGAGGCGATTCAACGTGAGCTGCGACCTTGTATCCGAAACCATGGGCGTAGTCACAGACTTCCTTGACCATTTCAGGATCCATTTTCAGTTCGCCCGGAACGCCCTTTTCCTTGGCATCCATGACACCGCCGGTGATCATCAGTTTGACCAGGTCGGCACCCTTTTCTTTCAGATGATCGACATGGGCCTTTGCTTCTTCGATGCTGTTGGCACAGATGGCGACCGAACCGGCCATGTGGCCGTGGGGAACGGAGATGCCTTCATTGGCGGCAACGATGCGCGGTCCGATGTATTTTCCTGCAGCGATCTCATCCCTGACCGTGGTATCCAGATCCTTGAGACCGCCGACGGTCCTGATCGTCGTGACGCCGCTGAGCAGTTCCAGTTTTGCGTAATCTTTTACCAGCTTGTAGGCATATCTGGCGGAGATCGGGTTGGAGAAGATCAGATTGACGAGCTTCGTGTTGTCACGCTGTTTCTTCTGCGGCTTGCCGTTGCCTGCCAGGTGGACATGCATGTTGATGAGACCCGGCATGATATAGGCACCCTTGAGATCGATGATCTCGTAAGAGGGATCGGCACTGTTTCCGTCGATGATGTCGGTGATACGGTCACCTTCCACCAGTATCGTCTTGTCTGTTACCGGCTTCATATCCTTTGTGCCGTCAAGGATGATGCCGTTGATGAATGCGTATTTCATGATTTCTTTCCTTTCAGAATTCGTTGATGTGCTTGCCGCTCATATGCTCGATCTCAAGTTCCAGCAGCAGTGTGCCCTTGAGTGATTTTGCGATCTCGTCTTCGATGAATTTTTCATCATCGGTGAATTTATAGGAGAGTGCCCGGCTTTTTTCGGCTATGACAGATTCATCTTCAATGAAGCGCATCCTTCCGAAGACGATGACGCTTTCAAATGACAGATACCAGTTATCTCCTTCTTTCACACCGTCGCCGTAAACACAGTAGGAGACCTTGTCATTCTTTTTCAGTGCATCGATCTTGTGACCGGCCTTCCCGCCGTGGAAATAGAGTTTTCCTTCTTTCTCGTCATAGTAATGATTGATCGGCATGCCGTAGGGGTATCCTTCATCCCCGATCACGGAAAGGACGCCTCTTTTCTCCTGTTTCAGGATCTCGATGCATCTTTCTTTGGAAAGAGCCTGTTTTTTTCTTGCTACTTCACGAAACATATTTCTCTCCTAGAATTTCGAATCATCGATCCTGCCGAGCTCTTCCTTCATCTTGGCGGACACTTCTTTCAGACAGCCCTCTTCAAATGGGACCTTCAGATGAGCTTCCCTGACGATCTGGGTAAAGGTCTTTGTCCCGCCCAGTCCGCAGATACGGACATAGTCCTTCCAGGCATCTTCATCCTTATTGAGCATCCTGACGAAGAACTGGAGTGCGCAGACCTGGGCCAGCGTATAGTCGATGTAATAGAACGGGGCCTGGAAGACGTGGCCCTGTCTGAAGAAGAAGCCGCCTCTTTCCAGCAGATCGAATCCTTCATAATCGATGTCCGGCTTGTAGATCTTTTCCAGTCTGCGGAAGCAGGCCTTTCTTTCATCCGCTGTCATTTCCGGATGATTGTAGACCTCGTGCTGGAAGTGGTCGATCAGACAGCCGTAAGGCAGAAACTTCAGTGATTCAGCAATGTGGAAGTAACGGTATTTCTCAGCTTCTTCTTTGAAGAACAGATGGCTCCATGGGTGGGCAAAGAATTCCATCGACATCGAATTGATCTCTGCCGACTCCATCGTCGGGAAAGAGAGATCGGGGATCGTCACATTTTTGAATGTGCAGAACGCCTGGAAAGCATGACCGGCCTCATGGGTCAGAGTATCGACATCACCGGAAGTTCCGTTGGCGTTGGCGAAGATGAACGGTACCTTATAATCATAAATACCTGTACAGTATCCGCCCATTTCCTTGTTGGGACGGGTCGGCAGATCAAAGAGTTCCTGATCGACCATCATTTTGAAGAATTCGGCAGTCTCGGGAGACATCTCCGTATACATCTGTAATGCCGCTGCAACCAGTTCATCCAGCGTTCCGTGCGGTTTCGGATTGCCGGTCCTGAAATTATAGTCAACATCATAGAGTTTCAGTGAATCAAGACCGATGCGTTTCGCCTGTTTCTGTCTTAATTCCACCGTCAGGGGAACGATATCCCTGATGACCTGATCGCGGTAATTCTTCACCATATCCTGATCATAGTCCAGACGGTTCATGCGGATATAACCTAAAGGCGTGAAGTTTTCATAGCCCAGTTTCTTTGCCATCCTGTCTCTGACTCTGACGAGTCTGTCATAGATCTCATCGAACTTCGCTTCATTCTCCTCAAAGAAACCGAAGTAAGCCTTTGTCGCTTCCTTTCTGATCTGTCTGTCATCATCATTCATGAAAGGACGGATCGAAGCCAGGTTGTGTGTCTCTCCCCTGAATTCGATCTTTGCGGAAGAAACGAGTTTCCCATACTCGGTGATCAGTCTGTTTTCTTCCTGCATATCCTCGATGATCGCTTCAGAGAAAGACTTCATCTTGTTTTCAAGCGTCATGTAGTAAGCTTCAGGAATATCGGTCTCGCTGCGGAAACGGCTTTCCATCATGGTCTTAGCCAGTCCGACCTCATAGACCTGCAGCAGAGGCATCGTGTTGTCCCAGTATTCGTTCTCTTTGTCATAGTATTCATCGGAAGTATCGATGGTATGACGGATCGAGCACAATGTCTGCATCGAATGGATGTGTCCTCTGAACGTATTGATCTGTTCAAAGGCTTCCATGAAAGACTCTGCTGTTTCGGCTTCTTTGAGTTTTCCTAACAGCTCTTCATATTTTGTCTTGAGATCTTCATAAGCCAGACGCTCATATCTGAATTCACTGAATTTCATCATTTTCCTCCCTGATCAGTCTTTCATAGACGATCGCTGCGATATACAGCCCCACAGATCCCACAGTGAACACCGAGGAACCCAGCGGATATTTCTCTTTGTTTGTTTTTCCTTCTTTCACCACTGTCGCCTTTTCGGCAGGCGTATCCACAAAGACGACTTCGATCTTCTTCCGGTAATTTTCCTTCTTTGCCAGGGAACGGAATGCCTTGGCCAGAGGATCGTTCCTGGTCTTGTCCAGTGTCGTCACCCTGATGTTTTCCGGTTTGAGTCTTCTGGCCGAACCCAGAGAGGAGATGACCGGTATATTCTTCTTATGACACTCCTTCACCAGGATGAACTTCGATGTCAGTGTGTCGATGCAGTCAACGACATAGTCATAATCCCGATCCAGTTCAAATCCTTCCTGAATGAAGGCCTCGATCGTATCGACCTTTGTATCGGAAACCTCTTCCAGCCTTTCCTTCAGGGCGAGGACCTTGCTCATGCCGATGTTGTTTTTGCTCGTCATCAGCTGCCGGTTGAGATTGGAAGGCTCCACTTTGTCGTGATCCAGCAGGGTAATATAGCCAAGTCCCGAACGGCACAGACCCTCGGCCACAAAAGAGCCGACACCGCCCACACCGCAGACCAGTACTCTCTTTGTCCTGATCCTGTCCAGATTTTCTTTCCCTATCAGATATTCCATCCTGCTCAGGTCAACCATTGTTCCACCTCTTCCAGTGCTTCTTGCTTATCTTCAAACCACTTTACATCCAGCTGATGATTGAAGAACGTATACTGTCTCTTCGCAAAATGCCTCGAATGGATCTTGATGTCTTCGACACATTCCTCCAGACTCTTCTCTTTCTCAAAATAAGCTCTGAATTCCTTATAGCCGATGCCCTGCATCGACTGATCGTCAAAAGTGATCCCCTGATCCAGCAGAGTTTTGATCTCCTTTACAAGACCCTTTTCCATCATCCGGTCGACTCTTTCATTGATCCGTTCGAACAATACCTTTCTCGGTGCCGTCAGACCGATGATCAGACAGTCGTAGATGGGCCTATGTTCCTGTTGAGCCTTGATCTCAGAGATCCCCTTGTGATGCTTCTCATAGATGTTGAGTGCCCGGATCAGACGCCGGCGGTTGTTGACATGGATCTTCTCCAGCGCTTCAGGATCTTTTTCTTTCAGCAGTTCGTACAGTTCTTCGTTGCTGAGATCCTCATACTGATCATCTTCCCCATCTTCCTCAAAGAACTGATAGTCATAGAGACAGGCCTTGATATAAAGACCCGTTCCTCCGACGATGATCGGCAGTTTTCCTTCACTGCTGATCTGATCGATGTATTTCCTGGAAAGCTCCTGAAACTCCTTGACGCTGTAGCTGCCGTCTGCTTCCTTGATGTCGATCAGATAATGCTTCGCCTGGCTTAATTCATTTTCATCCGGTTTGGCCGAACCGATATCCAGTCCTTTATAGATCTGTATGGAGTCACCGGAAATGATCTCCCCGTTGAACAGGGAGGCGCATCTGATACCGAATTGAGTTTTTCCGACAGCCGTAGGCCCGGCGATCACCAGCACTTTCTGCATACTACTATTATATCTTTTTCTGAAAAGCGATCCGCTCGCTGCCGTCATCGACGATGATGATACCGCATCTTTGAAAACCGTTCTGTACGATCACATGAAGCATGGCCTTGTTGTCTTTGTGGGTATCGATACGGATATCGACGCCGAATTGTTCCACATAATCCAGAACAGCCCTGAAGACACCTTTTGCCGATCCGTCGGAAGCGATGCGGTGGATCGTTCCGTAAGGAGCATCATCGATCCAGCTGCCCTCTATCTCAAGATAAGTCGGATCGATGCCGATCACAAACGCAAACACGCCGACGATCTTTTCGCCGTCACGGACGACATAAAAGTTCCCTTCATCGATATCCTTCTTCACCAGATCCATGGAAGGTCTGTCATCTTTCCACTGATCGGGATTGCCGGCTTCCTTCATCCTTTTTCTGGCACCGGAAAAGATCTCGGCAATTCTATCCAGATCATCGTATTCCGCTTTTGCGATCGTAAACATATCTTTATTATACTGAAGCATCAGCGTTTGAAACATCAGAGTGCTTCAGGTATTCCTCAAATTCCTCTGTCCGGGACCAGTAGCGGCTGCCCCAGTTTTCAAAATTCCATTCTTCCATGTAGTCGTTGCATTCGTAATCGATGTAATACAGAATGCCGTCACTGACGATGAAATTGGTCGGGAAATAATCGATGTTGATGCCTTTGGCATAAGCCTGTGCAGCCATCTTCTTCACCTGGTCAAGATATTCTCTCACATCCTGCCCTTCGCAGATCATCTCAAAGACGGTCTTTCCGTCTATATACTCCTTGATGATGATTTCCTGCTTTTCATCGATATCGATCATTTCCGGGATGCGGATCCCTGCATCCTTCAGTCTTTCATAATCTCTTTTCTCCGCTTCGATCTTGTTTCCGAACCGATAGTAGGAACATGGTTCATGATGGATCTTCTTGAGCGTATAAAAAACACCCTCACAGCAAGCCAGGTAGGAATAGCCGCCCTTGCCGTGGCCGAGCAGTTCTTTGATCTGATATTGTTTCTGATTGACAATGATATCTTCCATATAAAGAAAAGACTCTGCTGAGTCTTAATAGCCCGATGCGTAGTTGAAGATGTCGATGCTTTTCGGCTGATCCGCTTCGACATGATAGGTCACATACCTGTCCGCTTTTTCATCCAGTACCTTCTCGACTTTGACGATGCTGCCGGAGAACAGTGAATAATTGTTGTAGTTGCCGTCCAGCACATAGCCGTTGCTGTTGGTGCCGAAATAAGATGCAGCGTAATCGTCGTCGATGACGAACTCCACGACACTGCCGTCGATCGTGTGATAGCAACCGCTGTAGTCCGTATCTTCATCCGCCTTCTCTTCGCCCTTCACCAGAGGCAGTACGATGCCCGAATCCAGCGTGAAATAGAAACGATCGCCGATCACACCGTAGTAGGAGCCGAGCGCGACCGCAATGAAGCCTTCCTCGTCATAAAGGAAGCCGGTCTTTTTATCGACAGTGCACTCATAATTCAGGAACTGATACTGACGGGATGCGACCACCGTCGTCATCCTGTAATCCATGTAAGTTTTCGCTGTATTGGAAGAACAGACATCCAGCTCTTCTGTCTTGAATTTCTTCTGATAATCATAGAGGTCATTGATATCGAACTCTTTCTTCTCACCGTCTTCAAAAAAAGTGAAACCGGAGATCACCAGCAGGATACATACAGCTAAAATACAGTAAAACTTTTTATACATTTCAGACCGCTTTCATTATAGCTGACTTGCGACCTGCCAGCAAGAATACATATTCTGATCATCCGAACCAGGCGCATCTTATACGCTGTTTCGCATGAAAAACGATTGACATTGCTCCGTATCTGAAGTAGAATAAATAAGCATCAAAGCGCAAAGTGGGCCTGTAGCTCAGGTGGTTAGAGCGCGCCCCTGATAAGGGCGAGGTCGCAAGTTCAAGTCTTATCAGGCCCACCATCCGGGGAATTAGCTCAGATGGGAGAGCACCTGCTTTGCAAGCAGGGGGTCACGAGTTCGAATCTCGTATTCTCCACCAGATGATGACAAAAAAGAGACATACGTCTCTTTTTTTGTATCTTCAGACAGGATCACTCTTTCGTCTTCTGTTTCTTTTTCTGATCGATCAGCGATATCAGAAAGACCCAGATCACTGCAGCCAGCAGCACGATACCGCTGAAATAATAAGCGGCATTGTAGATCTCTTTGAAATGACCGGACAGGATCAGGATCATTGAAATCAGAAGCGATACCGGGATCAGTGTAAGCTTCATGACGATTTTCGCATGATATCTGTTTTTTAACAAAAGGGATGCTGCGATACCGATCACGCTGCATACACCTGCCAGAAGGATCCAGTAATTGTATATGAGTCTTGGCAGTGTCACTACGCCATATGAAGGCTGTTTCCCGTCTTTCGACCAGATCGCTTCATCAGCTTCTCCGCTGGGATAATAAAAGATGATATTGGTCTTTCCGTCCTCGCTTAACAGTGCGATCTTCTTCTCCTTCTTTTTGAACCATTCATACATTTTTGTGCTGTAACAGCTGATGAAACCGGTATTCTCGCCTTCTTCATCAGTCACATCTTCGATCTCATAACCCGCAACCTTTTCATCCAATACGGCAACGATCATATGGTCATCGCTCTCTCTGATCCTCATGATCTCATCGGGATCATTGAAGTATACGGGGCTGTTTAGATGCGTGATGACAGTGATCAGCAATATTACACCTGCCAGAAAACCGCTGAGGATATTTCTGTTTCTTTTCTGTTCAACATATTTCTTCGACATGCGGATACTATCGTCCGTGATCGATGTCATCTCGTCTGCCGATATCGTGCCTTCGATCTTTTCTCCCTTGATGATCTCAGCCACACTGACTCCCAGTATATCTGCGATGTTTTCCAGAACCGTGATCTCGGGAAAACCTCTTCCTGTCTCCCAGCGGGAAACAGCTTTGTCAGATACATAGAGCTGTTCTGCCAGCTGCTGCTGGGTCATATTCTTCTCTTTCCGGAGCGCAGCGATCAGTCTGCCCGTTTTTTCTGCATCCATGGCTTCACCTCCTTGTTTCCAAGATAGAATAAATGGCTCGAAATGTCACTCTATTTATCATAGAGATCTCTTTTTCTGCTTTTATACCCTCAACAGCAAAAAAGAGACGGTCGTCTCTTTTTGTTTTTACCGGTCATTCCGTATCACGACGATATTCAGTGTTTCGATATTGTCGTTCTCTTCCGCTTCCTCGATCAGCTGTTCGATCGATTTTTCCTGTGATCCGCAAATATTCCTGCATCTTTCAACATTATGATAATACAATTAATGGCATATGCCTCAAAGAAAAAGCCGGCATCATGCCGGCATATATTCAGATCAGCGGGAAGCTCAGTATCACTTTGAACAGATCACCGTCGATCGACAGATCCATTGTTCCGCTTTGCAGTTCGGCCAGGCTTCTGGCGATCGAAAGACCGAGTCCGTTTCCTTCGCTGCTTCTGGAAGCGTCTCCTCTGGTAAAGCGCTCCATCAGTTCCTCTTCCGATATATTGAGTTCATCTCTTGAAGTGTTGCGAAATGTGATCACCGCTTTGTCATCTTCTTCCTTTAAGGACAGATACACGCGTGTGCCGCTTTGCGCATACTTGCAGATATTGCTCATGAGGTTGTCGAAGATGCGCCACATCCTTCTGCCGTCAGCCATGATCATGACCTCATGGTCCGGCTTCTCACAGATCAGAGTAAGGTCGGCCTGTTCAAAGCGGTCCGCATATTCACCCTGCGACTGTAAGATGAACATCGACGCATCGCAGGGTGCCAGATTTACTTCCAGATTTCCCGTAGATGCTTTGGATGCTTCCACCAGGTCTTCCAGCAGGCGCTTGAGTCTTTCCGACTGCTTCAGCAGTACTTCCGCATATTCCTTCGTCCTCTTATTCAGACTTTTCTCTTTGGAGATCAGGTCCGCATAATTGATGATCGAAGTCAGAGGCGTCTTGATGTCATGGGAGACATTGGTGATCAGTTCCGTCTTCATCCGTTCGCTCTTCATGCGCTCTTCCACAGCGATCGACATTCCCTTGGCAATACTGTTGAGATCTTCTCCGTGTTTCTTCAGATCATAATACATATGCTTCGTATCGATCTGATAGGACAGATCGCCGGCTGCCAGGGCTTCAGATCCCTTCTGCAGTCTGCGCATGCACATGACGAGATAGAGGACGGCAGGCACCAGGATCAGACTGCGCAGGAACCAGAATACGACATATTCTTCGCTGCAGTCGAGGGAGATCATGATCACGATCTCGATCAGACAGGCTGCAGAGATGATCAAAGCGCTTTTCCATACCAGCGGGATCTGCCGGCAGAAGGACAGAATCCCTTTCAGAGTCTTTATGAACAGCTGCCAGATCCATCTGATCACAGCCAGACATTTTTCAATTACCCACCAGCAGAAACTCTTTCTCAGCAGGGTCTTCTGCTTGATGCGGGAAGCCATCGACATGCAAAGTCCCAGAAGCAGGCATGCTGCCAGCAAGATGCCGATGACGATCATGATCAGATCGGACATATCCGAATGGGAGATCGACCCGCAGAACAGACAATACAGAACAAACAATGCTGCACAGCCTGCACACAGCAGATCAAAGGGGATGAAATTCAGCGGACCGGCCTCTATCTCATCGGAATCATTCACCCTTCCCGAAACGCTCATCAGAGCCACAAAAGATCCGATCAGTGCCAGTGCTGCACAGACGATGATCCCGTAGATCCAGTAACGCAAAGCATATGCCGGCTCAAAGAACGTCTTCACAAAGGAATAGAAATCATTCACTCCTTCTTTGTCTGCGATCGCATAATCGACAGTGTATATTTTATTGTTTTTCACTTCATCAGAAAGCGAATACTTTGTATTGTAGATATCCTGAATATTGCCTTCTTCATTGAAGATCACATAATACGATCTGTTTCCGTCAAAGGAAGAAAGTGAAGAAGCACCCTCGGATGAGACGACTGCTTTTCCTTCATCATCGCTGATCCGGAATATCAGATTGCCCCGATCGGCTTCAGTTATAGCTTCTGCATTATCTTCATGAACATTGTCGATCATCAGATCGTAGAAATCATTTTCCAGTTTCCCGTCAATGATCTCTTCATATAGTGTTCCCTTTTCCTTGGTATAGAAATCCTCTTCGATATAAAGGAAAGCCGCCAGTGACGACAGGATCACTGCCGCCAGTGTAAATATACATAATATAAACAGAATCGTCTTTCCTGTAATTGTTTTCATAAAACGTTTCATCATTCTCTTCCTTTCCCGAACCGGTAACCCTGTCCGAAGATCACCCTGATATAGCGGGGATTCGCCGGATCGATCTCGATCTTTTCTCTCAGATGACGGATATGTACGGCAACAGTATTGTCGGCACCCCAGGGGTCTTCCTTCCAGACCTTGCTGTAGATCTCCTTGACAGAAAAGACCTTGTCCGGATCGGACATCATCAGTTTGAGGATCTCAAACTCTTTCGGTGTCAGGGAGACAGGCTCACCGTCCACCAGGACTTCTTTTTTCCTGTCATCCAGTTCGATCCCGCCGATGGAGTAGACGCCTTTCTCCTCGACGTTGCTTCCGAGCTTCAGATATCTTCTCAGCTGTGAATTGACTCTGGCAGTGACCTCCAGAGGATTGAAGGGCTTGGTGATGTAATCATCGGCACCGACATTGAGACCCAGGACCTTGTCCGCATCCTCGCTTTTTGCGGTCAGAAGGATGATCGGCATGTTATAGGACTTTCTGATCTCGTTTAAGGCAGTGATGCCGTCCATGACCGGCATCATGATATCCAGCAGGATCAGATCGATCTTTTCTTCTTCAAGGACTTTCAAAGCCTCAGCTCCGTTATAAGCCTCAAATAATTCGTATTGCGACAGATAGATCTTCAGCGCATTCACGATATCTTTTTCATCATCACAGATCAGTATCCTGGCCATAGTATCCCCCTTCTTCATTCAATATTCTATGAGACATCTTATGAAATAAAAAGTCAGAAAGGATTAAGATTTCCTTAATCTCAAAGAAAAGATCAGATGAATCTGATCCTTCCTGTTTTCTTCTTATGCGTATCTTGCATCCCTCAGCGGTCTGTCCCAGAAGACCTTTGCGTCCTCAGGAACGATCTCATCGATCCGATCCCGGAATTCTTTCAGAAAGATCTCCTCTTTTTTCTTTGATCTTCTTCCTTTTCCTTCGTAGAGCACCTTCTCAAAATACGCATCATAGGAGACCGCATAATCTTCTTCATCCCGATGCGGGAAGAAAGTCACAGTTGCCTTGTAGGTGATGAAACCGGCTTGTGAATTGCTTTGAAGAGAAACAAGGGCAGCCTTTCTCAAAACACCTTCAAATACAGCTTCCGCTTCAAAGTACTGTTCGTAAACGTTAATTTCCACGATTCTTTCTCACCAGCGGGAAGTAACAGATGAACGTCAGTATCGCAACGGCAGCGCACAGGATCAGCAGATATACATACCAGCCCTGTATCGTCGTGATCCTGATACCGAGCGGATTCTGATAGGTAAACAGGAAATTCACCCAGAAGTCGACATGCTGAAGCTCGCCGTTGAGATAGGTCGGCGAAGCAAACATCGAGTTGACATACAGGGAAACAAAGCCCATGACGGCGATGATGATCAGACAGCGGAAATAGTCGTTCCATGTCCACTTGATCTCCCCTGACCAGGCGATGATGAATCCCAGTATGATCAGCATCGTATGATAGAGGAAGAACTGATAAGCCATCGGATGCGTGAACGCCTGATTCACGCTGATGGTGGTACTGAAGATCGAAGGCATCGCCAGCGCCGACAAGGCACCCATCAGACAGCCCGGGTACATGAAAGCCAGAAGGCTGTCTCTCATTTTCTTGTTCTCCGTAAATCTGACATAAGTGATCAGCAGGATCTGGATCGAACACAGATGCAGCGGCAGATGGTTCTGCGGAAGATACGGATAGATCATGCTGCCGTCAGCGGAAGGAACCATCTCCAGTACACTAAATACCTTAATGAATTCCGAAAGATAACAGACGATCAGACAGTAATTCAGTACCTTCTGAAAAGGCGGTCTCTTCTTCCGGTAGGAAACAAGAAAAAACACGACAAGTGCAAATGATATGATCAGCCAGACGATATGTTGCCACGAAAACATAAATATCACCTCTTTTCTAATATTCTATCATTATCAGATACAAGTGAATCTGCGATCTGTTTATTTTATAACGGTCACTTCCTTCAGTCTTCTGTGAAGCGCCTCATTCTGTACGATCAGGGAGACGATATCTCTGAGCAGGATCTTTTCAATCTTCACTTCTTTCCTAAGGTCGATCTGCTCTCCGTAATACAGTTTTTCGAAAAAATCACGGAAGCAGCCGTAAGCTTCCTCACAGCTGTAAATATCTTTCTGCATCCGGAACAGGGACGCCACATCATCCAGAGACAGTGCACTCTTGGTCATGGCGATAAACAGCAGATGAGCGATCTGATCCCTCCCGTACTGTTTTTTCACCGGATGATCGATCAGATCCTTTTTGACATAGTTGGAGATCATCGAATTGGTGATCTCACAGTCGTCAAAATCATTCAGACACTCATTGATGTACTTTGAAGTCTGATCCAGATAAAGGCCTACGCCGGGGATCTCCTGATAAGTAGGCAGATGGAACTCTCTGATTTCTCTTGTTTCTTTTTCTTTTTTCTTCTTCATAATCTCTTCTATCGGTTTTTCAAAAACTCTTGACAAGTTTTATGATACATTATAATATGAAATCAAAAGTTTTTTAAAAACCTTTCATAAGTTTATTATACACGCTCACAAAAAGAATAAGGAGGTAAAACATGAGTGAAATGAAGATCTCTCAGCCGCGGCAGATCATGCCTTATGCCCATATCAAGGATCCGATGAGTGCTCTGAGCCATTTTATCGGTTTTCTTCTCTTCATCCTTCTGACACCTGTCCTTCTGTCGAAAGCCGGTATCTTCCATGATGATCTGATGACCATGACCGGTTCCAGCATCTACTGTCTGAGCCTGATCATCCTCTACGGTGCCAGCAGCGCCTACCATACATTCTTTCTTCCGGAAGAAAAGACCAGGATCCTGAAGAAGATCGATCACATCTCCATCTTCCTTCTGATCGCCGGAACCTACACACCGATCTGTCTCTGTCTGCTGAAAGAGAAGGGACTGTCCCTGCTGATCGGGATCTGGACCCTGGCACTTGCCGGGATCATCATGAAACTCTTCTGGATCTACTGTCCCAGATATGTTTCTTCTATCGTCTACATCTCCATGGGCTGGCTGGCGATTCTGAAGATCAGAGACGTCTGTTCTGTGCTGCCCGGTCCGGGATTCTTCTGGCTTCTTTCTGGAGGTCTGCTGTATACGATCGGCGGCATCATCTATGCGCTGAAGATCAGGATATCGGAACACTGGACCCAGCACGAAGTCTTTCACATCTTCGTCCTGCTGGGAAGTATCTGTCACTTCATCATGGTCTTCTTCTGCGTCATCTAGGCATAAGAAAAAGCTCTGTCCGGACCGCAAGATCCCCACAGAGCTTTTTTCTTTTATTTCTTATAATTCTCCCACATCCTGTCGGTCGCTTCTCTGACAGCAACTGTCATTTCCTCGACCTTGGCGGGATCCCAGTTTTCGACATCTCCTCTTAAGAAGGAAGTCTTGTCGACACGGTTATCGAAGACACCGATCGGAACGTTGTAGGTCTTGCCCCAGCTCTTTACCGTGATGGTATTGGGCACTTCGGCATGTTCCCTGAGATACTGCATGTCATCGCAGCCGTAGTCTCCCAGCATGACGGAAAGCGGAACACCATGGAAGAGGTTGGAACCCGGATCATCCGGATTGGCTCTTTCGGCATTCTTTCTTCTGGACTCTTCCGGCGTGACCCAGATATAGAGGATCGCTGCCTCTTCCAGAAGATCCGGTGCAAACTGCGGCAGGCTGTACTGATAGCCATAGGCACCTTCCAAAGGCATTGAAGAACCGTCTCTTCCGCCTCTGGCGCATTCGATGACGATCGTCTTTCCTTCGAAGGTGTCGGGGATCTGTGCTTCCTTTTCCTCCAGCATCTTCACTGCTTCCGCTTCCAGATTGACGGCGATCGTCTTTCTGGTTTCCTCATCCAGCTTTGCCAGACGGGGTTCGATACCGGCGATCTGGGCGGCACGGTCGATCCTGTCCATCGTATACAGGGCAACGCTGTCGACTTTGACACGCTTCCTGTTGAGCAGGTCGTGATAGTCTTCGTTCAGCAGGTGGACCAGTGTGCCCCAGTCATAGTTGTCGATGAACGGATTCTGACCGGGATAGAAAATCGGATCCTTGCCCAGCTTGACCATCTCGTCATCGATGCATCTCATGAAATGGACATAGGGGAAGTCATCCAGCTGCAGGTTATCACCGATATGGAATTCATCTTCCAGTTTCTTCGGATCGATATTTGCCATGAAGTGGCGTACTTCGGATTTTCCGCTGGCCGGCAGAGCGATCAGCAGAACTGTCTTGAATACTTTCTTGCTCATTTTTTACCTCGCTATATTAACCCTTGATACCGCCGCGTGACATACCGGAAATGATATACTTACGCGCAAACAGGAACATGATGATCATCGGAATGACGACGATCGTGGAAGCAGCCATCATCCTCTCGTTTCGCTGGCCGCCTTCGGTCATGAAGGCATACAGACCGAACGGGAGCGTACGGACTTCCTTGGAGTTGGTGGCGATCATCGGCCACAGGAAGGAGTTCCAGGTCGCGATCGCATTCAGAAGGATGATCGTAGCCAGTGAGGATTTTGCCATCGGGACCATGACCCTCCACAGATACTTCCAGTCAGAGCAGCCGTCGACCTTGGCGGCCTGATACAGTGACTCAGGCACCGAATCGAAGAAGCCCTTCAGGATGTAGGTGTAGAAGATACTGGACATGAACGGCAAGATCAGTGCCCACAGTGTATTATGCAGTTTCCAGCTGACGATCGTACGGTAGTTGGTGATGATGATCATCTCATAAGGGACCATCATCAGTGACAGCAGCAGCGAGAAGATCACTTCTCTGCCCGGGAAACGCAGTCTGGAGAAAGCGTAAGCCGCCAGGATCGTGGTGAAGGAACAGGTCACGATACAGCCGACCAGCGCGATCAGCGAGTTGCGGAAATAGATCGCAAACGGAGCGGTCTTGAAGGCATAGATGAAGTTTTCCAGATTGAACGGATTCTGCGGGATCAGAGTCGGAGGAATCAGGTTGACCTCAGTCTTTGTCTTGAATGCACCGGTGATCATCCAGTAGAAAGGGAAGATCATGATCAGTGCGCCGATGAACAGCACGATATACATCGCAATACGTCCGAAGGAAACGGGTTCTCTGGCAGGATGACTATCTGAGTGCATCTCTGTGTCTCTTGACTTGTTTGACATCTTCGCCTCTCTCCTTTCTTGACCATGCCTGAACAGCACGCTGCAGCATTGTGAATATGAAGACCGTGATCAGCAGCAATACGGCTGCTGCCGCTGCCAGTCCGTATTTCGGAGGTGTCAGGACACGGAATTCATAATAGATATAGTAGACGACCGTGAACAGGTTGTAGGCAACGCCCGGACCGCCGAAGAGCGGGAAGAGTTCATGGTACATCTTGAATGTTGATATGGAGTTGATGATGACCACCAGCATGATCGTCGGAGCCAGCAGAGGAACTGTGATCCTGAAGAAGATCCTCAGCGTCTTGGCACCGTCGACCTTGGCAGCCGTGTAATACAGCGGATCGATATTCTGTAAGCCTGACAGCAGCAGGATGATGGTATTGGGCAGGATGGACCAGATACCGAAGATCGCGACCGCCAGGAAGTTACCTGCGGATTTGCCCAGGAAGGGGATCGAATCCATATGCATCAGGTTCATGACATAGTTTAAGATACCGACCTTGTCGTTGAACATGAATCTCCAGGCAAGACCGACAGCCAGCGATGATGTGACCATCGGCAAGAAGTAAGCCGTCTGGAAGAAGGACTGGAATCTGATCTTCTGGTTGAGCAGGTTTGCCAGCACGACAGCAATGACCGTCGAAATCGGAACGACGATCAGCACGTATTTGAATGTATTCGATAAAGCCTGCCGGAAATAAGGATCGGCGAAAACCTTCTGATAGTTTCCGAAGCCGACCCCGGTATATTCACCGGTCAGATACTTGTATCCCTCCAGGAACGACATTCTGATGACGTTTACGATCGGATACAGCGTAAACAACGTCACCGAAATGATGAACGGGAGCAGATACAGTAACGGCTTTATCCTTTCATAAAAAGGTCTCTTTATCATAAGTAACGCTCTCCGCTTTCGTAATCAAACACAAAGACACCGGTCTTCTTGAAACGGATGCCGATCTCCTGGTCTCTGACCAGTTCGACATCGGAGTTCATGTAGCCACGGACTTCCTTGCCGCCGAGCACGAAGGATGTGATGATCTCCTTGCCCATGACGGAAGTCATGACGACTTTTGCCTTCAAAGGAGACTTGTCATCAAGGATGACGCTCTCAGCTCTGAATGAGAGATAGACTTTTGTGCCGTCCGCTACATCTTTGACAGCGACGGTCGAATCGGTCTCTCCGTTGTCCAGCCAGACCTTGCCGCCTTTGACAATGCCTTCGACCTTGTTGATCGGCGGGTTGCCTAAGAAGTCGGCAACGAAACAGTTGGCCGGCTGATCATAAAGATACTGCGGCTTGTCATACTGCTGCAGGACACCGAGTTTCATCAGGATGATGTGATCTGAGATCGACATGGCCTCTTCCTGGTCGTGCGTGACGAAGATCGTCGTAACGCCGGTCTCCAGCTGGATACGTCTGATCTCTTCTCTCATCTCGATACGCAGACGGGCATCCAGGTTGGACAAAGGCTCATCCAGCAGAAGCAGACGGGGTTCCTTGACCAGGGCTCTGGCGATGGCAACACGCTGCTGCTGACCGCCGGAGAGCTGTCCCGGCTTCCTGTTGAGCATCGTCTCGACATGGACCAGTTCAGCCATCTTCTTGGCTCTTTCGATCCTCTCAGCTTTCGGGACCTTCTTGATCTCCAGAGGGAAACAGATGTTTTCCAATACTGTCATGTGCGGATACAGAGCATAGTTCTGGAACACCAGACCGATACCTCTCTTTTCCGGGGACATGTAGGTGACGTCATCGTCATCAAAGTAGATCTTTCCCTCGGTCGGATAAAGAATACCCGACAGCATGTTCAGCATCGTGCTCTTTCCGCATCCCGACGGGCCCAGCAGCGTCACCAGTTCTCCTGATTCGATGTCAGCAGAAAAGTTGTTTACTGCTGTATTATCGTCAAACCGTTTGACGATATTCTCCAGGCGTATTTTCATTGTCTTCCTCCTTATATATCAACAATTGAAATTGACTATTTTCTGATCAGTTCTTCGACGACTTTGCCGTCGGTATTCTTCATTTCCAGTCCCAGCATCGCTGCCATGGTCGGGGCTTCATCGATCATCAGACCGCGCTCAATGATGACGTTTTCCGCCACATCGGGACCTGCCGCAATGAAAGTCGTCGTCTCGTCTCTCCAGGGCAGATGTCCGTGGCTGGCCTTGGAATGATACTGGCCCGGACCCAGGTATTTCTCAAAGGGATCCTTTCCTGCCAGTGTCGTTGAGAAGGACATCGGTTCTCTTCCTTCGACAACGAAATCCAAAGGTCCTGTCAGTCCGAAGAGTTCGTCGGCTTCCTGTTTGGTATACAGATAGCCGATGTTGTATTTCGGATCATCCCTCAGACACTTGAGGAAATCATAGACCTTTTCCCTCATCGCATCATCATCCGGATTCTTCAGCCTGACCCAGGCAGACAGCGATACGGAATGACAGTAGGCATCATAATCGATCAGTTTTCCGTTTTCATCCGTCCGGATGAATTCGGCATCCCTTAAGAGGATATTGAGATTCATGTTCATGGTGATGTCCTGCTGGCCGTGGTCTCCCATAATGACAAAATCCGTATGATCGAAATCACCGTATCTGCGGATGCTTTCAAGCAGCACACCGAATTCATGATCATGTTTTCTTAACTGATCCTCAGCCTCTTTGGAATAGACTCCGTTGGCATGTCTGGCGCTGTCAAGATCGCACATCTTGACGAACATCACATCCGGCTGATGATAGTCCCTGATGATATCGGGAGCCAGCGCCATCGTAAAAAGATCCAGAGAACGGTCCTTCCCCATCAGGTGACGGCCGTATTTCCAGTAATATCTCTCCATCAGTTCCTCGGAAGCATTGCCCCACAAAAACTGACCGGGATCATCCCCCATGTAATTGATCGGTACGATCATCGGCATATTCAGGTCGATATCGGCCTTCCCCGATACCGGCCAGCTGAGTGAACATGTCAGATATCCAGCCTCTTTGGCATAGTCAAAGATCGTTGGACATTTCACATCTGCACTCTGGTTATACCACGGAGCGTCGGCGTTCTCGACCTCCAGTATCGCATTATGAGGAACACCGTGATGTTTCACGGTGTTCCCTGTAATGATCGATACGTGACAAGGATAGGTAAAACTGGGATAGACAGGCTCGACGTGCCTGATACAGGAGCCTTTTTCAAACATCCATTTGAAATTGGTCATCTCCTTCATCAGTTCAATATCCGATGTGCAGAGCGCATCGAGCATGAATACAAACAGTTTATTCCTTGTCATTTTTTTCTCCTAAGAGATAATTAGTCTGCTAAAGCTGCGTTTGCAGTAGCCTGAGCAGCTGCCATTGTCTCAGCCGGATCAGCGCCATCGATGATGATGCTGCCGACAGCAGCCTTCAGAGCTTCGTCAGCGGAGCCGCTGCCCTTGACGGACTTACGGGTTCCGGAAACAGGAAGCAGAATTGAGAATGCCTGCTGAGCAACGCTGCTGTTGAAGTAATCCTTGTAAACATCAGAAGATGCTACATCGGAGAACGGAGTAGAAGCAGAGTACTTCTGGCAGAACGGAAGGTTGTTTTCAGCCTTCGTGAAGAATTTTACGAATTCAGCTGCACCGGCATTTTCAGCTTCGTTTTCCTTAGCGAAACCGACCATAGCACGGGTAGTGATTTCTGTGTACTGCTTGCCGCCTTCAACCTGCGGAACCGGTCCGGTTACGATGGTGAAGCCGTTCGGAGTGATATAGTTCATACCTGCAGAAGAGCCCATGTAGCAGAAATACTGCTGGTTGCCGTAAGGACCAGAGTGGTAGCCCTCAGGATCCTTCAGCATGAAGTAACCTGAATCTTCGGCTTCTTTCCACCAGTTGAGCCAATCGATGAACTTCTGATCAGTCCAGTTCGGAACAGTGTTGTCATCAGCGATGTAGTCCAGACCCAGCTGTTCCATAACGATAACAGACATAGTTACATAGTCATCCGGTCCGAAGCCCATGATGTCTCTGCCTTCAGCCTTTTCGCCGTCAACGACAGCCTTGCATGCTGCGAGCAGGTCATCCCAAGTCTCGGGGATTTCCAGATTGTACTTTTCCAGTAATTCCTTGTTGTAGAATACGATCGGGCCAGTCAGTGTGCATACGACTGCATGCAGACCGCCGTCAGCGTAGTCAGTAGAAGCGGCATAAACACCTTCAGCTACACGATCTTTGTAATCGGCATCTGTGAAGTATTTGGAGTAATCCAGAGCCAGACCTTCGTCAATGTAATCCTGAGCAGTGCTCGGGAACAGCCATACGAGGTTCGGGCCTACGCCGTTGGTAACAGCTTCATAAACCTTTGCATTGAAGCCATCCAGAGGCTGAGTTTCCTGAGTGACATGGTAGACACCTTCGTTTTCAGCGTTGAATGCATCAACGATTTCCTGAAGCATCTCTTCATCATGGTCAGTCAGAGTGTGCCAGATCATGACTTCAGCGGGACCTGAAGCTTCTTCGCCGCCACCTGATTTGCCGCCTGAGCAAGCTACTAAAGAAACGGCAACTAACAGAGTGACAAGAATCTTGAATAGTTTTTTCATTTTCTTCTCCTTTTTCTATAAATCTAAGCAGATTTACATACCTATTATAATCCAAAAACGCATACTCTTTCAGCAGAATAACGACTAAAAAACAAAAAAATCATCCTCTTTTTTTCAGGATGATTTCATACGCATGACAAGCCCTGTCTGAAAGCCCTATTCCAGATAGAAATCTCTCAGTTTCCGCCGCTTTTCTTTGTCTAAACCGTATTCTTTTTCCAGATAGGCATCAAAGTTTCCGTATCTGTGCAAGATCGAATCCATGACCGTATCATAGGTCTCTTCCGCCACGCCGTCCTGTATCGTGATCAGCTGCTTCAGTTCGGGATGATCCTTCGCCTCCTCTTCGACCTGTGCGAGGCTTTCTTCCAGAACTTCCTTCCGATAGAGGTTGCTCAGAAGATAATCCTTTCGGATCTCTTCATTTTTCACACCCAACGTCAGCAGGATGACCATGGCTCCCACGCCCGTCCTGTCCTTGCCGGTCATGCAGTGGAAATAGATCGGAACATGTCTTTCCCATATCTTCTTCAGCATGATCCTGAAAGCCTCATTGTCAAAAGCGATCGTCCGGTAGTAGCCTCTGATCTGTTCCAGCTGCTTTTGAGCCGCTCCGCCGATTTTGCGCATGCCGGCGGGAGACCAGTCGATGTCTTCGCTGCCTCTTACGACCAGACCGTTGTGCTGGATATAGGAAGCACCTTCGATCACAGGATCAGGTATCGTCCTTATCTCATAAAGGCTCCTGAGATCCATGATCGTCTTCACCTTCAGCTTTTTGAATTCCTTCAGTTCTTCCTCATTAAAATAAGCGAGTCCTGCCCCTCTGTAAAAGAAGCCATATCGGACTTTCCTTCCGTCTTCGCTCTCCAGACCGCCCAGATCGCGGAAATTCAGCACATCATCAAATCTCGGATCGATACTCATGGTTCAATTCTATCACAGGTGTTCTATAATTAATTCGAAGGAAGGAATATATCATGAATCAGGAAGAACTCATCAAACGTATTAAAGAAAAGAACATCGAAGAAGAGATCATCTTCGGCAAAGGCGGAGAATACTTCAAATCCGCTCAGAAATACTATGCGGATCTCCAGGACGGAGAAGCTAGCTCTGACAATTTCTTCGAGAATACTATCGTCATATTCGAAGAATGTGAAGGACCCAAACGGAAACCGGATTTCGTGTCAGGCAGCGGCAGCTGCTACTGGTACACCAAGAAAGGGGTCACCAGAGGATCCGATCACTGGGGCGGCGGCGTCGATAACTGCGACTGGGCGCTTCACACAAAAAACGGAAAGAACATCTACGGCGCAGGATACTGGAAACATGCACGTTCCTTTGCCGAACCAAAATACGGCTATGCGGACTGGAAGGATTTCCTGTTCAAAGCCAGACTTATCGAGATCAACGGAAAAGAGCTCGTCACGACCTTCAATAACTGCAAAGGCAGAAACCTGATCGAGATGGACGGCAAGCTCTATCTGCGCAAAGTCATCGAAGTATTCGAAGAAACGGAAGCAGAATGATCCGCATCCTGATGACCTCCGATATCCATGCCTGTATCTTTCCCTGCAGCTATGCGACAGGAAAAGAAGAAAGGATCGGACTGGCCAAAGCAGTACATACGATCAGCAGATTGAGAGATAACAACACGATCGTGATCGACAACGGCGATGTCTTGGAAGGATCGCCGCTTTCTTATTATCATTTTCAGAATAACAGAAACAAAGAAAATCCCTTTACCCAGCTCATGAACATGGCCGGCTTTGATTTCTATAATCTGGGCAACCATGACTTCAATTACGGGGAAGAGGTCCTTTTCGATCACATCGGAAAGCTGAAGATGCCCTGCATCACAGCCAATGTCCTGTATCAGGGAAAACCGCTTTCCCAGCCATACCGCATCCTGGACATCGACGGCAAAAGAATCGCTCTTTTCGGTGTCACGACGCACTTTGTCCCGCACTGGGAAAAAGAAGAGAATATCAGGGACATGGAATTTCCGGACGCCTTTGAATGTACGAAGAAGATCGTTGAACAGATCAGGAAAAAAGAAAAGACCGACTACATCATCGGTGTCTATCACGGCGGACTTGAGAAAGATGCCCGGACCGGTGAAGAGACAGAAGTCCAGACCTCTGAAAATCAGGGCTACCGCATGTGCACGGAGATCGAAGGCATCGACGTCCTGCTTTGCGGACACCAGCACCGGCCGATGGAAGGAAAACTGAACAACACCGTTTTCATCCAGCCGGCACACGACGGCAGACAGATCGCTCAGGTGGAGATCGACGAAAACGGGATCAGGGCGCAGCTGCTGGAAGTAGATGATATTGCCGATGAAAAGATCCTTTCCTATATGGAAGCGGAAGAAGCGGAATGCCTGAAATGGCTCGATCAGCCACTAGGTGAAACAGCCATCGATCTCAGGATCGCCGATGAAGATGATGCCCGTTTACACAAATCACAGGTCATCACTTTCCTGAACAAAGTCTGTGAGGACTGCAGCGCCGCCGACATCTCAGGCAATGCCCTGTTTCTTCACGCAAGAGGATTCAAGCAGCAGATCACGATGCGCGATCTGGTGTCGACCTATGTCTTCCCTAATACCCTGGTCGTCAAGAAAGTCACGGGAAAGATCCTGAAAGAATATCTGGAAAAATGCGCTGAGTTCTGGGATGTCGAAAACGGAAAGGTCATCGTTGAAAAACATCACGACTTCCCGACGCCCCTGCACTACAACTACGACATGCTGGACGGGGTCGAGTACGTGATCAAAGCCTCCAATCCGGTCGGTCACAGGATCGTTAAACTGACACGAAACGGCACTGATATCAGAGAAGACGATGTCTTCACTCTGTGCATCAACAATTACCGGGCAGCGGGAGGCGGAGGCTTCCTGATGCTGAAAGATGCACCGACTATCAGAGATATACAGCGCAATGTCGTCGAGATCATCGCCGACTACATCACAAAAGTCAGAGTCATCGACTTTGAACCCGTAAACAATATAAAGGTTGAGATCTAGATCTCAACCTTTCTTTTTATAATCCCTTTTTATTGATCAGCTGTATCAGCTCATCGTTGTTTCTTGTCCGGACAAACAGTTCGATCAGGGAATCGACTGAATCCTCCCGGTAATAATTCAGAAGATCCCGTCGGATGATATTGACACACTGCTGTTCCTCTTCACTCAGCAGCAGATCTTCTCTTCTGGTCCCCGACTTGGCGATATCGATCGCCGGGAAAAGCCTTCTCTCCTGCAGTTTTCTCGACAGGATCAGTTCCATATTACCCGTACCCTTGAATTCCTCATAGATGACATCATCCATCTTGGAACCGGTATCGACCAAAGCCGTAGCCAGGATCGTCAGGGAACCTCTTTCCCTGGTCTTTCTGGCGGCACCGAAGAAGCGTTTCGGCATATATAAAGCACTTGGATCAAGACCGCCGGACAAGGTCCTGCCGCTTCCTGCTTCAGTCAGGTTGTAGGCCCTTGACAGACGGGTGATGGAATCCAGAAGGATGAAGACATCCTCTCCCGCTTCCACCAGACGCTTGGCGTGTTCGATCGTCATCTCCGATACGAACTTGTGCTTGGCCGGCTGTTCATCAAACGTCGAATAGACAATCATGACATTGTCGCCTTTCACGACTTCCTTGATGTCCGTGACCTCTTCCGGTCTTTCATCAATCAGCAGGATGATCAGATGGGCATCGGGACAGCTTCTCAATACCGATAAGGCGATATCCTTCAGGATGGTCGTCTTGCCGGCCTTGGGCGGAGAAACGATCAGACCTCTCTGGCCCTTGCCGATGGGAGTGATCAGATCCATGACCCTCATCGACAGAGATTCGCCCTGGCGTTCCAGCTTCACTCTTTCACAGGGGAAGACCGGTGTAAGATCTTCGAAACTCACACGGGAACGGATCATATCGGTATCCAGATAGTTGATCTTGTCGATGTAGATCAGGGCACCGTAACGTTCGCCTTCCCTGGGATCGCGTTTCTTTCCGATGATGTGATCGCCGGTCCGCAGACGGAACTTCTTGACGAAGGTCGGAGAGACAAAAACGTTGTCATCACCGGTCTCGAAGTTTTCTCCCCGTATGAATCCGTATCCGTCCTCCATCACTGTCAGTACACCCTGTACAGGAGAAGACGGATCTTTCATCTTCCCGATGATCCTGATCTCGCTTTCGCTTTCAGTCTCTTTATTTTCTTCTTCAATGATCTCTGTCTGATCTTCTTCGATCACTTCTTCCGTTTTTTCATCGCACAATAAAGAAATGATCTCGTCTTTCTTGAGACCCGTCACTTTGATCCCTTTGTTTGCAGCCAGCTGCTTCAGCTGCGCCAGCTTGAGTGTCTTGAGTACCTCTTTGTCTGTCACTTCGTGCCTGCCGTAAAATAATCAGCCTTGTCTTCCACTTTTCTTAAGGCATCGATGAACAGTTCGTATCCGTAAGGCTCATAAGATTCTTCACCTTCCGATACATACTCCTTATCATCTTCCATCAGCTTCAGTTTCCAGTGAACGGCATCTTCGATCCCTTCCGTTTCCGGAAGATATGCCCTGTCCCACTTTTCGATTTCCGCTTTTTTCAGTGCTTCTTCAAAAGCTTCTGTCTCTTGCTTTGAAAGCTCGCCGTTTCTGTTTTCAAAACCGGCGATATCGCTTTCGATCTCATAGCACAGCGTTTCCGCCCATTCCATGACTAAAGAATAATGTCCGTCCAGGCAGTCAAAACAGTATTCCAGTTTCTTCATAATTTCTCCTTTTTGATGGGGTGATCAGATTAAAAACAACGGGTGAATATTACACTTACATTAAAACATATTTCCGCTCATAATTCATAAAGATCAAAGAGGGGCCCTTCCAGGGAAACGATGTGATCCAGATCGTAATTCCTCTTTTCTTCCGACACCAGGACTCTTCTGTTCAGATCGATCTTCTTCACAATGATCTTCGCTTCTCTGTAGCTGCCGCCTTCTTTATACAGGTCAGGCTCAAAATATCGGATCCTGATCTCTGGTCTTTCATTGATGTGATCGCGAAGGATCCCGAAACGGCGGTCCAGCAGCTGTATCTCGCTTTCTCCCAGAACGATCTCGTTTTCCGTCGTCCTGCCGGTCTCTTCGATCGCTTCATCATATCCCGTCAGGGCATCAAAAGGCGCAAACTGTGCCGCACGGTCATATTCAGACATGTGTCTGCGGCCTTTGGAAACAAAACGGGGCATATCGATGATGTCATCATAGCGATGGGGATCTTTTTCACTCATTCCCTGTGTCCTCCGATCTGTTCGTTGCGCTGCTTGCCGGTAGCGCCTTCTTCAAAACTGGTGCCCTTGAGCACGGAATTCTTGCCGAAACGCTGCTTGATGTTCAACAGTGCTCTGGCAAGATCCTCTTCCTTCTTCTCGTCTTCCTTTTCCTTCTTCAGCTGTGCCTCCGCTTTTTCCGGATCATGGAAAAGGTCGAACTGCTCGACTCTGACTTTTTCTTCCGCCTTCTTCTTTGCCAGGACATGATCAGCGTTGATGTTGACTCTGCGTATCAGCAATGAAGGATCGACTGCCTCATCATACATTTTCATGAAAGCTTCTTTGATGATCTTCACTGAAGATGTCGGTGATCTTAAAGGCATACTGGCACCGGCCGGTTTGGCACTCTTTCTGCCGTACCAGTCATAGGTGATCTTTCCGTTGTAGTCGCTCAGATCACTGCTGGTGTCATAGCCGATATACAGGCTGATGTGATCGGTCACGAGTCCTTTCTCAACCAGATCCAGGCACAAAGAATCGATCATCTCCTTGCATACGACCCTTGCTTTCTCATAGGTATACGGTTCCATCAGGACCTGTCCGGCCCCCAGTGAAGAGCTCTGCGGAACATAGGCCTTGATCTCTTTCATCGTACAGGATTCATAGCCCCAGGCGTGGTCAATCAGCAGTTCCGCATTGATGCCGAATTCATCATAAAGCACACCGTCCGCTCTCAAAGAGAAACGGGCGATGTCACCCATCGTATGGATATTGTATTTCTCAAGACGCTTCATGATGCCCTTGCCGATCCTCCAGAAATCACTTAAAGGCTCATGCGTCCACAGGATCTTCCGGTATGACATCTCATCAAGCTCTGCGATCCTGACGCCGTCCTTATCGGCTTTCTGATGTTTGGCGACGATATCCATCGCGACTTTGGCCAGATAGAGATTGGTCCCGATACCGGCCGTTGCGGTGATGCCGGTATTGACCATGATGTCTTCGATGATCTTCATCGTAAATTCATGAGCATTCATGTGATTGGGGCCAAGATAATCCGTCGCATCGATGAAGACTTCATCGATCGAGTAGATATGCAGATCCTGTTTGGAGACGTGCTTCAGATAGATGTCATAGATCTTGGTGGAGTATTCGATGTATAAAGCCATCCGGGGCATGGCCACGACATAGTCAAGGGCTAAAGAGTCATCTTCCAGCAGCTTATGCAGATAAGCCGATTTCCCCGAACAGCCTCTCGCTTTTCTTCTTCTTTCTTCGTTGATCCTTTTAACAGCCTGTTCCACTTCAAAAAGACGGGGACGCCCCGGGATACCGAATGATTTCAGTGCCGGCGAAACAGCCAGACAGATCGTCTTGGAAGTCCGGCTCTCATCCGCGACCACCAGATTGGTGTCAAGCGGATCCAGCCCCTTTTCCACGCATTCCACCGATGCATAAAAAGACTTCAGATCGATCGCGATGTATGTCCTCTTCTTTTCTTCCATACAGTCTTATTCTATCTTATCGGAACATCTTTCCCTGTCCGAATTATTTCTCTTTACAGTACGATCCATTCCTTGATCAGCGCAAAGAATTCCCTTGTATAATAATGCGGCAGCAGTATCAGTAATCCGTGTCCGCCTTTGCAGGATATGTTTCTATAACCGATCTTCTCTGCGATATAGGAAGCCCGATACAGATGATAGAGAGCCGATACAATCACGGTTTTTATTTCTTTCGGATCCTTTCCGTCCTTTACGATCAGATCATAGGCATTGCTCAGATTCTGCAGTGTATCATAGCTTTTGTTTTCCATGATGATCCTGTCTGAACTGATCCCTTTCTTTATGAGGTAATCGGCTCCGCCTTTGGCTTCAGAGACCGGTTCGAAATCTCCCCGGGCACCGGTCGTGATGACCTTCGTTTCCGGATTTTTCACAAGATATTCATAGGCGCTCTCGAGTCTTGCCCGATAATCCATCGAAGGTCCGTCTTCCTTCATCTGCGAACCCAGCACGATCAGATAGTCGGCATCCCTTTCAGCCTCTTTGATTCCATAACTGACGATCCTGATCTCAACAGCGGTGAAAAATACTGCCAGGACCACAAGGACAGAAACAAGGATCTTTGTCAGGCCCGGATCCATCCTCTTCATCAGAAAAGAAAAAACGATCAGAAAGATACCTGCACACAGATAAAAGAAATTGAAAATACTCCCGAAACGGATCAAAGCCAGAACAACCAGTCCGTATATCAGAAAAACAATGCCCGTCACCAACATAATCTTCCTCACTCCTGCTTCCATGATCCCGTTATCCCACAGTCACTTCCCGATTGAAGAACTCCCGAAAGTCATTCCTGATTTTTTCAAGTACTTCTTCCGGAAGATATCTTTCTGCACATTCATAAAGTTCCCGGCAATGAAAGTCAAAAGGAAGGATATATTTCCGCTGACTCTTTTCAACTGTTTCCGGATCACCTTTCCCCGACCAGCTGAAGACACATTCCTCATCACCCAGACCGATCGCCGATCTCAGTTCCAGATCAAAATTACCGCCATAGCCTTCACAGATCGCCTTATCGATATAGCGGCAGTAATAAGATCCGTATCCTTCCATCCCATATTCCTTCCAGCTATCATACCAGGCGCATTTTGAAACGACGGATTCCGTACGGTCATCATAAAAAGACAGGGAAGAGATGTTCTCTCCTTCTTTCCCTTTCCATTCGCCATTGAGGAAGAACTCATTCATACCCTTCTTCAGCGAATGAGATGCCATCCTTTTTCCTCTTTGTCTGCCGTATTCCTCGGTAATCTTTCTGATCAGATCCTCACCTGCTTCTTTTCCGTAATGTTCGATCGTATGTTTACAGATGAGGGCATACAGCAGGGCGTGATGTCTGATCTCCATAGTTTTATTGTGAACTGAAGTTTGGAAAAAGAAAAGGGATGAGCTGTTGACAGGAAGGTACATTCAATATATAATCCATATTATATAACATATGTTATATAAAGGAGTGAGATATGCCGCCGAAAACAAAGATCACAGAAGACATGATCATAGATGCCGCCTTTGCGATCATCCGGGAAAAAGGATTTGAACAGCTCAACGCACGAAGCATAGCTGCTTTCCTGAACTGTTCCACCCAACCGGTCCTCTATCAGTTCAGAACAGTCGATGAGATCAGACAGGCCGCCTACCGCAAAGCTGATGCCTTTCACAGCGAATACATCATACCCAAAGGAAAAGATGAGGAAGCGATGCTGACGATGGGACTGAATTATGTGCGCTTTGCCCATGAAGAAAAGAACCTTTTCCGTTTTCTCTTTCAAACCGATCATTTTGGCGGAATGAATATCGTGACCCTGATGAAAGGCGAAGAACTCAACGACATCATCTCTGTCGTGTCCGGCGGAATGAACTGTGACGAAGATCAGGCAAGAGAGATGTTCATCAGCTACTTCTGTCTGGTACACGGACTGGCGAGCCTGCTGGCAAACAACTCCATGGAATATGATGAAGCACTCTGCCGGAAGTTGCTGGAAGATCATTTCCTTCTTCTGACAGGGCAGAAAGGATAAAAAGATATGCGCAGATTATATGACAAAAACGAAGTGACCTTTGCGGTCCTGTGGATCGTTTTCTACTGTGTCCTCATGGCAAATATGCAGGGGGCTTACGGTTATGAGGGATTCCCGACCTTTGCAGCACTGGCTGCGATCGCGGCTGCGATCTTCTTCTTTGTGAAACATGAACATCTTGAAGCGAGATACGGACTGGACCACTGGCCCAAGGATACAAAACGCTATCTGTATCTGATCCCGATGTGGATCGCTGCCACCGGCAATCTATGGAGCGGTTTCGGTATGGAATATCAGGGAATTCAGCAGCTGCTTGCGACACTGTCCATGGCACTGGTCGGATTCATCGAAGAAATGCTTTTCAGAGGTTTTCTGTTCAGGGGAATGCTGAAAGACGGAAAGACGCTCAATGCGATCATCATTTCCTCGCTCACCTTCGGGATCGGACACATCGTCAACCTCTTTGCCGGACACGCAAGCTTTGAGACATTCGTTCAGATCTTCTTTGCGATCTCCTGGGGATTTATCTTCACAATGGTCTATTACAGATGCGGAAGCATCCTTCCCTGCATCCTCGCTCACAGCATGATCGATGTCTTCTCCCTGTATAATAAAGAATCCCTGCTGATGGACTGGGTCTATATCATCTCAACGATCGTGATCGCGATCCTCTACTGCACCTATCTGTACAGGATCGGAAACAAAGAAAAGGTCTGATCGAAAAAAAAGATCACCAATACATAAAAACGGATATGATTGCTCATATCCGTTTTCTTCAGTCATTAAAGTACAGACTTATTCTGCTTTGGCAGCGTCCTTCTCTTCTCTCCACTTTGCGTAAGTTTCGAGTTCGGAAGAGTTTACCTGCAGAGCCAGACCCAGGACTGCCAGGTCATCGACAGCGCCGATCACCGGGATCTTGTCAGGGATCAGATCCTTGCCCTTCAGCATATAGACAAGAGCTCCGACCATGGAGACAACGACCTTCGGAGATACTTCAGTGTATTCCTTGGCGATGTAGCTGCGGATCATAGAAAGCATCAGCGGCAGCTTTGCTGCATACTGACCGACACCCGGGATGTCCTTCAGCTTCTGTTCTGCACTCTGTAAGATGTTTTCCAGAGCAGCAGTGTCCTTCATGATGGCTTCTACCTTGGCAGAAGATTCATCCAGTAATTCCTGAATTTTGTTTTTATCGAGATCCATTATTAATCCTCCTTTATCCGATATCTATTATATATTATTTGTTTCCGTCTTTGAATTTTTCCGCAACGCTCGGCGCATTCCTCGTCAGTTTTTTGATCGTCAGATCCTGTGCCTTGTCATTGGCCAGGCGCAGATTTCTGTCGGATGAAAGCAAGTCGGCCTTTGTCTTCTCCAGAGACTTGATCGTCTTGTCGATATCATCGATCGCATCCTGGAACTTGCGGGAAGCCAGTTCGTAATTGCGTGAGAAGGCATCCTTGAACGCATTCATGTTGTTCTCAAAGTTCTTGTAATCCACGTCCTGATTCTGTACGGCGATCAGCTGTTTCTTATAAGACACGGAATTGAGGTTTGCGTTCCTTAATAACGTGATGATCGCAATGAAATTCTGCGGACGGATCACATACATCTTCTCATAGCGGTGAGACATGTCGACGATGCCTTCGTTATAGAGATCGTTATCCATCTCCAGCAGAGATACCAGTACCGCATACTCACAGTTCTTGTCTTTACGGTCCTTGTCCAGTTTGGCAAGGAAGTCTTCGTTTTTGTGCTTGGTCGCTGTTTTATCTGCTTCATTCTTCATCTCGAACATGATCGAAACGATCTCTGTTCCCTCATCATCGTAGTCCCGGAAGATGAAATCACCTTTGGAACCCGTGGAGATGTCGTTGTCTTTTTCAAAATATGCATTCCTGAACAGAGGTCTCAGTCTGTTGAACTCATTCAGACAATGCTGCTCAAGATCTTCGCCGATCATCTTGGTCGACTGTCTTGCCTTGAAATCCTTATAGTAAGCGATCAGATCATCTTTGTCTCTGATCTGTTTCTGATAACCTTCCTTCAGTGCATCGGCATTGGCCTTGAGTTCGCTGATCTCTTCGTTTTTCTCCTGCAGGGCTTTGGCCAGATCGAGCTGATTCTCGGTATCCTTGTTTTTCAGCTTTGCGTTCAGGGAATCGATGATCTTATCTTTTTCTGAAAGCTCGGATCTCACCTTGTTCAGGGCTTCTATTACCGTCAGTTCATTTTCCCTGTCTTTGCCGGAAAGCTCGCTCTTGAGTTTTTCGATCAGAAGATCCCTGTCGTTCAGGGCTCTCTGGTTCTCGCTTTCCGTTTTTGTCTTTACCAAAGCAAGCTCTCTCTGAAGCTTCTCTTCATATTCCCTGTCTCTTTTTCTCAACTCTTCGTTGAACTGATGGTCTCTAACCTGTTTTACGATCGAATCATAATTCGATTCATCGATGGTAAATACCTCACCGCAATTTGGACATTTGATCTGATTCATAAATCCGTCCTTTCTTTTTATCTGATTCTATCAGCAGTGTGCTGCAAAAAAACGCACTGCCCTTATACCTGTCTGTTATCTTCCAGTATCTTCAATCCTTCTTCAACATCGTAGCCGATGATCTCCTGGATCTTTTTAAAATCGTATCTTTCATGGAGACGATCCATCACTGAAATGAGCTGCTTTTTCCCGTATTTCCTGATGAACAGTGCCAGCGCTTTTACAGCTTTGCCGTCGTTTCCGTTTCCGTAGAAACCCTTGAAGCATTCGTCCAGTTCTTCGCATTCATAGCAGCCATCGATCCCTTTTTCTCTGCAGCAGGCAGCGTTCGTACAGATGTTGTCCGGGCAGCATGTCGCATAGGAACAGGTATTGTACCTTGTCCGGCAGGAACCGCACCAGTCTTTCAGAAAACAGTGATCACAGGACAGACCGCAGAAAGCGACCGGATCGGCTCCTTTTCTCGCTTTGAGACAGAGCTTGTTTTTGATCCGGCGCATCGCTTCTATATGCATGATCCAGTGCCTGGAGAAAGGCATCTGGATGAGACCTTTGATATCTTTTCCGCACCAGTAATCGATCAGCCAGAAAGCACTTTCATCCTCACTGACGCTTCTGCTTTCAATCAGTCTCTTTCTGTCTTCCTCATCAAATCTTTTTTTGAGATCCTCGAATTTCAGTCCCTTCAGTATTTCATCTGTTGATTCCTTCACGGCTTTGCAATAGCCGTAAACAGCTTTTACATCCAGCTGTTTTGAAAATTCAGCGATCTCTTCTCCTTTTAATTCATTGCCGGTCGTGATAATGGGGCTCTTCGTTTTTTCAAGCCATCGTTCCGTGAAAAGGATCTGTTCATCGTTTACAATCAGAGTATGCGCAACGATGTCCTCGATCCTGAAAATATGCCACATGGAATAAACCAGGGTCTTGCTGTGGAAACCTTCAGCCTTGGCAAAAGGAATCTGATAAAACGCTTCGGAAGGATAGGTGTTTACGATCGATCTGATCTGAGCGAACAGGTCGTTTCTCAAGTCCAGAAGGATTCCGATCCCTTCTTCAAAGTTCTCTTTCTTTCTGATCATTGACTGCATCTGTCTGTTTTTTTCCGACCATTCTTTATCCATGGCGATCCTCCCTGTTTCCTGATTTTTTTATAGGCCTGTCAGATGATATGCTTATATCTATTTTATCATCTGCTTCCGGTCTCCCTGTTTCAAAACAAAAATAAAACGAATCTTTCCCCATGAAGTCATTTTCAAAAAGCACGATGCGATGATATGATGAAATCAGAAGAAGGAGTCATACTCCGGAAAGGATAAATCATAATATGTTACATGAAGTCAAATTCAGCTCTTTCAACGAGCGGGATCAGGTTTACGGCTGGATCTATGTCCCTGCCTGCAAGCCTGTCGGCATCATTCAGCTCATTCACGGTTTCGGTGAGCACTCACGCAGATATCTGCACATGATCACTTCGTTCATGGAAGCCGGCTATATCGTGGCAGCCGATGACCATGTCGGACACGGCAAGACAGCTCTGGAAAACGATACCTGGGGCGACTGGGGCGACAAAGGCTACACCACGATGATGGAAGATGAGAAGAAGCTCCATGATCTGGTCGTTGAGAAATATCCGGATCTGCCTTATTTCATGTTCGGACATTCCATGGGCTCATTCATCACCAGACAGTACATCGCCAAGTACGGCAAAGATCTGAAAGGCGCGACGATCTGCGGAACGACCGGTGTCTGGCCGAATCTTGATGACAATATCGCCATCGTCAAAAAACTCGTCGATGAAGGAAAGGGCGCAGAATCCGATCCAACACTTGGTGCGACCTTCATGGGCTGGATGTTCGCAAGATGCTCGGAAGGCGTCAAACTGGGCAATGAATGGATCTGCGATTCTCCATATGTACAGACCGACCATGCCGAAGACCCCTTCGACGCATTCACCAAACCGACATCCAACAGAGCCTGGTACTACTTCCTGCTGATGATGAAAGACATCACCGGAGAAGTGTGGGCTGAAAAAGTTCCTGATGAACTTCCGATCTACAACATTGCCGGTGATCAGGACCCGGTCGGACAGTACGGAACCGGTGTCTATCAGACAGCCAACTGGCTCACTGATACCGGACACGATGTCACGACAGTCTTATATACCGGATATCGTCATGAGATCCACAATTACAGCGACATCAAGGAAGATGTCGAACAGGGTATCATCGATTTCTTCGATTCCTGCATCTTCTGATCCTATACAAATGCAGGGCCGCATCAGCGGTCCTGCTTTTTCTTTTTTTCTTTGACGTAAATGATCTTGGGATGATTGTTGGGTCCTCCGTAGCTGACGCTTCCGTCCTCATGGACATAGACATCATTCACACAGTATCTGTCGATCGCCGGAACGACCGGCTTCTCGATCCTATATTTTTCCTGACCCTTCTTACACTCCAGTATCTCTCCCGGCGGAATCAGATAATATCCGAAAGGCGTATCGGTCTCCAGATCCTTTTCTCCCTCGTTCACAAGATAAACCGGCCGGTAATCGTCAGACCAGGAAAAGAATTTCAGTCTGTTGTTTTTGTATGGAAAGAAACGGAAATCAAAGAGGGGATCATCTTTTATCTGACAGAACACTTCGTCCTGAAACATCCCCTGCTTCACCCGACAGGTATCATAAATGACCGGTTCTTCTTCCGGTGCCTTGATGATGAAACAGTCGAGATAATAATCCTTTTTGTCCGAGAAAACAAAGACGGTTCCGATCGTATTCTCTCTAATAAACGATAGTATCCTGTCAGCGTTTTTCATTGAAAATCCTATAACGACCGATTGACACTGTCTTCAATCGTGGGGATGCCGCTTTCTTTTGCGTAAGCATCGACATTCTCTTTCCTGACACCGAACTTCTGCAGTGTTCCGGCGCCGCCGATACAGCCTCCGGCACAGGCCATGCCTTCAACGAAGTTGCCCTGCAGCAAATCCTTGGTCTTCTTTAACATCGCCACCCTGCACATCTCGATGCCGCTGCAGGTCTCAGGCTTCAGTTCCAGAGATGAAGATATTTCCTTTAATCCTTCTGCCATCGCTTCTGTCAGACCGCCGGAACGCGCAAAGACTCTTCCGAAATAAGAAGCCTGATCCAGTTTTGTCTCCTCCAGGTCTTCCAGTTCGATTTCTCTGGAATCAAACAGGGCCTGCAGTTCTTCAAAGGTCAGAGCGACATCCACATAATTCTTCACTTCATCCTTCATGACTTCAGCCTTCTTGGCTGTGCAGGGTCCGATGAAAATGATGCTGCAGTCTTCGTCTTCTTCCTTGATCCTCTTCGCAATGGTCGCCATCGGCGAAAGATTGTGAGAGATATAGGGTACGAAATCCGGGAAGTTTTTCTTTACATAATCCACGAAAGCCGGACAGCAGGATGAAAGCAGGAAACCTTTTTCATCCAGTTCCTTCGCTTCGTTATAAGCGACCATATCGGCACCCTTTGCTGCTTCGATCACGTCATAAAAACCGAGCTTCTTTAATCCGGTCACGATCTGACCGAGTTTCACTTCCTTGAAGCTGTCTGCGATCGCCGGAGCCAGCAGGGCATAGACCTTGAACTCCGTATTGTTCCTGCTCTTGAGGATATAGTCGATCGCATCCAGAATAAAGGACTTATCCATGATGGCACCGAAAGGACACTGCGAGATACAGGCACCGCAGTTGATACATTTGTCATGATCGATCCTGGCAGCCTGTTCCTCATTGGGAACGATGGCCTTGACTGCGCAGGCGTTCTCACAGGGACGCTTGCGGTTGATGATGGCTGTATACTGGCAGGCTCTGGAACAGGCACCGCAGTTGATACACTTGTTTTTGTCGATATGGGCCTGATGGTTCGCATCGAATACAATCGCATCTCTCGGACAGGCGTCTTTGCATCTCTGTGCCAGGCAGCCTCTGCAGGTGTTGGTCACTTCATAACCGCCGATCGGGCATTCGTCGCAGGCAATGTCGATGACTTCGATGATGCCGTCTTCCTTGCGGTTGCCGCCCATGGCCAGCTTGACCCTTTCCTGAAGGATCGCTCTTTCCTTGTAGACACAGCAGCGCATCGTCGGGATCTTTCCCGGCAGTATCATCTTGGGTATATCCAGGACATTTTCCACCAGATTTCCTTCCCAGGCTTCCCTGGCAACTTCCTTGAGCACCTGGTATTTCAGATACTGTATCTTGGTTTCAAACTTAGAGTTGCGCATAGAGTTCCTCCAGTCCTTTTTCATCCATGTAGATCAGACTCTTCAGGAAGCCGGTCTGTTTCCTGATGCCCTTGACAGACTGGGATGCGGCCAGGATCGGCAGCCAGTTCAGGATATCTTTGATCGGGCATCCGCTTTTCTCAGAGAAACAGTCGATGTATTTCTTCGCTCTTTCCTTCTTTCCTTCCACCAGGAACATCATGAACGTTCTGGCGGCATCAGCCTCCTCATTGCCCTGTGTGGCATGAGACCAGTCGCCGATATAGGCATCGCCGTTTCTGTCGATCATCACATTGGACGGGTTGAAATCGCCGTGACACAGACAGTTGTGTCTGGGCATCGCTTCAATGCGGTTATGCAGGTCATAACGCAGCGTTGCGGACAGATCGGTCTGGGAGATCTTGCGGTTCATCTTGTCCCGGTGCTTGTTCAGCAAAGGACAGCGCTTGTTCAGCATCTCCAGCTGCAGATCGACAAAGCGTCCGATGTATTCATCTTCTTTTTCAGGCTCCTCATCCATCATCTCTTCCAGTGTCTTTCCGTCAATAAAGTCCGACACCAGTGCCCAGCGTCCGTCTTCCAGGACCTTCACTTCCCTTAAGGCAGGGACCATCAGGCCGCTTTCCTCGACTCTGGCCTGATTAAGCGCCTCGTTAAGGATATCGGCTGTGTTATAGTCTGTGTCGAACACTTTATAACAGAGGCCGTCCTGCGCATAAATCGTTTTGTTGTCGCGTTTGGCGAGTATAATGATCTTTTCTTTTTCCATCATCTTCAATATATCATAATTTCCCGATGAAAAATGCCGGGATCACTCCCGGCATCGTTTCATATCATAATGGTTTACTTTGCGGCCTGTAAGACGAATTCATCAAACAGGGCCTTATGTGCTTCGTGTGCTGTCAGCTCCTCCGGATGCCACTGCACGGCCAGGATGTATCTGTCTCCCGGAGCTTCAAAGGCTTCTATCACATGATCGTTTGCCGAATAGGCTGTCACGACAAGACCTTTTGCCGGTTCATCGACAGCCTGATGATGGAAGGAATTGACTCTTCTTTCTTGTTTCAGGATAGCGCTCAGTTTCGTATTCTCTTCGACTGTGACCTCATGAGAGAAGGAACCTCTTGGAAGATCCGTCAGGGAATGGTTCTTTTTGCCGGCAGAAGGCAGATCGATGATGAGCGTTCCGCCCATGGCGACGTTCAGTACCTGCAGTCCCCGGCATATGGCAAAGACGGGTTTCTTTGTTTCGTTCAGGACATACTTCAATAAAGTCAGTTCGGTATCATCCCTTCTTTCATCGAATTCCGCCAGATGCTTTTCATCTGTTTTTCCGTAACGTCTTGGATCGACGTCTTCGCCTCCGGAAAACAGGAAGCCGTCAAGACGCTGCGCAAGTTCCCTCAGAGCTTCTTCATTCAGTCCGACCGGAATGATGACGGGAATACCGCCGCTTTGTGCGACGGCACTTACATAAGTGTTGCTCAGATGATGGATCTGACGGGGATTGATGCCCGAGACCATCTTGTCTTCGATTCCGCAGCTGATGCCGATCAACGGTTTTTTCATAAGCCCTCCTTCTTCAGATAATCTGTCAGTTTTATCTTATACCAAAAAGCCGCTGATTGCGGCTTTCGTTTTTATGCAGCAGTCCACTTGGCGAACTCTTCGTCGGTGGCAAGTACCTTGTGGGTCTCGCTTAAGACGTGTTCGTGTCCTGCCTCGTAGTCAACGCCCTCTTCATCCTTGTTGTAGCTTAAGGCGATACGCTTCTTTTCTACGATCGGATTAGGATGGGGGATCGCTGACAGCAGTGATTTCGTATACGGATGGATCGGATTCTCAAAGATCTCATCGGTCGTACCGGTCTCGACGATATGACCCAGATGCATGACGCCGATCCTGTCGGAAATATACTTGACCATCGAAAGGTCATGAGCGATGAACAGATAAGTCGTGCCCAGATCATCCTGCAGGTCTTTCATCAGGTTGACCACCTGTGCCTGAATGGAAACATCCAGTGCCGAGATACATTCATCGGCGATGACCAGTCTCGGGTTCATGACCAGCGCTCTGGCAATGCCGACACGCTGTCTCTGACCGCCGGAGAACTGATGCGGGAAACGGGTAGCCTGTTCCCTGGAAAGTCCGACCTTGTCGAGGACTTCATTGACCTTTTCATCAACTTCAGCCTGAGAGCTGCACAGGTGATGGATCTCCAGACCCTCGGCGATGATCTCCTTGACCTTCTTTCTCGGATTGAGACAGGCCATCGGATCCTGGAAGATCATGGCCATATTGGTACGCAGATATCTCTCGTCTTCCTTGGAAAGTCTGCCGGAGATGTCATGACCGTCAAAGATGATCTTGCCGCCGGTCGGATCGTAAAGTCTGATGATGGCTCTGCCGGTCGTGGATTTGCCCGAACCGGACTCACCGACCAGACCATAGGTCTCACCTTCGTAAATATCGAAGCTGATGCCGTCGACAGCCTTTGTTACCTGTTTCCTGTTGACACGGAAATACTGTTTCAGATCTTCTACATGGAGAAGCGGTTTTCTTGTTTCACTCATTGAACACCTGCCTCCTTCTTCATCTTTTCGATCCTGACTTTCAGTTCTGCCGGGACTTCGACTTTCGGCGCATGCGGATCGCACAGCCATGATGCGACACGGTGCTGACCGCCGACATCATACATCGGGGGTTCTTCACGGTAGTCGATCTTCAACGCAAACGGGTTGCGCGGCGCAAACGCATCGCCGACGACCTCTTCCATCAGATTGGGAGGAGAACCCGGGATCGCAAAGAGTCTGTCGGAATCGGTATCGACATCCGGCATGGAGCTCAGCAGTCCCCAGGTATAAGGATGACGCGGATCGTAGAAGACTTCGTTTATGTTTCCTTTTTCCACGATCCTGCCGGCATACATGACGGCGACATAGTCCGCGACCTTGGCGACGACTCCCAGGTCATGGGTAATGTAAATAACAGAAATATTCTTCTTGAGCTGGATCTCCTTGATCTTCTCAAGGATCTTGGCCTGAATGGTGACATCCAGTGCCGTTGTCGGCTCATCACAGATCAGGATATCCGGGTCACAGGCCAGAGCGATCGCGATGACGACTCTCTGTCTCATGCCGCCGGAAAGCTCATGCGGATACTGCTTGAATGTCTTGGACGGTTCATTGATACCGACCTCATCCAGCAGCTTCAGTGCTCTGTCCGCCGCTTCCGCCCTGGAGACAGTCTCGTGTTCCAGGATCGGTTCCATGATCTGTCTGCCGATGGTCATCGTCGGATCCAGTGAAGTCATCGGATCCTGGAAGACCATGGCGATATGTTTTCCGCACAGTTTGTAACGGATATCTTTCTGCGACATCTTGGTCAGATCATATTCGATCTCACTGCCGTCTTTTTCACGGCAGCGGTAGATGATCGAACCGGAATCGATGGTGCCGTTGGAATCCAGGATGCCCATCATCGTCTTGACGGTGACAGACTTGCCGGAACCGGACTCACCGACGATCGCGATCGTCTCGCCCTGGAACAGGTCCAGACGGACACCGCGTATGGCTCTGACAGTACCGTAATTGGTCTTGAAGGAAATATTCAGATCCCTGATCGAAAGCACTCTTTCGTTTTTATCTCTCTTGAATTTTGCCATAGTATCACCTACTTATTTAACATCTTCGGATCAAATGCGTCACGAAGACCATCCGCAAAGAGATTGAAGCACAGCATCAGGATACCCAGCACGATGACCGGGATGATCAGGATGTAGGAATAAGTCGTCATCGACTTGTAGCCGTCAGAAACCAGGGAACCCAATGAAGCTAACGGTGCCGGAACACCCAGTCCCATGAATGACAGATAAGCCTCAAGGAAGATGGCACTCGGGATCGAGAACATCGAAGTGATGATGACCTGTCCGAAGATATTCGGCAGGACTTCCTTGAAGATCAGACGGAACTTGGAAGCACCAAGTGTCGTGGAAGCCAGGATATATTCCTGTTCCTTGACCTTGAGGACCTGCGCCCTGGCGATTCTTTCCATGCCGATCCATCCGGTAAGGACCAGTGAAAAGATAATGGAAGAAATACCGGGCTTCAGTACCAGACCCAGCAGGGTAACGACGACCAGAGTCGGAATGCCGTTGAGGATCTCAGCGATACGCTGCAGGATCAGGTCGACTCTGCCGCCGATGAAGCCGGAGATCAGACCGTAGACCATACCGATGAAGATATCGACCAGAACGGCCGCGAATGCGATGACCAGAGAAACTCTGGTACCGGCCCAGACACGGGTAAAGATGTCTCTGCCCTGGGTATCGGTTCCGAACCAGTAATAAATATCCTTGAAACCCTTGGCTGCATACTGGTCATTCCCCTTGAAGAAGCCGTTGGCGATGCCCAGTTTCTCCAGGAACGGGATCCTGGGGACCAGACATTCATGTCCGGGGATGATCGATTTATAGGTATGCGGGTTCATGCTGGGACCGACCAGCGCAAAGAAAACGATGATCAGGATGATGATCGAACCGATCAAGGCACCCTTGTTCTTGGAGAAGTTGCCCCAGACATCCTTCCAGTAGGAAGAAGCCTTGTAGTTGCGGTCGATCAGTCTTTCGCCGGCCTCATGGGCAAATTCAAAATCATCATGATGAAATTCATGGTTCTTAATCTCGCTCATTTAGCCCTCCTTGGCGACCCTGATACGCGGATCGATCACGCCGTAAAGGATATCGACAAACAGCATCACCACGATGTACATCAGTGAATAGATGAACGAACAGGCGATAGTGACGTTGTAGTCGTTCTGCTGAATACCACTGATCATCAGCAAGCCGATGCCCGGAATACCGAAGATCCTTTCGATGACTGAGGAACCTGTCAGAAGGTTGACCAACAGCGGACCCATGACGGTGATGATGGGGATCAGCGTATTGCGCAAAGCGTGTCTGATGATCATCTTGTATGCCTTGACGCCCTTGGACTGGACTAAAAGGATGTAGTCGGAATTGAGCACATCCAGCATTTCCGATCTTGTGAAGCGGGCGATATTGGCCGTCGGTGACACTGATAATGCGATCGAAGGCAGGATCAGTGACTTGAACGGCATCGTCTGGTTGTACAGGATCGGCAGCAGTTTCAGTTTATAGGCGATGTAGTAGCACAGTAGGAGTGCACAGACATAGGAAGGAACACTGACGCCGACGACAGAGATGACGGAACAGAGGTTGTCGATCCAGGTATTGTGGTTCAAAGCAGCCAGGATACCTAAGACCAGACCCAGTATCGTTCCGATCAGCATGGCCATCGCACCGACAGCGATCGAAATTCCCAGACGCCCTTTAATCATGTCGGAAATCGCAAAGTTCTTGTTGATGGCGTAAGAAACACCGAGATCTCCTGTCAGCATGTTTTTCAGATAAAGGAAAAAACGAACCAGCAATGGTTTGTCCAACCCGTATTTGGCATACAGAAGAGCCTTCTGCGCTTCCGTCAGTTTTTCATCATTGAAAGGTGTTCCCGGCATCAGATCCATCAGCAGGAAGAGTACCAGAATGATGACCAGAAGAGTGGCAATACTGATCAGGACTCTTTTCAAGATATATTTCTTCATATAAACTATCCTTTCACAAAACAATAGAGCGATCAAGCTTCACTCAATCGCTCTAAAGTTTCATACTTTTTTGATCAGCTGATTATTTGTTTACAACGATATGACGATAGCTGTCAACAGCAGCTGAGTGGAATTCGATACCGCTGATGCTCGGAGAAATGATCATAGCAGCACCTGCCTGGAATACAGGGATAACAGCAGCGTCAGTCTTGACCAGCTGGACCTCTGCATCGAGGAAATCTTTCCATCTTGCCGCAGCGTCAGTAGCACCTGCGCCTCTTTCAGCATCATCGACCAGGGCATCATATTCCGGAGAATTGTAGCCGCCGTCGTTGTTGGAAGAATTCGTGGAAACAAACAGATCCATATAAGTCTGAGGATCGCCGTAGTCCGGGCCCCAACGAGTCAGCATGACATCGTAATCATGATCGTTGTCGTTGCCGGCGAGAGACAGTCTCTCTTTCTTCGGCTTGCCGTTGAGGTTGACAGTGAAGCCAGCCTGCTCGAGGTAGAACTGGATTCTTTCAGCAGCCTTGATGATGGAGTCACCTTCGTCTGTACCATACAGAAGTTCGAATGTGACATCATGACCTAATTCTGCAACAGCCTTTGCATAGTATTCCTTGGCAAGATCCGGATCATAAGCTACGACCAGACCTGCATCGTCACGGTAATCGACACCTGTGTCAGGGTTGGAAGCCAGACCGATCGGGATGATACCGCCGGCTGCGACAGAACCGTCGTTCAGCACTCTGGCGATCTCTTCTCTGTCGATTGCATACAGGAAGGCCTGTCTGACGTTGGCGTTTGCCATATCGGCAGCACCGGAACGTCCGTGAACGTTGTTGCCCATATTGACTGACAGATAGTACATGTAACCGGCAAGTCTGTTGACGAAACCTTCAACATCCTTGTTGGCATCGACCTGTTCGCCGGAGAGCGAAACGTTGTCGAGGTTGCCGCTTTCATATTCCATCAGAGCAGTCTGAGTATCCGTGATCTCACGGAAGACAACTTTCTCTGCGTATTCGTTCGCATACTTTTCAGCATTCCAGTAATCAGGATTCAGTTCGAATTCGAATGAATAACCGGAAGTCCATGAAGTCATAATGTACGGTCCGTTGTAAAGCAGATCGTCAATGGTCAGAGAATACTGGTCACCCTTTTCCTTGACGAATTTCTCGTTCATCGGGAAGAAGGACGGGAAAGCAGTCAGAGCTACGAAGAAGCCTGAAGGTGAGGACAGTTTGACAACGAACGTCTTGTCATCAACAGCTTCATAAGATTCAACGCAGGCAGTTTCCAGCATCCAGCTGTAATCGGAAGCAGTATCCGGATCAGTCAGTCTGTCCCAGCCGAAGACGAAGTCGTTGGCAGTGACAGGATCACCGTTTGACCATTTTGCATCACGAATGTGGAATGTGTAAGTCAGACCGTCATCACTGAGCTCATAAGATTCAGCCATATCCGGAAGCGGATTACCAGCAGCATCCAGCTCCATCAGACCGGAAATGCACATCGTAGCTGCGATGAAGGAAGTACCGTCAGTCGCAATATGATGGTCCATGGAAATGATCGGAGTCGGAGCCTGAATCGTAACCGTTCTGAGCGGAGCAGCTTCTTCACCGCCGCCGTCTTTGCCGCCGGAGCATCCTACCAGCAATAACAGTACCATCAGGATAGAAAATAATTTTTTCATTTAATAAGTCTCCTTTCGAGTGTACTTATAGAATCTATATTATTCTAATTGAAAATCAATGTCAATCATTTATGTAAATATTTTTCTGTTTATGAAAATTTTTTCATGATATAATTTTCCTGTATTCCTAAAAGGAGAAAAACCGATGAAGAAAAGATATACCAACGCAACAGTCTATACGGGAGAAGGCTTCACCAACGCCTTCTCTGTGGAAAACGGCAGATTCACCGCTGTCGGAGAAGAATCTCTGAATGATGACAGCAGTGAAGTCATCGATCTCAAAGGCTGTTTCGTCTGTGCAGGGTTCAATGATTCCCATATGCATATCCTCAGTTACGGACAGTCCCTGCTGATGGCCAAGCTCAACGAACACACCGATTCCCTCAGGGGGATGCTGGAGTATGTGAAAGAATTCATCGCCGGCAAAGACATCAGAGAAGGAAAATGGATCACAGGCAGAGGCTGGAATCAGGATTACTTCACAGATGAACACCGCATGCCCAACAGGCAGGATCTCGATGCCATTTCAGAAGACGTTCCGATCATGCTGACAAGAGCCTGCGGTCACTGCTGTGCCGTCAATTCCAAGGTCCTGGAACTGGCCCATATATATAAGGATACGAAAGCGCCTCTCGGCGGAGCCATCGACTATGACAACGGACTGCTTTATGATAACGCCTTTGACATCCTGGATCCCTATATCCCGCTGCCCGACAAGGAAGAGATCAAAGAAATGATCAAAGCTTCCTCCAGGGCGCTCAACGCCTTCGGTATCACTTCTTCCCAAAGCGATGACTACTCCGTTTTCCGCAAGATCCCCTTTGAAGTCATCAATGAAGCATTCAAGGAACTGGAAGAAAGCGGAGAGCTCAGTGTCAGGGTCTATGAACAGTCCAATTTCAATGACTATGATGAATTCGTCAGATTCGTCGAAGCCGGCAACGTCTCCGGCAAAGGCAACAACATGTTTAAGATCGGACCTCTGAAACTGCTGGGAGACGGATCCCTGGGCGGCCGGACTGCCCACCTGTCCAGACCTTACAGTGACGATCCTTCCACCTGCGGTTTCTCCCTATTTACCGATGAACAGTTCAACAGGATGGTATCCTATGCCAACAGGAATAATATGCATGTCGCTGTGCATGCCATCGGTGATGCGTGTCTGGACAAAGTGCTCAACGCGATCGAAAACGCCCTGAACGAGTATCCGAGACAAGATCACCGTCACGGCATCGTCCACTGTCAGATCTCCCGCAAGGATCAGCTGGAACGCATGATCTCTCTGAAGACACACATCTATGCCCAGTCTGTCTTCCTGGATTATGACAGTCACATCGTGGAAGACCGTGTCGGGAAGGATCTGGCATCCACCAGCTATAACTGGAAGACACTCATGGACGGCGGTCTCACTGTATCCAACGGATCCGATGCGCCGGTCGAAATACCCGATTCCTTAAGAGGCATCGAATGTGCAATCACCCGTACTTCACTTGACGGTACCGGACCATATCTTCCCGATCAGGCGTTCTCCGTCAAAGAGGCACTGGATTCCTTTACGATCAATTCCGCCAGAGGCAGTTTTGAAGAATCATACAAGGGTCTGATCAAAGAAGGCTATCTGGCTGACTTCGTCGTACTTGAGGAAGATCCCTTCAAGGCCGATCCCAGGCATATTCACGAAATAAAAATCAATTCCACCTGGCTGGGCGGAACCTGTGTCTATCATCAGTAAGAAAAAAGCGGTCATCCAATGATGATCGCTTTTATTCTTCTTCATCCTCATCTTCCGGATAATCATCCGGGCCGGGTTCTTCCTCTTCCACCGGACGTCTTTCTTCCTCATAATCATCGATATAAGTCCGGACTGCGGAATCCCTCTTCTTTGTCTTATCAGGCTTCAGGGATCTGATCAGTTTTCTGATCTCCTCAACAGTCTCTTCATCCATGATCAGCAGATCTTCTGCTTTGATCAATGGAACAGAAACATCCTGGAATTTCGTGAAAGTCACCTTCAGCCGGTCTTTTTCAACACCGGTAATATAGCCAGTCAGACTGCTGGCCTTCGATCTGATCTCTTTTCCCTTAAGGTTCATATGCTTTTCCTCAATTTGAATATACTATATAGGATTAAAACTATTCAATATCCTTCATCAAAAAGAATCAATTATGAGCCGCAAATAAAAAACAGCTGTAAAACCCGGCACTTATTCAGCACTACAAAAAACATCGTTTGCAGTATAATAAATATAGAGATATATTCAAGTATTTATATTTGAATTGAAATTTATTCAACAAGAGAAATAAGCATTCATTCTCTGACTGTTTTTGTTTTGCCGGCAGCAGATATATGTCGCAGATGAATATGAGTTTTCTTATTGATTAAACGTTCTGTTGGATTAATTCACTTGATTTCATAAGGAGGTATTATTTATGAAAAACGAAATTGTATTATTCAGTGACGGTGACGTCAACATTGAAGTTCAGGTCAGTCCTGAACAGGAAACAGTATGGCTGACTCAAAAACAAATGAGCGATCTTTTTGGAGTTACAACTGACAGCATCTCCCTTCATATCAGAAATATACTGAAGGAAGGTGAATTGGACGATTCAACTGTCGAGGAATCCTCGGTAGTTCAACTTGAGGGCAACCGACAAATCAAAAGAAATCTGAAACTCTATAATCTCGATATGATCATCTCTGTCGGTTACCGCGTGAAATCAAATCGGGGCATTGCTTTCAGAAAATGAGCCAACTGCGTTCTGAAAGACTATCTGATGAAGGGCTATGCAATCAATGAAAAACGTCTCGAAGCTTTGAATAAAACCGTTGAGATCCAAAGCAGGATGATCTCATCGCTGAGTGAGACCCCGGAAGAAGAAGTATATGAAGTCGTATCCAGATACACGCAGGCTTTGACTCTGCTGGATGAATATGATCATCAGACTCTGAACAGACCTCAGGGAAACGAAACGGTCTGTCGTCTGAGTTATGAAGAATGCCGGAAACTGATTGATTCCATGGCTTTCCGATCCGGTGTCTTCGGTGTTGAAAAAGAAAAAGGAAAGCTGGAAGGAATTCTTGCCGCAGTCTATCAGAACGTCTTCGGTACTGAGGTCTATCCTTCCATCGAGAAAAAAGCAGCCAATCTTCTCTATTTCCTGATCAAGGATCATCCGTTTGCGGACGGATGCAAGAGGATCGGTGCTTCCATCTTTCTTGAATTCCTGCACAAAAACAATTCGCTGTTCAAGGAAGGAAGACAGGTCATTTCCAACAGTGCTCTTGTCGCCATCACGTTGATGGTCGCCGAATCAAGACCGCAGGAAAAAGAAATCATGGTTACCCTGATCATGCACTTCCTGAAATAGGACATCTGCTAAAATAGAGATGAAAGAAGGAAGCTGTTATGAACCTGATCATACATGACCTGAAAGAAAAAGAATGGGAAGAAATATCCAAAGACTATCAAGACTGGGAAGTCGTTTCCGATAAAGGCACCATAAAACCCTGTGTGGGCTGCTTCGGCTGCTGGAACAAAGACCCCGGAAGATGTGTCATGAAAGACGGATATGAGAATATGGGTTATCTGATCCATCATGCGGATGAAGTCGTCGTCATCAGCCGATATACTTACGGTGGTTTCTCTTCGTTTGTCAAAAATGTCTTTGACCGTTCCCTGGCTTATGTGCTTCCTCACTTTGAGATTATCAACGGCGAAAGCCACCATCAGAAAAGATATGATGAAGACAAACCTTACACATTCATCTTCTACGGTCATGATCTGAATGATGCGGAAAAGGAAAGTGCCCGCCGTTATGTCAAAGCCGTCACCACCAACATGCGTACTCATGTCAAAGACGTCATCTTTACGGAATGTGCAGACGATCGTAAACCGCAAGTCACAAAAACAGATGAACCTTCCGCTAAAGTCGTTCTGCTCAATGCCAGCATGCGCTGCGCCAACGGCAATTCCGCCAAACTCGCAAGGCAGCTGAAGTCACAGCTCAACAGAGAGACAGAAATCATCGATCTCGCTAAATACCTGAACAGGAAAGAAGAACTGCTGAAGATACTGGAAGAATCTTCTGATCTGGTCATATGCACACCGCTTTATGTCGACGGACTTCCTTCCCAGCTGATCGCGCTGCTGGAACTGTTTGAAGAAAAATATCACGGTGAGTCAAAGAAGATCTATGTACTTGCGAATATGGGACTCTATGAAAGCAGGCAGCTGGTCAACCTGCTGGAAGCAATCAGACAATGGTGTGAAAAGATGGGCTTTGAATATAACGGAGCTCTCGGTGTCGGGGCAGGAGAACTGGTCGGCGGTCTTTTGGAAATGGGCCGTTACCGCAAGTGGCCTCTGAAACAGATCGCAGAAGGTATGGATCGGCTGTCACAGACGATCGATCAAAACGGAAAAACAGATGACATCTATAAAGGTGTTCCTACATTCCCTCGCTGGCTCTATGTCGCCATCGCTAACAGCGGCTGGAAACGGATGGCCGAAGCCAACGGCCTCAAAGAGGAAGATCTCTTCCGACAGCTTTAAATCATATAAAAAGGGCTGAATGATCAGCCCTTTGCCTCTGAATTGCGGATATCCTATAAACTGAGATCCTTCAGTCCGGCCTTGTGCATGATGGAAACGCCCGTATAAAGCAGAGCCTCACCGATGACATTGATCAGCTGGGCGATCCAGTTCATGTATGCCTGACTGAAGTCTTTTGTCGAAAGATAACCCATGGACAGAGCCAGGAAGAAAGAAACGATGATGCACACAAGTGCGTTTCTTTTTTTCATCCTGCTGGCAAGGAAACACAGACCGGCGTCCATGGCACCCAGTCCGACGACCATGATGCCTACCAGAGCCATCGTCGGCAGAAAACCGTAGGCTCTGTTGCCTTTCTTCAGGATATACATCATCAGTCCGATACCGGCAAGCAGGAAACCAAGCGACTGGTTGGAGAAGAACTGGTCTGACATCCAGGCAAAATCACCGACGCCCAAAGCGTACAGAAGCTTGTATGTCGCTTTGAGGAAGCCGGCAGCCGTGACCATACCGGTACCTGACATAAAGGTCAGCCAGGCAGCCTTTGACATTCTTTCCTTCAGATCCCTGCCTATCGTTACAGCAGATAATTCAAACAGGATGACTGGGATGTAATCCACCAAGGCCATCGGAATCGAGAATTCTTTCATAGTTAATCCCTGTATACGTTCATTGAATGATACTGCTTTGTAAAGGGGAAGAGCAGAGGAACGGTATCGGAATACTTCTGATATTCCGGATCCAGTCCGTAAGTCTTTTCATGCCTGAGTTCCAGACGCGATGCGGAGTTATACATGACATAGGTGATCAGTACCAGTGCCAACAGCGTCATGATCCACTGTTTGCCCTGAACAGCACCGATACCCGTTACTGTCACACCTACCCAGAACATGACTTCCGAGAAATAGTTCGGACAGCGGCAGTATCTGTAAAGACCTGTGTCGCAGAAACGCTTCGGATTGACTTTCTTGGCTGCGGACTTCTGCTTGTCGGCTGTTGCCTCACCGAAGATCGCCAGAGCCATGATGATGATGCCGATCCAGATAAAGATATTGTCTTTCACACCGTTCATGACACGGTAGGAAAGAGCTGAAGTCTGAGCCGTATACATCCACATGGAATAAGCCCACATGAACAGAGAAACAGGGATCGGCATCGCCTTGGCTGAACCGGTAGATTCCAGTTTCTTCCTGTATTCCTTGTTGGTCAGCTCTCTTTTCAGGATGTAGCCGCCGAGTCTGTAGCCGTAGATGATGAACAGAACAGACATCACGGCAGTTCCGGCAGTGAGCGTATGATTCAGCAGACCGAATACCAGATGGAAGATACCGATGCACATGACGGCAAAACCGTAGCCGACAGACATGAACCAGACGAATTCCTTAAAGCCCATGCAGCAGCCGATCGCTGCGACGATGGTGACGCCCCACATGAAGCCAGGCCATACTTTGCCTACATAAGACGGATCGAGTCTGAACATTATGCCTTACCTCCGAAGTAGTCTTTGATATATTCTGCGAATGAGTGTTCACCGACTTCCGTATCGCCTACCAGGTCATGAGAAAGCGTCCACTTTGAGAACATGATGATGTCGTGTTTGCCTTCCTTCTTGATCTTGGGCAGATTTGCCAGCAGTTTGAACATCCAGATCGGAGAATCCTTGATGATGACCGGCTTGCCGGCTGCCCTGAAGCACATCTTGGCCATCTCTTCATAGGTATAAGTCTCCTTGCCGCCGACGTTGTAGGTGACATTCGTGTCATCCATGTGTTCAACGATGAATTTTGCAAAATCAGGGCAGTCAACGACATTCGCCTTGACACCGTGATAGCCCTTCAGCAGCTGCATCTCACCCTTGTCGACATAAGGCTTGAAGACCTTGGCGATATCATAGAAATAACCGGTCGGTCTGTAGATGACATATTCCATGTCGCCCTTCTTGAGTTCCTGTTCGAACATATACTTCGCATGAAGCATCGGTACTTCTTCGGCACCCGGTTCATCACAGGAAATGACAGAGATGTAATTGAACTTTCTGACACCGGCTTTCTTTGCCTCGTTATAAAGATTCAGGTTGCCCTGATAGTCGATATCATAAGCAGTGAACTTTACAGAAGAAGTCGTCAGGCCCATCGTCGTGATGACGGTATCGACACCGTCACAGACACCTTCCAGCGTAGCCGGATCGGTCGCGTCGATCGCCTTGAACGTGTACTTGCCTTCCAGACCGTTGTTTTCTTTTTCCTTAAGGTCGGCGGCAACAACTTCGTACTTCTTTTCAGTCAATGCTTTCAGGATCTCAAAACCCAGATTACCGAAAGCGCCTGCGAGTAAAACCTTCATAATATGATTTCCCCCTTTTGCTACATATTTATTATAACTGTTTTCACCTGTTTGTGAAATTTTGCACAGACTCTCCTGTTCCTGTTTTCCGCTGAGATCAGTCTCTTCCCAGAACGATCAGTCTGTCATTCATATCGAACTTGACACGCTGCTTCAGATCGGGATTCATGAGGATCTTTCCCTCATGGGTATAACCCAGAAGAGTGTATCCGTAAGACAGGATGATCTCCTTGAGTCCGGCACAGGAATAATCATGTTCGTCTTTCAGATTGAAATTCCTGATCGGTTTGGAATACAGCTCGTTTCCTCTGTTGGTCAGAAGTTCACTGAAGACATTCTCCAGATAAGGATTCTCTGCCATCTGCGCCAGGATCAATGAAGCGATATTGGAGCCGACGATATAGTCGATGCAGTCGTCTCTTGGTGAAACATTGTGGGAACTTTCCTTGTTGAGCTCAACGACCATGTTGAAGGAAAGATCCTTTCTCTCCCTGATATCCATCAGTTTCAGCAGAAGCAGTATCGTATCGACATCCGCATCTTCCTTGTCTTTTTCACGGTCTGTCAGAACGACGATGTGATCGGCTTCCTCAGCGATCTTTTCAAGCTGTCTTTCCCGATAAGTCTTCATTTGGGTGATGTTCAGTTTGGAGTATTCTTCGATCAGGGATCCGACATTCTCGTCATTGGAAATGATACAGAGTTCCCTGACGTCGTTGTGCAGTTCGCTCAGTATCGTATCCAGCAGGATATTGTATCCGAAGACGACGACCTTTCCTTTATCTTCTCTTTCGATCTCGCCGATCTTCCTGTCTTCAACATTCTTTTCATCTGCTTCGATCACTTCATAGGCACCGGCTTCCTGTTCAAACAGGATGACCTCATCGGAAATATCGATGACCTCGTCCCGCTTCGGATTCAGAACGATCCTCTCGCCTCTTTTGATGCCGGCCAGGGCCGCATGATCGAGGATGCCGGAGATCTCCAGAACGCTCTTGCCGATGAGTCTATAGTCTGTCTCAAAATACAGTTCGTTCTCTTCAAAATTCATCAGCTCCTTGAAGACGATCGAAAGACCCGGCTCTGTCGCCGTATGGGCAATGACCTTCGCCATGATCTCATCGGTCTTCTGAATGATCATGTTCTTGTCTTTGATCTTTCTTCTGGGCAGCAGATGTTTCTCATCGGTCACGCAGGCAACGATCCTTGCGTTACATTCAGGATATTCCTTCTTCAATGCCGATACTGCCAGGATGGTCTTGATCCTACGGTTGTCATCCAGCGCATTGATGATCAGAAGTTTTGCGGTATCGATCGAACAGATGCGCAGATCGTTCACGTTGGTGATGTCGCCGTTACGGCATATGACCTTGACGTTGTCTGGAATATCGATGCTGTTTTTGATGTCCTGTTCCAGATCCGGTTTTTCAATATCCGACAGGATGACGATGCATCTTTTCTGACGACCGGCTGCCAGGATCAGCTGATTCAGCAGGCCGTGTTCACCGATATTGTAGCCCAGGATGACGGTGTGTCCGTTTTCCAGTACAAAGGAATTGCCCCTTCTGAGCTGATTGATCTTCTCTTCGATACCGCTGCCGACGACACCGATCAGAATACTCGTGAAGAACAAACCGATCACCGCCATCATCGTATTCAGGATGACATAACCGAAATCGCCTTCATCGGAAGAAGGCATCCAGGCATTGATGACAGTCGCCAGGGAATCCCAGAAGGCGGAAAAGAAACTGTCCCTCAGCTTGAACAGAACGATCAGAAGCGACACGAAAATGACTGCCGATATTACCACAAACGACAGGAGTCTGACGATACTGATCGTACCTTTGGACATGGCTTCATCCAGCCAGTAATTGAATTTTCTCTTGAAATTTCCTTTTTTCATTTTCCACCTCAGATCTAAAGCAGATCACACGGATCCTCTTTTCAGCCGTATGATGTTATAAAGACAGATCGTGCCGATGACGATGATCGCGCCGATGATCGCTCTCAATGAAACATATTCCCCGTAGAAGACTGCCACCAGGATCGGATTGAGCACCGGTTCGATACTGGCGACAAGCGAACCTGACAGCGCTTCGCAATGTTTTAATCCCACCGTCAGCAAGGTATATCCGGCTCCGGCCTGGAAGATGCCCAAAGCCGCTACCAGCAGCAATGTACGGGCACTGAAATCACTTTCTCTCATGATGAAAGTCAGTCCGATCACCACCGTCAGCATGTGTCCGAACAATACCGAAGACAGGGAATCTCCTTTTTCAAAATCATTCAGCATGATCGTCAGCGCATAGAAGACACCCGACAGCAGTGCGATCATATCGCCCGCAAAGGTCCTGTTTTCAGATCCTCCGGAAACGACCAGAACGATCCCCAGGAACACAACGATACAGACGATCAGATCAAGCTTCGTCGGCTTCTTATGAAACAGCAGTGCTTCAAACAGGATGATGAAGACAGGTGCCGTGTATTCCAGAACGATCGCACTCGCCGCACTGGTCATTTTCATCGATGCCACGTAGCATACCAGCATCGCCGCCACAAAAACGGCTCCCAGAATGACTGTCCTGTTGATCACGACCTTATGTCCGCTGATGCGGATATATGAATAGATCATCAGGGAAGAAAAGATACATCTGCCCGCATTGGTCGATACCGGCATCCAGGGGATCAGCTTGACAAAAAGACCGCCTAAAGAAAAAGCGATCGCTCCCAGCAATACAAGCCACAGACCTTTATTTTCTTTATTCATCGATCTCTCTGATTGAATAGGTAACGGGATTGCTGATGGAGATGTTCAAAAACTTCGTATTCCATCTGCCCCATCTTCTTCCATACGCATATCCGGCAAGGATCTCCTTGTCGGTCCGCTGATGACCCTGCCTGTCCTTGGCGATGCCCATGTTGTGGGCGTAGTCTTCAATGAAATCCTTTGTTGAATCGTAACGTTCGAATTCCCTGCCGTTGGCAGAAACATAGACTGCCATCTTCGATCCCTCCGACATCCTGTTTTCAATGGAGAACGCCATGAACATCTTATAGTCATCCGCAAAGAAAACATCCAGGGAATCCTCGGTGGTGTGACCCAGGACCAGACCTTCTTCTACGATCGTTTCCGGCCAGTTCTCACATACTTCCGCCTTGGCCAGAGCGGTATAACCGCCGTTCGTATCAAAATAGGTGTAATAAATATAAATATCATCTTCCAGGACGACGAAACTCACTTCGCCGATGCCCCAGCCTCTGGGGTCCCCTTCATAGGTGATAATCGGCTGCGGTTTTCCTCCCCAGCCTGAACCGTTCCATTTCTCATAAGGACCTTCCGGTTTTCTGCTTCTGGCGACGAACGCCGAATTATTGAAACCTTTGCGGGAATAGTCGGCTGTCGATGTATATCCCATGTAATAATAACCGTCAAAATAAATGACGCCCGGATCGCAGACAGAACACTGATCCTTTGATCCCTCTGTCGGTTTGAGAACGGTCTTCTCCTTTGACCAGGTCACGCCGTCATCGGAATGACGGTATGTGATCCAGTCCCATTGCGTCGAGTTGTTTCCCGGAGCCGAGAACCAGGCATCATAGGAACCGTCTTCATATTCGATGATCGAAGGACCGTAGCGGTAATAACCCTGCGAGGAATAAAAAATCACATTGCCCTCATCGACTGTATCGATCTTGATATTGAGGGAATCATCCGCAACGATCATGGTCGTCACGGTGCGCTGTGAAGGAATGTCAAACAGATTCAGGAAATGAAAAAACGTTCCCTGCACTGATTCCGCTTCCACATTTCCCTTGGAAAGACAGAATCCGCACAAAAGGACCGCTGTGATAAACACAAAGATAGGAAATAGCGGTTTTTTATGATTTCTCACATCCTGCACATTTATATTATATTAAAATATCTCTTATAAGGGGTGTGACTTATGAAACGATTTTTCTCAAACAGCTTCGGCCGTATCCTGATCATTCTGCTGGCAGTCCTTGTTCAGCTGACCTTTCATCTGGCGGTCATCAGATGGCTGAGGGACAAATATGAATGGATCGAGACGATCCTGCATGTTCTGGGTGCCTTCATCACCCTTGGCATCCTCAAAAACAGCAGACATCTTTCATCGGACATCCTCTGGATCCTGCTGATCAACGCCCTGCCGATCGCCGGTACGATCCTGTATCTGTTCCTGGGTGCCAATCTCTTTGTTTCTTCTACCTACAAAAAGATCAAGGAATCGGAGAGCGACTCCCGCCGCTATTACAGACAGGACGAAAGGATCATGCAGACCCTGAAGAAAGAAGCACCGGAGAATTACGGTCAGTTTGAGTACATCTCCCGTTTTGCCGGCTATCCCGTCTACAAGAACACCGGCTTTGACTACTATCCCTCGGGACAGGACGGGTATGAAATCATGCTGGAAGAACTGAGGAAAGCCCAGAAGTTCATTTTCCTGGAATACTTCATCATCGAGAAAGGAACGATGTGGGATCAGATCCTGGAGATCCTGGAAGACAAGGTGAAACACGGTGTGGAAGTCAGAGTCATCTATGATGATCTGGGATCTTTCTTCGTGCTGCCTTCCGATTATGCCGACCAGCTCGAGGCAAAGGGTATCCGCTGCATCCCCTTCAACCGCATCTCACCGATCCTCAACATCATCATCAATCACCGGGATCACCGCAAGATCATGGTGATCGACGGCAAGGTCGCCTTCTCCGGAGGCATCAACCTGGCTGATGAATACATCAATGTCAGGGAAAAATACGGCAAGTGGAAAGACAACGTCATCCGCATCACCGGTGAAGCCGTCTGGTCCTATACCGTCATGTTTCTGACACACTGGAATGCCTTAAGAAAAACCGAACGTACCTTCCTTTCCTACCGCAATCAGCCGAAACGGGGAAAGAACGACGGTTTCATCGCTCCTTACGGTGAGACACCTCTGGACAATGAGATCTGTGCCCAGAACATCTATATGAACATCCTCAATGAAGCCGGTTCCTACTGCTACATCTGCACGCCTTATCTGATCATCGATACGGAGCTGATCAACGCCCTGATCCTGACAGCCAAAAAAGGTGTCGATGTCCGCATCGTCACACCGGGCATCCCCGACAAGAAAATCGTCTTCCAGGTCACCCGTTCTTTCTACTCACAGCTGATGGAAGGCGGCGTGAAGATCTACGAATACGATCCGGGCTTCGTCCATGCGAAAGTCATGGTATCCGATGACTGCAGCGCAACTGTCGGTACCGTCAATTTCGATTACCGTTCGCTCTATCTCCACTTTGAAAACGGAACTTATCTCTACCGCAGCGAAAAGATCGCTGAGATCAGAGACGATCTGCTTTCCATGATGGAAGACGGACATGAAGTCACTCCCGAAGAATGCAGACACGGACTGCTCAGGGAATTATTCTGGGCTGTGTTAAGAACCGTTGCGCCGTTAATGTAAAATAAAAGAAAGAGGAGGAATCAAAATGAAATATCAGGTCGATCAGGATCTCTGCATCGGATGCGGTATGTGTGAATCGCTCTGCCCCGATGTCTTCAGGATCAATGAAGAAGGAAAAGCCGAAGTATTCGGCGAAGGTGACGGCTCATCCGCACTGGAAAGCTGTCCGGCAGCCGCCATCAGTGAAGCGGCAGAAGAAGCTGCAGCTGAAGCAGCTGAAGAAACGCAAGAAACCGTTACAGAAGAAAGCGGGAAATATGTCTGCACGGTCTGCGGCTATGTCTATGATCCGGCAGCAGGCGATCCCGACAGAGGAATCGAACCGGGTACTGCCTTTGAGGATCTGCCCGAAGACTGGACATGCCCTCTGTGTGCCGTAGGCAAGGATCTTTTTGAAAAAAAATAAAGAAAAAGGTTATCTCTTCAGGAGATAACCTTTTTATGATCTTTTTTCAGAACTCTTTCTTTTCCATCGTCCTGACCGCAAACAGATAGATCAGAAGCTCGATCCCGATCAGGACAGCACTGATGCAAAGCATGATCAGCAGTTGCGGTGCCTGATTCAGAACAGAGACGATTCCGTGCATGAAACGTTCCGCTCCTTCAACTTTCTTCAGGAACAGGGCCAGAGCGAATATCACGCCATAGAACAGGACCAGCACCAGTCTGCTTTTATCGCTTCCGAATCTGATCTGCAGAGCGATCATTGCCGTAGCAGCGATATACATCGATACGACGAATGAGATGATGAACGACAGTTCACCGGCAACATCGACCGTCTGTCCCTTCAGGAAAGAAGTCACCAGCCAGATAACAACACCGAACAGCGCACCGGCCGTTTCCAGCAGTGCACAGTACAGGAATTTTTCCCTGATATATGTCTTCCTGTCTGTCGGCAAAGAAAACAGGAACGGAAAACCGTTGTCCGCTTCATCATAATTGACTGTGCCGATCGCTACCATTCCCATCAGCATCGCCGTATAGCCGACGATGAACGAACCGTCCATCGAGAAAGCCATGAATAAAGAAATGAACAGATACAGGATAAATGTCCTGCTGTTCTGAAAACTCAGACACAGATCCTTCATTAACAGTCCCTTCATTTTTTCACTCCTCCTGCCATGATCAGGATCAGATCATCGATCGATCCGTTTTCGATAACGATCTCCGGATAATTCTCCGTATAATACTGCTTCTCGCCGGTAAAGAGACGCCAGCCGTATTTTTCTTTCCTGCCGGCAAGGATGTGACTCTGATCCAGTTTTTCATATTCTTCTTCAGAGACCTTAAGTACACCGTAACGGTCCAGCAGACTGTCTGTTTCCTCATGCAGGATCAGTTTGCCGTCGTTGATCAGCCAGATGTCATCACACAGATTCTCCAGATCCGATGAGATGTGCGATGAGATCAGGATCGAACAGTCTTCGTTTTCCGCCAGATAATTTCTCAGGATATCGAGTACCTCGTTCCTGGCTTCCACATCCAGACCCGATGTCGGCTCATCCATGATCAGCAGTTTCGCCTTATGGGTGATCGCCGCAATGACTCTCAGTTTCGCTTTCATTCCTGTTGAGAAATCCTTGAGCGGCTTATCCATAGGGAGTTCAAGATCCCTGCACAGCCGATCAAAGAAGACTTCATCAAACGAAGAATACATATCCTTCAGTATCTTTCTGATGCTTTTGACTGTCAGATAATTGCTGAAACCAGAATCCGATAAAGCAACACCAATCGTCTCTTTATCCATGACACTTAATGAAGCTGCGTCCTTTCCGAATATCCTGACCGATCCCGACTCCGGTCTGATCAGTCCCAGCATCGCCTTAATCGTCGTGCTTTTTCCGGCACCGTTTCTTCCAACCAGACCGCTCACTCTTCCCTCCGGAATATCCAGGGAAATATTCAGCGAGAAATCCGGATATTTTTTTATCAGATTTTCAATTACTACCATAGGAATCCTCCAGTAAAATCTCTACGATCTCTCTGATCTCGTCTTTGTCCAGACCGGCCGAGACCGCCTTTCCGATCACAAGAGAGAGATCATCCTCTACCGCCTTCCTTCTGGCTTCTGCAGCGACCTGTCTGTCTGCCGCATTCACGAAAGTTCCTTTTCCGTGCACTGTCGTCACAAAACCTTCCGCTTCCAGATAATCATAAGCTTTCTTGACTGTCAGGGAACTGATCCTGAGTTCCGCAGCCATTGCTCTGACCGAAGGCAGGGCTTCCCCGTCTTTCAGCTGTCCGGTGATGATCTGATCCTTGATCTGGGACACGACCTGTTCATAGATGGGGACCATTGAGTTGTTGTTAATAATAATGCGCATATTATTTACCTCACAAACAGTGTATAACAGTATATAACTGTTGTCAACTGTTTTATACTGTTTATTAAAAAGAAAACCCGGCCACACCGGGCATATTTCATTCATATGTGATTAAGGATTCGTTTTATTCTTCTTTCTCAAAAATGCAGTGATACTTGTCTGAGATATCGAAAGCGATCTGTCCGTCTTCGTAAGTAAACGATGAAGACTGTCCGGATTCATCGGTCACGATCATCTTTTCAAAATCAAAGATCAGCGCTTCTTTTGCTTCGCCGTAGCTGATAAAACTTTCATCAGCGATATGCACGATGAAATCCGCACCTTTCTCCCTCATGTCTTCCAGGACCTGTTCCATGAGGATGTCGTCATATTCTCCTGTCAGATCTTTAAGTCCGACAAGTCTCCACGTGCCGTAGTATTCCGGTTCAGCAATTTCCGGTTCTTCGTTTTCTTTCTGCAGGTTTCCTGAAATGGCAGAGCACGCGCAAAGCCCCATCGAGAGGATCATAAGCAGTAATACAGTCAATAACTTCTTCATCCTGTTTTCTCAATAATTCACATCCCATCATACTATCATTTTTGAAGTTTGAAAACAAAAAAAGCGGACCGTCATGGTCCGCCTGTTCGAATATCAGATCTGTTTTCTACTTCTTTTTGTTTGCTGCCAGCAGCTTCCTGATGCTGGCATTCACGATGCTGGGTATCTTTCTGGGGAAGGATCCTTCAGGCGATAAGAAACTCAGCCTGATGTTCTACATCTCAATGTACGGAGAGGCGGCAATGGTCTACTTCCTCTACCGTTACATGAAAAAGACTTCATAAGAAGAAAACAGGTATCAGCTTGTGATACCTGTTAAATAAGTTTACAAATTCAATGAATGCTGTGTTCAGACGATGATTGCGTAACCTTCTCTGCGCGGTTTCGGCTTCGGCTGTTCACAATCTGCATAGCCCAGAGCCAGCGAAGCAACACCGGTCATATTCTCTGACAGGCCCCATTCCTTCAGCAGCCGCTTGCCTTCTTCAGACTCAAACATCTCTCTGCACCTGTGGATCCAGCAGGAACCCAAGCCTGCTGCATAAGCTGCGTTGAGCATGTTCGTACATGCCGCAGCACCGTCCAGCGTGTGTGTCTTGCATTCTTCCGTCTCCAGAACCAGGATGATAGTCGGTGCACCGTAATAAGGATCACCGTCTCTGCCCAGCACTGAAGCATTCAGGGCTTTCACTCTGGCAAGATATTCGGGAGACTGCACGGCAATGATCTGAACGCCCTGTGTCCCCACACCCGTCGGTGCATAAGTACCTGCTTCCAGTACGGCTTCCAGCTCTTCTCTGCTGACCTGTTCGCTCTTGTATCTGCGGATCGCTCTTCTGTTTTTCAATACTTCCAAAGCTTCTGTTTTCATTACTTGTTCCTCCCGTCTTCATCCTATCATTTCTGACCCAAACTGTCTTTTGTAATGCTTTTGAAATAAAAATCCGCATCACTGCGGACTGTTGATGTAATTCGGTCTGATCTCGTTAGTCAGTTCCGCATCCCATTCACTTGTATCGGCATAAGCGATGCAGGTACTGACATGCTTGTCGGGATCTGTCGGTGCATATAAGGCATATTCTCCCGATACCAGTCCCGGTGCCTCATCCGTCAGATCGACCCAGGGGATATCGGCATCCTTGCTGCCGCGGTATCCGGATGTCGGATCGGCCGCATAGAAATCGGACGGTTTCAGATTGCTGCTATCAGCATTTTCCTTATAACCGATCAGCAGGACATAATGGTCTCCCGACTGTCTTGATTCCTTGACCTCACCGGCCGTGTAGGCATAGACATCGCTGACAAAGAAGATGACCGGTCTTCCCTTCGTGATCTCGTCGTAGGCTTTCTTCAGAACTTTCTCCAAAGAGTCATTCCCGGCAATATCTTCATATCCCGCCCAGCGCCATACGGCACCGTCTCCGTCATAATAATCATACGGATCGGATTTGTAGTCACTGTCCAGGATCGCTCTGGCATAGGCCAGCGTGAAGATGCTGCAGACGTACTGATCCTGTTCGCCGACACCAAGTATCAGTCTTCTGTCAAAGTCCAGCATCCTGTATCTCTGCTGCCCTGCTTCCTGCAGATCGGCAGATACCGCCTGAGAACTGTTCTCCGTAACAGTCTCTTCTTTCTCTTCCTCTTTTGTCTCTTCCTTTTTCTCCTGGTCTGTTTCTTCTTTCTTTTCCTCTGTGACCGTCTCGTTCATGATCTGCTCGGCGGCAGGATCGCTCTTCAATCCCGTAAGGAAAAGGTTCTTCAACACGAACAGGGAAAGAACGATGAAACATACCGATATAAACGGAAGGATATATTTTTTCATGACAGATTTATGATTTCATTATACAACCGGAATCAGTCCAGGATCTTCATCGGGATCCATTTCAGATAATCTCCGGAGACCAGATGGTAAGTCCGGCCGTTGTATTTGCCTTCAATGGAATCGTGGAAACGCCGCTGTCCGTGACAGTGGGCATAGATCACCTGCTTCACATCATATGTCTCGGCGATCTGGGTAAAGACACTGTCGCTTTCCATGATGTTGGTCGGAGGATAATGCAGGAAGAGGATAAATTTTTCATAACCATCCGCTTTCGCTGCTTCAAAGGACTTGTAAAGTCGCTGGGCCTCTCTTTCGACCAGCTTCTTTGCGTGTTCTTCCTTCTCTTCATCCCAGCCGATGATCTCTCCCTTGCAGTTAAGATAATACGGACCTTCAAAGGCATAACCCTTTGTCGCGATCAGCGCATAATCACCGTATACTTCATAAGCGTCCTGCAGGAAATTCAGTTCCGGCTGAAAACGCTCGTTCAGCTTCTTTGTTTTCTTCGCATCCCAGAACATGTCGTGATTGCCTCTGGTCAGGATCTTTCTGCCCGGCAGACTCCTGATATAGTCAAAGTCCTTCTCACACTCTTCCAGGTTCTTTCCCCAGCTGTGATCTCCCACCAGAACAAGCGTGTCCTCATCGCTGATCACTTCCTTGCAGTAGTTCATGAACTTTTCTTCATGATCCTTCCACAGAGGATCATAGAGCTGTATCTGTGATTTGATCTTCACACCGAAATGAAGATGAAGGTCACCGATCGCATAAAGACTCATGAGGGATCCTCCTCGAGGTACCAGATATCGAAATCCACATGGCCGTCGATCCCATCGATCTGTCCGTGATCGCTCAATTGCCATACCAGGAAAGGTTCCTCAAAAGTCGGCTCATCCGTATACTGGGCCAGCCAGATCTTTCTTCTGTCGTTGTGCTTCCAGATACTGTCGAGATAATACTTGCTTCCATACAGCATCGCTTCATAACCTCTGTTATTCACTTCTTCCTCAAACACGTCGTAAAGATGATTGAGATCTTTGAAACTCATGCCGTATTCGTTGAACCAGAGGAAGTCCTCCCAGTCAAAGACGATCGGGAGATCGACTTTGTTTTCACCAAGTACTTCAAACATCTGATCCAGGGTGGATAAAAGTTCCTCTTCACTGCTGTCATAAGTAAACAGATAGATCCCTGTCAATAATCCTGCTTTCTTTGCTTCCGTGATGTTGCGTTCAAATTCGCTGTCGACTTTGAACTTCCCCTGATGGGAATAACCGATCCGCATGATCACGAACTCACAGCCCGCTTTCTTCACGGCTTCATAATCGATCTCTCCCTGCCAGGTGGAAACATCGATACCGAATCTTTTGTTTTCTCCTTCAAATTCCTTCAGCATATCTTCAAACGGATAATAGTATTCATCGTCCTCATCTTCCTCATCCGGCAGACGGGAAACGACTTCCACAACGATATCCCACTTCGTCTGATTTCCGGAATCATCTTCCAGCGTGATATCCAGAGGATACCTGCCGGTCTTTGCGGTGTTGACTTCTCCTTCCACAGAAAGCTTCACATCCGCATCGGCATTGTCGCCGAAGGCGATGATATCCAGGATATTGAAACGGCTGTTGACCTTTATCTTTTTTCCATATCCTCCGGCCAGGATCATCGGTGCCTCGGTATCTTTGACTACGACATTATAGGAAGCAGACGATTCGTTTCCGTAATCGTCTCTGGCCGTAACATTGACGCTGTAGATGCCCGGGAAGGAACTGTCATAATCGGTCTCATATTCAAAACGTCCCTCATCGATGCTGACGTTGTCTCTGATCTGTTCATCCGCATATTCCTCATCGGGATCCTTCATCACTGTCGTTTCTTTAAAAGAGATCTGAGGCGGGATGGTATCCTGCACCTCATAGGCGAAAGAGATGTCCCGTTCAAAGATCCAGCGCTTTACGACATAATGAAAAGAATACTCTCCGGGTATTTCCGTATACAGTTCCTCTTCTTCCGGTGTGACTTCACCCCTGGAATCCAGAATGAAGTTCTTTGCCGGATAGACAAAGCCTCTTTCCAGTATCGGTCTTTCTTCCGTGAAACGGATCGAAGGCCGTAAAAAAAGATAGCCGATCAGAAGGCTCATCAGTATCAGGATGATCACCTGATGCAAAGATATCTTCAGACGCTGCTTTTCCATATAAACCAATTATAACAAGCCCCGACAGGAATCTGCGCATTGAAAAAGACAGCCGCCCTGTAACAGGACAGCTGTCTTATGTTTTTTACTTAAATGCTGTTGGCTGCATCATAGGCATCCCAGATCGCCTTCATGATGGTCCCGGCACCGGTCGCATCACCGACCTCGTACATCGGAATGTTCAGTTCAGCCCACTCCTCTTTGAGGTTAGGAGCCGGACGGAAGCCCATGGCGGCAATGACCGTGTCGGCTTTGAACAGTTCCCTAGTACCGTCAGCCTTCTGCGCAACGGCGCCTTCGTCGTTGACTTCCACCAGTTTCGTGTCGGTGAATACTCTGACGCCCCTGTTTTCGAACAGATCACTAATCATCTGCTTATTGGGATAAGGAGCTCCGGCACCGCCGGCTGCCATGATATCATCCAGTGCTTCGATCACTGTCACATTCTTGCCGTGGTTGGCTTCATCAAGAGCGATCTCACAGCCGACAAGTCCGCCGCCGACGATGACGACTCTTTCACCGATCTTTTCCGGATGGTTGATGGCTTCCAGAGAAGGAAGCGCCTTGTCCAGACCCGGAATATCGGGATGTGCTTCGTTGGTTCCGGTCGCCAGTATCACGGCATCTGCTTCCTGTTTGCGGATGCAGTTGATGCAAGGCTCATGATCAAGCTTCACATTGACACCGAGATCCTTCAGTTCTCTCTTGTACCATTCGTTCAGTTTTGCGATCTCCGACTTGAAACTGTGGGCACCGGCTTCCACGACGTGGCCGCCGAGATGATCGCTCTTTTCAAAGAGAGTGACACGATAGCCTCTCAAGGCTGAAGTCCTGGCTGCTTCCATACCGGCGATACCGCCGCCGACAACAACGATCTTCTTGTCTCCCTCTCCCGGCTTGAGACCCATGACGAGTTCCCTGGCTGCCTGCGGATTGACGGCACAGGAGACCGGTTCTCCTGTCTCGACACATCTTCTGAAACAGCCCATATTGCAGCCGATGCAGGGTCTGATCTTCTCTGTTTCTCCGGCGATGACTTTATTCGGGTATTCGGGATCGGCAAGTGATGGCCTTCCCAGACCGACCGCATCAATCTCGCCCTTTTCGATCGCTTCCGCTGCCAGATCATAGTCCTGCATCCTGCCTCCGGCAATGACCGGAATCTTCACGACTGCTTTTGCTTTGGCAGCCAAGGGGATCATAAAGCCCTGCGGATTGTACATCGGCGGGCAGGCATAATAGAAGGAATCATAAGTACCTGTATCGGTATCCAGGAAATCATAACCGTAAGATTCCAGAAGCTTTGCGATCTCAACGCCCTCTTCCAGGGTCCTGCCGACTTCCTCTTCTCCGGTCAGTGTCGCCTTGTCGTAATCTCTGATATAGGTCTTGAGACCCAGACGCATGCCGACAGGGAAATCTCTGCCGCATCTCTCATGAATGCCTTCGACCAGTTCTTTCGCTGCACGCAGTCTGTTTTCCAGACTTCCACCGTATTCATCTTCCCTGCGGTTGTAGAAAGCCATGCCCATCTGGTCCAGCAGATAACCCCAGTGCATCGCATGCATCTCAACACCGTCATAACCGCATTCCTTGGCGACGGCAGCACCTTCGATCATGTCGGCGATCTTCTGCTGGATCTGTTCCTTTGTCAGTTCGGGTGATTTCTGATCCGGATTCCTCCAGACCGGATTCTCACTGGGCCCAGGCAGACCCGGATAATTTCTTCCCAGACCCATCGTCAGCTGACAGAAGATCTTTGTCCCATGTTTATGAACGGTTTCAGTCAGCACTTTTGCCCTCTCCTGCCAGTGCTTGTTGGTATTGACGTTTGGTCCTAATGCGGAATAAGGGTCGACATGATAGTCGGTCGCAGCTGCTCCGGGTATGATCAGACCGAAACCGCCTTTCGCTCTTAATTCAAAATAATTGATCAGATTGTCGGAAAAACCGCCTTGCTCATCGTAGGACAGTGCACCCATGGTCATTGGGATCACAGTAAAACGATTTCTGATCTCAACATTGCCGATCCTGTAAGGCTGACTAAAAACCTCATATTTGCTCATATTATGTTTTCTCCTTGTTAATTCAATAGTATCATATGATTCATTTCAGAGAATGCTCATTCAGGTAAAAAAAACAGGCAGATATGATTT
>JAFTCJ010000006.1 GCA_017454765.1 Erysipelotrichaceae bacterium | reverse complement strand
TGGTAGAACGCCACCTTGCCAAGGTGGACACGAGGGTTCAATTCCCTTCATCTGCTCCATGGTGCGTTAGCGAAGTTGGTTATCGTGCCTCCCTGTCACGGAGGAGATCACGGGTTCGAGTCCCGTACGCACCGCCATCTTAGATGAGAGAAAGCTGCAGGGATGCAGCTTTTTTCTTTGTTAGGCAAAACATATCAATTACAGTTAACTAATTATAATAGATGTATTATTACTCAAATCATTAATTGTTGTTGAGAGCTCTTCAAGTTTACAAATTCTCCCGCTTTTATATATTTATCTTCTTTTATACATTTCCTTATTATCAGAAAAAGCAGTCACTTATTTAGGTTTTTTATCCGTTTCACGATACAATTGAGTAAAGAACAGTCTTGCATCTTTTCAGACAAAAGGGGGACCTATGAAACGAGGCTATGCAGTCGTAACAGCCAAAGAAGAAACAATATTATTTCAGAATGATTCTTTCCGCAAAGAAGATGTCAGAGAAAAGATCTTTTTGAATGACGATACGCAGTTATGGATCAGCGGTGAAGACGAACGCTACGAAGACGCAATGAAACTGCTGGATGAAGCCAGGCAGGAAAATCAGGCGAAAGAGACCTTTCTTTCAAACATGTCGCATGATATCCGGACGCCGATGAATGCGATCATCGGTCTGACTTTGCTGGCTAAGAATCATATCGATGAAAAAGCGAGGGTCGCTGATTCCCTGAACAAGATCGAGGTGGCAAGCGGACATCTGCTCAGTCTGATCAACGAAGTCCTGGATATGTCCCGGATCAATTCCGGACGCCTTACCATCAGTGAGGAACACTTCTGGCTCAGCGATCTGCTGCATGAAATGCTGACGGTAATCAGACCGCAGATGGAAGAAAAACATCATCATTTCATCTTCAAGACAGAAGATATCATATATGAAAGTCTCTATGGCGATACGCTGCGTCTCAGGCAGATCTTCGTCAATATCATCAATAACTCCGTCAAATATACCAACGAAAACGGTGAGATCCTGGTCTCCTTTAGACAGGAGATGCAGGATGAACGTTGCTATCTGTGCTTCCGCTGTCAGGATAACGGCATCGGCATGTCCGAAGAATTCCTGAAGAAGATCTTCGATCCTTTTGAACGCGCCAATTCCACGACCATCTCTCATATTGAAGGAACAGGTCTCGGCATGAGTATCGTCAAAAAACTGATCGAAGCGCTGGACGGTACGATCGAGATCTCTTCTGCCCTTCAGGAAGGGACCTGTGTGGATATCCGTATCCCGCTGCGTTATGAAAAAGCCAAGGTCAATATCGAAGCACTGAAGAACCGCAATATCCTGATCCTTGAAAATAATCCGGAGATCCGCGAGAAGATAGCCGGGTATCTGAAGGATGATGATATCTCATACAGAGAAACTGCTTCCTTCAATGAAGCGATCTCGCTTCTGACAGATGGTGAATTCCGCAACGAAAAGACCGATGTGCTTCTGTTAGGAGAAATCGGCGAGGCGACAGGTGATCTGTTTGACGTGGCGTCCTATCTGCACAAAGCCCACCCGGAAATGACGATCATACTGGTCGGCGATCAGGACTGGAACGATATCGAATACCGGGCAAACCGCAGCGGTATCGAACAGTTCATTCCTTTGCCCCTGTTCAGGAAATCCCTGATCAACGGGATCGCTGCCGCTTTGGCTGAGCACGACCAGGATTCTTTATCGGGAGGTCTTGATCTTTCTGACAAGCGTATCCTGCTGGTAGAAGATAATTTCATCAACCGGGAGATCGCCAAGGAGATCCTTTCCTCCACCAACGTCAGATTAGATATCGCGGAAAACGGTCAGGAAGCACTGGACCGTTATCTTTCCGATACTCACTACGATGCCATCCTGATGGATGTACAGATGCCGGTCATGAACGGCTACGAGGCCAGCAAGGCTATCCGCTCTTCCGGTAAAGCAGATGCATCAACGATCAAGATCTTTGCGATGACCGCAAATACATTCGCTGAAGACATCGCCAAGGCAAAAGAAGCCGGAATGGATTCCCATATCGCCAAACCGATCGATGTCCAGAAACTGATGCAGGCATTAAGAACGATATAAAATATGCAGGAATACCAGCTCAGATACATTGACAACATCAAAGAAATCGCCGCACTGCTGGATGTCAGCAAAGGCGAAGACAATGAAACGGAAAAGATCCGCAGACTGGCAGCCAAAGAAAAGATCGATGACCTGAAAAAAGAAAACATCGAGCTGCTGAACCGGTACTTTTTCACATGTCTCGATGAGCTTCATACCGCATCCACCGATACGATCAGGGAACTGGAGGAATTCGGCGATGTCCTAATGGACTGGAAAAACAATCTGGACTGCGGCATCTATCTGCTGATCCATGAATCGCTGCTGACGCTCTATCGTTTCCGCAAAGACCGAAACAACACCATCAAGGAACTGTACAAAGTCGGCATGGGCATGTATTACCAGAACCGCTCTGTTCAGGGAGTTGAGTCTAAACTGACGAATTCCCTGTATTTTGAAGCGGAAATGATGTTCTCGGAAGCCGCTTCCTATCTGAAATACTTTGAGGAGATCGACGATGAAGAGACCAAAGGCTACATCATCCGTTCTCTGGCCAATATCGCCATCTGTGTCCGCGATCTCAAAAAGAAAGTCGAGATCGGCCTGCGTGTCTTAAAGATCATTCAGGATCCCTACTACAAGCAGCTGGCTCCCACCCTGCCCTGGGACGTTTTTCTGCAGCGTACCCACCAGCAGATGAGTTCCAATCGGGCCGTCATGTCCCGCGGCAATCTCTCTGCCGATGAACTGGCTGCCGTGCTGGAATCCTGTCAGTATGTCTTTGAACCGGAAGCACATAAAGGTGATCCTAATGTCCGCTGGCTGTGGCCTTTCTATGAGATGGAATACAGCTGCGGTTTCGTCGATATCGATACGACTCTGGATCGCATGGAAAAACTGATCCTTGATGCAGACGAACACACATTCGAACTCTCTGACATGTATGCGACCTGTCAGCTGCCGATCTATTACGGAACCCTCCTTCGACGCAATGAAAATCTCCGCAACAGGCAGAAACGTCTGCGCTTTCTGAAGGAAGCTTACGATAAGATGATGCGCGTCATCATGGATTATCCGTTTGAAGAAGGCATCGATTATTTCAACTATCTCATGGTCCTGATCATCACTGATTATTATGAGACCGAAGGTGTTCCTTCCTATCTGGAGATCACTTCAAAGCTCCTGCGCAAACTGTCGGGTATCTCTTATCTTCGTTCCCTGAAGATCCAGAAGATCGTCGTCTATCTCTGTGAGATCCTTTTAAAAGAAGACCCGTCATTCTTCGACGATATTCCCTTTATCAACGATGAAACGGATCCTGAAAAGAAGAAAGAACTGCTTAAAAGCTACGGCGAAACATGCGCCCTGTATTGCGATTTCGGTCTGCTGAAAATGAATATGGAACGTCTCACACATACCCGCAATCTCTTAGACAGGGAGTATGAGATCTACAAACTGCATACCATTTCGGGACATGACGACCTGTCTGAAAGGGAATCAACGAAAATCTATGCCGACTGCGCCTATGGCCATCATAGCTGGTATAACGGTTCCGGAGGCTATCCAGACAGCTATGTCCGCAGTGAGTCTCCCTACCGGCAGATGACCGACGTGGTCGCTCTTGTCTCCTATCTGGTCGAGAATTACGATGACAGCAAGGATATCAGGGAACTGATTGATAAAGAAAAAAGGCGTTTCTCACCGATCCTGACCGCGATCATAATGGATGAGGAACACCTTCAGACAGTAATTGATTTACTGAATCAGTGACAGACTTGTCACTGATTTTTATTATTCAAATACCATTTTGATTGTTTACTCTGTTTTTTCATTTTTTTTATCTATCAAACCGTAATCTCGATCTGATTGTCTTCAAAAGCAACGATACAGCTTTCATAATAGCCGTCTCCGGTGGTCCTGGGACCGCTGACAACTCTGTATCCGTCATCACTCAGCTGTTTTGTCAGTTCATCTACTTTCTCTTTGCTTCCGAGTGAAAACGCAAGATGGGCATAACCGGTCCGGTTCAGATCCTTTTCCATATCGGCCATCTCCGGCTTGTTCATGATCTCGAGTCTGCTGCTGTCATCAAAACAGATGAAATAAGAACGGAAACCGGTATTCCTGTTATGATAGCCGTCATTGGAAGTGCCGCCGAGATATTTCATAAAGAAATCTCTCGCCCCTTCCAGATCATTCACATACATTGCCACATGTTCAATCTTCATATCTTTGCCTCTCCATCATCACCAGATATTCCGTGGTGCCTTCTTCATATTTCTTCATATCCGTCAGATGAAAACCATGAGTTTCATAGAATCGGATCGCATCTGTATTCTTCTCGATCGCCCAGAGATAATTGACATCATGTTCCTTCTTGGCAAATTCGATCAGTTTTCCTCCGATGCCCTGATTCTGAAAGAAATAATCCACATACAGTTCTTTCACTTCTTTTCCTTCGATATGGATCAGACCTTTCACGATACTGTCATCATAGACCCAGATATGATCAAGGATCTCTGCCTGGGAATACTCTTTGGCAACCGATAAAACCTGCAGTTCATTGAACGAAAAATCATCGTCCTGAAAAATCGGACGGAACTTGATCCTTTTGACAAATACCAGTATCTCGGCGATCCGCGAGATATCATTTATCGTTGCTTTTCTGATCATTCTTTCATTCTCATCCCAGTACTCTGACTCTGATGATATTCTCCACTTCATTCAGAGCTTTCTTGTCGACATCGGAATTGGTATCGATCATCGTGTAGGCGACATCGCCTCTGGCCTTGTTGACGAGGTTTTCGATATTGATGCCGCTGCCGCCGATGATACTGGTCAGTCTTGCCAGCATATTCGGCACATTCTTGTGAATGATACAGATCCTGTGGGAGGTCGTTCTTGCTTCAGATACGGAAGGAAGATTGACGGAGTTGGTGATATTGCCGTTCTCCAGATAATCCTTCAGTTCCTTGACGGCCATCAGGGCACAGTTTTCCTCCGATTCGGGTGTGGAAGCACCCAGGTGCGGATAACAGACCGTATTCTTCGTATGGAGCAGTTCGTAAGATCCGAAATCCGTCACATATCTGGAGATCTTTCCCTCATTCAAAGCTGAGATCAGATCTGCTTCACTCACCAGTTCTCCTCTGGCCAGGTTGATGATACGGACCCCATCCTTCATCAAAGATATGGAGTTTTTATTGATGATGCCCTTTGTCTGATCATTGGCCGGCATATGCAGGGTGATATAATCGCATTCCGAAAGCAGTTCATTGAGATTGGTGACATGTTTCACCCACTTGCTCAAAGCCCATGCGGAATTGACAGAGATATAGGGATCATAGCCGTAGACGTCCATGCCCAGTTTCACGGCATCGTTGGCGACAAGTACACCGATAGCACCTAAACCGATGACACCGAGTTTCTTTCCGGTGATCTCCGGTCCGATAAAAGCGTTCTTGCCTTTTTCGACTGCTTTGGAATAATCATCTTCTTTGGAAATAGAGTCTGTCCAAAGGATCCCGCCTTTGACATCCCTGCTGGCGAGAAACAGTGAACATAACGTCAGTTCCTTGACCGCATTGGCATTGGCACCGGGCGTATTGAAAACAGCGATGCCTTTTTCCGTGCATTGATCGATCGGTATATTATTGACGCCTGCCCCGGCTCTGGCGATCGCCAGAAGGGAATCAGGAAAATCAACATCATGAAGAGATGCGCTTCTGACCAGGATCGCATCTTCCTGTGTCATATCCTCACAATACTCATAGGAATCATCAAACAGATTCAGACCGTTCTCATCGATCCTGTTGGCTAATCTTATCTTCATTACCCGTTCTCCCTTGCGAATTCATCCATGAATTCCACCAGTTTCTTCACGCCCTCTATCGGCATGGCATTATAGATCGAAGCCCGGATGCCTTTGACCAGTCTGTGTCCCTTCAGGTTGCACAGTCCGAGCTTTGCTGCTTCCGATACGAACTTCGCATCCAGTTCTTCGTTTGCTGTCCTGAATGTGACATTCATCAGAGAACGGCTGTCTTTTTCCGCATGCGGCTGATAGAAAGACTGACTGTCAAGATAATCATAAAGAAGACCCGCCTTTTCGATGTTCCTTCTTTCGATCTCCTTAATCCCGCCGATCTCTTCGATCCACTTCAGCACCTTGCCCAGAACATAGATCGCATAGGTTGAAGGCGTGTTCAGCATCGAATCATTCTTCAGTGTCAGGGCATAATCCATGATCTGCGGTGTCTTCGGATCGGCTTCAATGATCAGATCTTTTCTGATGATCACCACTGCAATACCGGCAATACCGATATTCTTCTGTGCTCCGGCATAGATCAGACCGAAATCGGACATATCGATCCTTCTGGACAGGATGTCTGAACTCATATCAGCGATCAGAGGGGTCGCACCTGTATCGGGATATTTCTTCCATTCTGTGCCGTAGATCGTATTGTTGGAACAAAGATGCACATAATCGGCATCTTCAGATAAATTCAGTTCTTCTGAAGAAGGGATCCTTGAATAGTCATTTTCCTTACCGTCATAGACGATATTCACTTCTCCGAACTTGGAAGCTTCCTGTGCAGCCTTTCTGGAAAAATTGCCGGTAATGATATAGTCGGCCTTTTTCTTTAACAGGTTCATCGGCACGGCTGCAAACTGAGCCGTCGCTCCCCCGTGCATGAAAAAGATCTCATAATCATCCGGGACCTCCATGATCCTCTTCAATCTTGCCTTGGCATCTTCAAAGATCTCAAGATAGCCCTTGGAACGGTGTGACATCTCCATGACGGCCATGCCTGAATCGTGATAGTTGAAAAACTCCTCATGCAGTTCACTGAGCACTTCATCCGCCAGCATCGACGGACCGGCCGCAAAATTATAGACTCTGTTTTTCATTCCTGACCTCCCCTTGCTCTGAAAGTCGCTTCCCTGATCAGCGTTCCGACATCCTCCGGTTTGTGGGCGTCGGAAGCCGTGATCATCTTTACTTTATGTTCTTTGAATATCTTCAGCATCTCATCGCTGATGCCGATATCCTGATGTCCATACCGGTAGGCAATACCGCTGTTGTTTTCCCCGTACATATCCATCTGTTTCAATGCCTCAGCGATTCTGTGATATGTATCACTCAGATCATAGCCCGGATCCCTGCCTGCCAGTTTCAGCTGATCGGGATGGGCAAATCTGTCAAACAGACCCGATCTTATCAGAGACAGTGCAATCTCATAATACCTTCTGTATATTTCCCCTGTATCTTTCTGATCCCATAAGAGTCCATCGGAAAAAGACATGTCATAAAGGATCCCGTCCACGCTGTGTATCGCTCCGGTGAGAAAATCGAAATCCGTGTCCTTCAGTATATCCTTCAGAAGATCTTCGGTATTCTCCGTATAGCAGACTTCCAGTCCGAATTTCACTCTGATCGGCAGATCCATCTGCTTCACTTCAGCAATCAGCTTTCTGTAATCATCCAGTGTGTTGCAGAACTTGGTCTTCTGATGCAGCCAGACATCCTGCTGTTCATAACGGCGAAGATCTTCGTAACAGGCTTCAAATTCTCGGAAACGATGGGTGTGGTCCAGGATATCGATCTCATCCAGTCCCTTCTTTACGGCTTCACTGACGAATGCCATGACATAATCCGTACTTAAAGGGCCGTATTCCAGATGCATATGCGAGTCCACAAGATAAGGATCATCACTCTTTTCAATGACGATGCCCAGCACCCCGTATTCATCAATCTTTTCTTTCGGATAGTATTCATACATGTCTGCCGGATCGGCTTTCTCCCCTTCTTCATATCCCATTTCCACCGGAGAAAAATGTTCATAAAGACGATAAAAATCATCTTCTCTAACCAGATTAATGACCTTACACCTGATGACATCATATTCATCTGAGCTGTTATGAAAAAAGATCTGATCACCAATATGTATCTTTCTTCTTTTTTCATCATTCAGTCTCAGTTCGACCGTCTTGGTGCCGTTTCTGATCATCTGAAACGGTTCTTCATACAGATTCATATCATGAGCCATCGCATCATTCTCTTGTTATCATCTTACTCCAAAATGCGTCAAAAAGTTGAACCTGTCCCTGTTTAAGCGCTTTCAAATTGTGCTAGAATTAAAAATAGTTATATGCCTACAACGTATGCGCACTGGCGTTTCGGTGCCGACTGCATCGAAACACTGCCGGAATCATTGAAAACAAGTGTCTTGAAACATCGCGATCTCTTCGATATCGGCGTTCACGGACCGGATATTTTTTTCTATCATCTCAGGCAGCCGCAGATTCCCGAATACGGACATCATATGCATCAGGAAAGCGCACGTGCCTTTTTTGAACCGGCGGTCAGGACCTATCAGAATTTTGAGGAAGACAAAGAAGCGATGATGGCATTCCTGCTGGGATACCTCTCACACTTTGCCCTGGATGTGCAATGCCACGGCTATATCAACCGCAAGGACGCCGTATGCAGCGACCTGTCCCACAACAAGATCGAAAGCCAGTATGATGCCTACCTGATCATGAAAGACGGGAAAAAAGTTCCGGATACCGACCGTACAGATTCTGTCATTGTAGATCATAAAAGTGCAGCGATCATTGCCAGATTCTTCCCTTTTGATGAAAAGGACATCTATACGGCCATCAGAAACCAGAAATACCTCATTCATTTTCTGGAAAAGAAAAGCAATTTCGGAAGATACATGGTGATGAGAATGTTCGGACTGATCGGAAGGAACGACTACCGGGATCTGGTCGTGACAACAGAAGACTTAAACAGCTGCAGAGACTCCAACCTCAGGCTCGGCAAACTGACAGCCTATGCCCTGGAAGTCTATCCGCACCTGGTAAAGGAACTGATGGATGCGATCGATAACAATAAAGCTTTCAGTGCTTACTTCGACCGCAATTTCGATCCTAACGATGACTCCATCCCCATTCTGAGCTATGAAGAAGAACAGGAGTATATTCCTGTAAAAATATCTGATTTTTAAGGAGACAAAACTATGAAAACCATATTCAGAAAGCTGAATGAATCGAAGATCTTCAAGGATCTCTCACCGCAGGAATTCTCCTGGGTGCTCTATGATGTCGGCAACTCCGCATTCACGATGCTGGGATGCTCACTCATTCCGATCTGGTTCAAATCACTGGCCATCGGTGATGCACCGGGACAGATCAGTTCGGACAACGCAACTGCCTACTGGGCTCTGGCCACAAGTATCGTGACCGTCATCGTTGCCCTGATCGGTCCTTTCTTCGGTGCAATTGCCGACCACAAGGACACCAAGAAGATCTTCTTTACGACGGCTGTCGCCGGCGGTGTCATCGGCTGCATCATCAACGGCTTTGCGATGAACTGGCTGCTTTTCCTGGTCATCTACATCCTGGCCAAGATCTCTTACCAGATCTCTCTGACCTTCTACGACTCCATGCTTAATGACGTCACGACAGATGAAAGATCGGATGCTGTTTCCGCCTATGGCTATGCCTGGGGCTACATCGGTTCCTGCATCCCCTTCACTCTTGCACTGATCGCCTACGTTCTGGGTCCGGATATGGTCGGCATGATCTCAGGCGGATTAAGCCGTATGATCGGTTTCGGTGTAACTGCTGTCTGGTGGTGGCTGGTTACGGTTCCGCTTCTTCACAACTACAAACAGATCAACTATTCATCTGACCAGAAAGGCGCAGTTGCCAGAGCCTTCTCCAAGATCTTCAAGACAGTCAAGAAGATCGCTTCCGAAGATAAGAAGGTCCTCTACTTCCTGATTGCCTTCTTCCTTTATATCGACGGTGTCGGCACGATCATCGACAACTGTATCAACATCGGTACCGACCTCGGCCTCAATACGGTCGGACAGGTCGTATTCCTGCTGCTCACACAGGTCGTTGCCTGGCTGGGTTCTCTGGTATTCGCAAAACTGTCCGAGAAGAAAGATACGATCACGCTCATACAGATCTGTATCCTGGGCTACACCGCTGTCTGTCTTTACGCACTGACTCTGACGAAGCTCTGGCAGTTTGCGATCATGGCCTTCGGTGTCGGCTGCTTCCAGGGTTCCATTCAGTCACTGTCAAGAAGCTACTATGCTAAGATCATTCCGGATGAGAACTCCGGTGAATACTTCGGCATCTACGATATCTTCTCCAAGGGCGCTTCCTTCTTAGGATCCTTCCTGATCTATGTCGTCAAGAAAATCGGTATCAGGACCGGCGGTGTCTTCCACTTCTTCGGTTCCGAGATCAAGAGTATCAACGTTGCGATCGGTCTGATGGCGCTGTTCTTCCTGCTCGGCCTCTTCTTCATCAAGATCGCCGACAAACAGGAACAGTCGGAAGAATCAAAGAAAGATATTCAATAATCAATCAGGGTGAGCTTCAAAAAGCTCACCTTTTTATATAATGGATATATGGACAATCCCTTTCCCTATTCTTTCAACGAAAAAAGATATCACACCTTCAACTACTATCTGAAAAACAGATATCACTGCAAGGTATCAAAGGTCATGCTGAATGCCGGTTTTTCCTGTCCCAACCGTGACGGAAACAAAGGCATCGGCGGCTGCATCTTCTGTTCGGAAAAAGGAAGCGGCGATTCCAATCCTTCGCTGTCTGAAAGTCTTCTGAAACAGTATGAAGACAACAAGAGGATCATGGACCGCAAATGGCCCAACGGCATGTACATCCCTTATTTCCAGTCCTTCTCCAATACCTACGGACCTTTGTCGAAGATCAGGGAGATGACGCAGCTGTTTGCGGATATGGATGAGGTCGCCGAGATCTCGATCGCGACCAGATGCGACTGTCTGGAAGATGAAACAGTCAGCTACCTTGACAGTCTTTGTGAACAAAAACCGGTATGGCTGGAACTCGGTCTGCAGACTTCCAATGATGAAACCGGAAAACTGCTTAACCGCTGTTATGACTTTTCCGATTTCAAAGACGCCTTATACAGACTGGAAAAAACAAAGATCAGATCCTGTGTCCATGTGATGAACGGACTGCCTTTCGAAACTAAGGACGACATGTTGAAAACAGTAGCAGATATCTCACATCTGCCTTTTGACGGCATCAAGATCCACATGCTGCACGTGATCAGAAATACGGCGCTGGGTGACATGTATGAAGCAGAACCTTTTGAACTGATCTCTAGGGAAGACTACATTTCGCTGGTCGTTGATCAGCTGGAACTGTTAAGACCTGAAGTCGTCATCGAACGGCTGACCGGAGATCCGATCGCCGAAGATCTGCTTTCTCCGTCCTGGCTTATAAACAAGACGACGATCCTGAACGACATCGACAAACTGATGCGGAAAAGAAACACTTTTCAGGGGATCCGCTATGAACAATAATACGTTTGTGCATAAGTACATCAGACCGCTGATCGGCAAGGATGACATCGTTGCCGACATGACAGCCGGTAACGGCAGCGACACCCTTTTCCTTGCCCGATACGCAAAGACAGTCTATGCTTTTGACATCTCTGAAGAAGCGATCAGACGCAGCAGAGAAAAGACTGCGGAATATGACAATGTCATCCTGATCCATGACAATCACATCAATATCGACCGCTATATCAAAGAAAAGATCAGGCTCTTCATATTTAATCTTGGCTATCTTCCTTCATCACAAGAGACCCGTATCACAAAAGCCGAAGAAACGCTGATCGCCTTTGACAAGGCCTATTCCCTGCTGGAAGAGAAAGGATACATCGTGATCACCTTTTACATCGGACACAAAGGCGGAAAAGACGAATACTATCTTCTGAAAGACCATATCAATAAAAACAGGTTTCAGATCATTGAAACCTATTCTCAGAATAAAATTGATTCACCCATCACCTATATCATACGGAAAAACTAATCCAGGACCTCGGCGTAGGAATAATACTTGTTCAGATTGGAAGAAGCATTCCAGGTCAGATAACCGTCATCCACGCCCGCTCTTCTGAGTCCGTCGATCTGGGCGGCAATAAAATCAGGCCCGTAATATACATCATAAGGATCCGAATTCTGAGCCATGATCCAGGTGCGGCATTTGGCCGGATCATAGGTGTTTTCCTGTGCATAATAAGTCGCTCTGCCCCAGCTGTACATCAGCTCGCCCGGATTACTCCAGGGCGCGGGGATACCGTAGGCATAGGAAGCAAAATGATCGGGATAAGGCATCGAAGACACCGCATCGACGGCATTGGAAATGGCCGGCCAGAACTGACCGTAATAAGAAACGAAGCAGGAGAACTTGCCGTCATCATCACCGCTGGTCTCACCGAAGACATCAGCCGATACATAGATGCCCTGGGAATGCAGATACTCGGCCGCATAACGTAAGAAACCGGTCACGGCCTGTGCTCTTGTTTCATCGTATGTATTTCTCAGATCGACATCTTCCACATCTTCCGGCAGACGGACATAGTCAAACTGTATCTCATCAAAGCCCATTTCACTGACCGCTTCCATCGCCAGAGCGACATTGTACTCCCACATCTTTCTGGAATAGATGCTCGGCCACTTGACGGAACCGTAATTATATAATCTGCCGTCATAAAGCAATGCTTCATCCGGATTGTCCAGCGCAAAAGAATCATCCTTGAAGGCCGTGATCCTGCCGATCAGATAATAACCGGCATCCTTCAGTTTCTTCAGATTCTGCTGATAAGTTTCAAAACTGTTGGGAATGTTGTAGGTCGAAGGAGCATATTCCTTTCCGACCGGTGACTCGTAAGCCAGCTGCGTATCGATGTAACAGTCTTTGATGTCGACGACAAAGGCATTGATGCCTGAAGTCTGTCCGGCTGCATCGATATAGGAATCGGCATCGCTGATGGCTTCCGCATTGATATACAAAGCATTCACTTTTTCCGGCATCTGCTTTTTGGGCACAAAGGATTCCTTATGATAATAATCGACGGCCAGCGGGCTTCCCCCTTCGCCATAAAAAAGATCTTCATAGATCGAAGCATCCAGTCCTGTCTCGTAATACGCCAATGCAGCATGTCCGCTGTCGATATAGCCTGTGTCATTCACCAGATAATAATCGACAGTGCCGTCTTCCGATAATTCATGATAGCCGCTGACTGATAAGGCACTTCCCTTTGTCACCCAGCCGGCAATATGATAGTCATTATATTCCCTGGTCAGAACATGGTCCCTGAGGGCATACAGCGTCGTTTCCCTGACGCAGTCTTTCTTCTCTGTCACCAGATCGCTTTCCAGAACATAATAAGAAACATCATCGATGACAAAGCGGCAGTATTCGATATCATCGATGTTTTCTCTTTTCTTTTTGATATCGACAGGGGTTCCCCTGACAAAAGAATGCTCATTTCCTTCCTTGTCTCTTAAAACGATCTGCGGATTCTCTGATGCCAGATAATAAGGATCTGTCTTGTTGTCCTGGATATTCTGATATACCAGAAAACCCAAAGCGCCCAAAGCCAGCAAAATCAGACCGAGAAGGACAAAGATCAGAGCTTTTGTCCTGTTTTTCTTTTTCTTCTTTCTGCCCATAAGTCAATTCTAACACATAAGAAAAGCTCCCGTTATCTTCGGGAGCAGTTCTTTTGATTATTTAAGGGGATAAATACATTCGATACAACTGATTTTAGGGGGCTAGTATCGGCAAGGCCTCACTTCCTTGCAACTATATCGTACAAAATATCTGTATTCAGATTATGTTGGAATTATGTAAAATTATGTGATTTGGATAAGCTATAATTAATTTGTGATCAAGAAGATTCTTTTGGCAGCAGCTCTGATTCTGGTCTGTACCCTGGCGTACTACAATGCCGTCAGGATCAATACGAAACAGCTCAGGATCAGAGAAGAAATCCTTTATTCAGATAAGATCAGTGAAGACAGCAGCGGTTTTCTGATCGCCGCTTTTTCCGACCTTTATTACGGATCGTATATCGGTCAGGATTTCCTGCAGAATACTGTCGAGACGATCAATTCCTTCCAGCCGGATCTGATCGTTTTTGCCGGTGATCTGATCGATCAGAGTGCTTTTCCAGAAGAAGAAGAGCGCATTTTCCTGATCCAGCAGCTGTCTTCTTTAAAAGCCAGATACGGAAAGTTTGCGGTACTGGGTGATCAGGACCATATCAGGAAAGAAGAGATCGAAAACCTTCTTCTGGTTTCCGGATTCACCGTATTGGACAACAGCAGCGATCTCATCAGCATCAACCGCAGCACCTACCTCAATATCGTCGGTATCGATTCGCTCAACGGCGGCTCGCCGGATGTGACTTCAGCCTTTTCCGGCATCAATGCGAATTACTTTTCCTTTGTCCTGTCTCACTGTCCGGATATTTTCGATTCAGTCCTCGGCTACAGCGCCGACTGCCTGTTTGCCGGTCATTCACGGGGCGGACAGATCTACATCCCGGTCATTTCCGACATCGGCAAGGAATACGGCTGCCGCAAATACTTCCGCGGCAAGTATACGAAAAACAACGTGACGCTCGATATCAGCAACGGTGTCGGACGCTGCTCTAAAAACGCCCGCCTGAATGCGGACGCCGAGATCGTGTTCTATACCCTGAAACAGAAATGATCAGCAGAACAGGTGCAGCAGCATGAAACTCCCGAAATGAAAATCGGAAATGACGATATTCCTGTCCAGGAAAATTTTTTTATACGGGTCGTAGACCTGTGCATCTGTCAATGGGATCTCCAGCAGTTCTTCCAGCAATCGGAAATTGTCTCTGAAACTGAGTCTTTCATCCAGTGCCGCTTCAATGATCATAGAACTCTTCACATCCTTCATTCTGACTGTCAGTCTATGCATGAGTGATCCTCTTTATCAATGTCTTTCTTCCCAAATGGAAATAGATCGCTTCATCCTCTTTCAGATCTTCCCTGAGATCCGTGAAAAACAGACGCTGGGAAAAGATACCGGGACCGATCCACAGAAACTCTTCTGCCGGGGGCAGTTTCGGATCATAGGAAACTATTTCCATATCTTCTCCATATGCTTTGCGGTAAAGATCCAGCGCATCCTCATCAAAGGAAGTAATCAGTATTCTGTGATCAATAAACAGTTCCTTCCTCTGTGCTGCATCAAAACCCAGAAGACAGCCGTTTTCATTTTTCACAGCTTTTAACTCTTCCGGTATCTTTGTGACCAGAGGACTTATCTTCCTTTCTCCGGAAACAAATTCTTCGATCCGTATCGGTACAAAACAGACCGCTTCCTCTTCGTAGTAAAAACTGTTTCCTTCATATGAGCTTCTTGAACCGAAGAGATAAGAGATATCATTTTTGTCATTCACACCGATCAGGATCTTTCTTCTGAAAGCCGCGATCAGCTTGTAACTCAGCTGAACGGAAGAAGAAAAACAGACGATGCTAAAATTCATGCTTTCACTGCGTTTGAGCAGCTTGAGCAGTTTCTCCTGATAAGAATCATCATAGGAAAGAAAGACAGGCAGATCTTCGATCAGCAGACACAGTTTCGGATCTTTTCTGCTTAAGATCTTTAATAGATGATCAATCTCAGCCGTTTCCGAATAATGGAAATAATCCGATATGAATTCATTCTCATATTTTATATGGCCTATCAGCACACACTGTCTCTGATTCTCCGCAAGCGTGTTGAGCAGACTGCAGATCTCTTTTTTCCTGTCGGAACAGATCAGAATGTTTTCATTCAGACCGTAGGCGACCGGCTTTCTTATGCTGTTCAGATAGTCATCCCCTTCTCCGAAGACAAAACAGCGGCCCCGGATCAGATTTTTCCGTTCCATCGGCTCCGGAGGAGAATAATCCAGTTTCTTTTCGGGAATATTGAGTTCCTTTACAACGGAAATGATCTTTGAAACAAAATAAGAAGCTTCACTGATCCCCCTTCCCCTGGCAAGTGTCTTCTTCTTTACAAGATCCAGAGATCCGTCCAGCAGAGATACTTCGTAAGGTTCCTTTCCTTCAGCGTCCCTTTTTGCGTAGATGCTCTGAGCGCCGATCAGCGACTCATCGACCCGCAACAGGAAACTGCCCGGTTTTTTCAGATAAGCGGCATCTTTGCTTCGGATGATGTCCACGGAATCTCTTTCTTCGAAAGTCTTCAGAGCGATCTTGAAACGGGAATTCGAAAAGATCTCATCATCGATGTTTCCCGAAGGTTTCTGTGTGGCCAGGATCAGATGGATACCCAGGCTCCTGCCGATGCGGGAGATCGAGATCAGTTCCCTGATCGCTTCCGGATTTTCCTTTTTCAGTTCTGCGAATTCATCCACCACGATCAGCAGATGAGCGATCCTTTCCAGATCGTAAGCCTCCGGTCTGGATGAAAGATAATCATCCAGATTCATGACGGAAATGCCGCTTTTCTCCGCCAATATGCGGAACAGTTTCTGTCTTGAGATACACTCATTGCGCAAGGCGATAATCAGTCTTTGCAAGGCGTAGTTTTCAAGATTGCTTAAAGAAGCGATGATATGGGGAAGTCTGTTTCCTTCATAAGACAGAGACTCTTCAATGCCGCCTCCTTTGTAATCGATCAGAACGATGTTCAGATACTGCGGCGAATAACGGATACATAATGCCAGCAACATCGATATGATCAGCTCTGATTTTCCCGAACCGGTCGATCCGGCGATCAGACCGTGGGGACCCTGTCTGCTTTCGTGCAGATCAAAGAAAAGCAGCTGTTCCTCATGCCAGGCAAAATCACAGCGCAGATCCCTATGAAGACTCCGATAGCTTTCCCTGATATCAAAATCAGAAAACAGTTTCTGAAACGAGATATCGTCTTTCTCCTGAAACACATCATTGTAGCTTCCCAGAAGATGAAAGACCTTTGCGAAGTCACATAGCTGTTTGGTATAGGCAAATGTCTTTTTCTCACCGTTATAGAGCGTACCTGTCTGATTCAGATATTCAGCCACACAGTCGCTGTCCTTGTACAGATCGGCGGAATCATCAGAGAAATATATCACACTGATCAAAGGATTGGAAAAAACATAGTCGCTCTTTTCATCCATGAACAGTACAAGAGGATGATCCAGTTTCAGCATGTCCAGTTCCTGCAGCTGTCTTTCCTGATAACAGAAGAGACGCCGTTCATTGTGAAACAGGTGCGGCAGATAATAGAAATCGGAGATCAGATCCCGGTTCTTCGAGTAGACAGCGATGCCAAGATCCTCATAACTGTGCCGGAAAGAGAGTTCCAGCAGAAAATGCAGGAAGAAATAAGACTTCTCTGAAGCTTTGGAGATGATCGTCACCCTCTTGTCTTCCTTCAGATCCAGCATCAGCGGCAGCGGTCCGATGTAGGATAGTTTCCGCTGTATGCCTTTCAGGACATCATCGATCTGTTTGTCCCTGCCGGAACATAAAAACGGTTCTTCCTGATAAATTTCTCCCAGACAGATCTTCATGAAATCCGGGTCGTTCTTCCTGATCGAAAAAGGCTCCTTTTTCAGATCTTCCAGTGAGAAGAAACGCTCCTTTTCCTGTTTCAGGTAATCTTCAACCCGCCTGTCAACTTCTTTCTCATAGGCTGAGAGATAATCCAGATAACTGTTTCTTGATTCACTGATCCTTCTTTCATCTTCCTTCTTTTCTTTCCGGTAGAAAAACACAGGCAGGAATACACCTGTCATCAGCATCGCCGAAGGTGTGATCACATAAGTCAGGGAGGACATGATGCTGTTTCCGTTCATGTAGCTGTTGTAAAGACTCACAGCCGATAAGGCGATGATCGAACAGGTCATGATCGAATTAGGCAGTATCGTCCTTAAAACATCGCTCTGGCTTTTTCTTTCCGCTTCTTCATACGCTTCGGTTTCCGGAATGATCAGTTCCTCATAAGTACGGGAGATGACGGGAACGATCCTGCGTTTCCGTGTTCCGTAGCGGATCAGCTGTCCGGAAAGATGATACGGTTTCAGAGATATTTTAGAAAGAAAGCGGTTGATGTAAAGAAACTTCTCATAGTAGAAGATCCTCAAACCCAGACATTCAATCAGATCGCCGTCATTGAGCCTGAAACCGTCATATTGTTTCCCGTTGATCGAAAAATCAAGATCCCCTGTGATCACACCGCAACTGATCCTCAGTTCTCCTTTGCCCGCAAAACTTTCCGTCAAGGTGATGTCGCCTGAACCGTAAGCAATGCGCACATTGTCAGTGTTGTGATAGAAATCATACTGCTGATAGCCTTTGTCATCACCGTAGACATAAAGCAGTATCTGATAACAGGCATTTTCCACATCGACGTGATAAATTCCCGGTGCCAGACGGCAGCTCTTGCGACCGTCATCGAGACAGTACCCCGGTTTCAGATACAGGTAATGATAGGCATTGTTGGGATAGATACTGATGCCTTTGTAGGAAACGGTGTCTGTTTCATTCAGAAATTTCGGGATGATCTTTTTCCCGTCTTTGATGATCACGAACATCATTGTGTTGACACCAGTATGTTGACATAGGAACGGTATTTTCCATCCTTTGTCTCCACGATGATCTTAACGCTGCCCGGTGACACGGCAGTAATAAGACCGTTATTGACAGCTGCGATACCCGGATCCTCGCTGGAATAGATCAGATCGTCCCTGCTGTAGCCGCTTGGAAGAGACTTGACTCTGATCGTATAGGATCCTTGCCTGCTGATGACTTCCGCATAGGAATCCAGCACAATGCGGTCCGACTTCACTTCATTCATATTGAGGATTGCTGTCTGCTTCCCCCTTGTACATTTTTCTACAAAGTGACCGTTCTCCAGATGATGGAGATTGCCGAAGATCTGATCGTCCTCATCCAGGATCGAATACGAACGGCTGAAACCCAGTTTGTTCATCTGTGTCTTCGATGTGTTGATGATCAGATCCAATAGCCAGTTTAATGAAAGATCGCCGCAGACCAGTACATCGGGATTACTGTCCGCAAGTTCATTGAGACCCGAATACGGGATCTCGCTGGAAACAGAGCGGTAATCGCCATACTCATCGTATAGATGCAGGGTCGACTTCACCAGGGCCTTGACACCGCCGTCCAGTTCCAGATCGGCCAGACGGAAACCGGCTGTCTCGATCCCCATATTGACGCCCAGCACTGTTTTTGCCGAAGCCTGCAGGATGGAATTGATGTCATGATCATTTTCATTGATGTAGCGGATCTGACCGTTTTTGGTCTCAAATCCGATCTCGTGGGAATTGTACAGAACGATCTCCGTCTTTCCCGAAGCATAGAGCTTTGCCAGCAGATCCATCTCCAGATAAGCAGCCGGAATACCGTTTATCGGAACCTTGATCCTGCAGATGGGAATGCTTGCTTCTTCCGTATCGGCGATCGGTTCGATCATCGATTTCAGCAGCGCATGAAATGAAGAAGAATCCAGATCTTTGAACTGTATCCTGTAATTACGGTACTTGCCTGTCGATACGCCCAGTTTCTGGGTCGTATTGAAAGAAAGCGTAAAGAAACAGTTCTTCAAAAAGACATAAAAAAATGAGAATTTCTTCTCATTTCTGATATTTTCGGACTGTATTTTCTATCTGATCTTCAATATCTCGCTCAGATCTTTTCTGGGTCTGAGGTTCACGTCTCCATCTCTTTTGCCGATGGCGATGACCGGCATGATGATCTCATCCTCAGGTATGGAGAAATATTCTCTTAAGGCCTTTGTATCTCTCAGACCCATGATCAGCGTGTCATAACCCATTTCGCTGGCCTTGAGCAGAAGATATGCATTCTGCAAACCCAGGTCATATCCGCCCCAGAGGTCTCCCTCTTCAGACATCTCGCCGTCCCTGATCGCACCGGAAGTCTTTTCCTTGAAAGCTGCGATGATATAGGCGGCATTCACGGTGGAACGCTGATTGAAATCCGGCAATGCATCATAGACGGTCCTGATCGCCTCTTCACTCAACGCAACATAATATCTTCCGTTCTGGGAGTTCTTCCACGACGGTGCCAGCTGGGCAGCATGGATGATCTCCTTGATTTCTTCCTGACTTATCTGCGCATCAAGATACTTTCTGACACTTCTTCTTTTCTGCATCACTTCATTCAGTTCCATTTTCATTCCTCCGTATTCAGTAATTCATAGCGGATATAATGCGACATCGGCTCGCCTTTCTTTAAGATCGGCAGCAGATAATGATCTTTGTAATTGATTCCGTTGGGGAAATACTGGCACTCCAGGCATAAAGCCAGGAACGGATAATACGTCTTGCCGTATTTGCCTTCCTGTCCGCCGAGATGCTGCGACGTATACAGATGCATATCCGGCAGATCGGACCAGACATTGAGCTGCAGTTTCTCATTTCTGAGCGAAGCCATCAGCTTGTCTTCCATGTCCTCCCAGACATAGTTGTTGTCGATGCCGTCTTTCAGCTGGCTCAGATTGTCTTTCAGTTTTGTGAATCTGCTGAAATCGTACGGTGTGTCTTCTGTATCTCTGACTTCATCCAATGTCAGCGAATATTCATCGACCGGTGCATACCTGTCGCTGCTGATATAGAGCGATTCTTCCATGATGTCCTCATCGCCCAGATTGAAGTAGGAATGGTTGGTCATGTTGAAGATCGTATCTTCATCGGATTCTCCCCTGAAAGAGAAAATCAGATTTCTTCCGTCCAGCCTGTAGGATACTTCAGCATTCAGGTTTCCGGGGAAGCCCTCTTCACCGTCTTTTGAGAAATATGACAGGACGACTTCATTCTCATCTGCTTTCTCTGTCTTCCACATCTTGTAGGCAAAACCGTTGACTCCGCCGCCGTGCAGCTGATTCATGTTGTTGTTGACGCTCAGCTGATACTTCTTTCCGTTAAGTTCAAAGCAAGCGTTGCCGATACGGTTGGCATTTCTGCCGATCGAGGCGCCGATATTGCAGCCGGAATACTTCAGATAATCCTCATCGCTTTCGAAACCGAGGACGATATCCGTGCCGCTTTTCTTGTCGATAAACTTTGTCAGTGTAGCACCGAGTTCGGAAATCTCCGCTTTCAGATACTCGTTTTCAATGATATGTTTCATCATTCTCCTCCATTGAGATTTTTCACAGTTGTTCCTATCAACATTTTACCACTGACGATGACTCTTTCGGGCGGAAGATCAGGTTCGTTGATCAGCTGCAGCAGTTTTCTGGAAGCCAGTTCACCCAGCTGCTTTGTGTTCTGCTCATATGTCGTCAGACGCATGATCTTGGCCATATTGATGCCGTCATAGCCGACAGCGGAAATATCATTGGGAATGCTCAGTCCTCTGCTGCTGATCTCCTCAAGACCGCCGATATAGGAATAATCATCGGGGAAGATGATCAGTGTGGGAGGATCGTAAAGATCCAGCAGCTTTGCGGTCTTCTGCTTGCAGTCCATGATGTCATGGTAATGACCTTCCAGGAAATACTCATCCGGAATATTCAGACCCAGCTGTCTGCTGGTGGAAAAGAAAGCACTGACACGCTCACGCGTCACCCCGGTATTGTCACCGCAGATGAAAGCAATCTTTCTGTGACCCATCTCATAGGCATATCTGACGATGGATTCCAGACCCTTGGTGTTGTCCGAAAGCACAGACGCACACCTGTCCATGACATAGTCGATGATGACCACCGGATAGCTGGACTGTGCCAGTTCGATGATCTCCGGATCATTGAAATCAGCTGTCATGATGGCGATGCCGTCCAGATTGCGGTATTCGACATGTTTGAGATACGTGGTCTTTTTGCCGGCGATCGCGTGATTGATGAAAGTGATGTCATAGCCGTCTTTCTCCGCTTCCTTCTGGAAACTTTCCAGGATCATGGAGAAATACTCGTGGCCGAGTCCCGCACGCTCATCCGCAAACAGAACACCCAGATTATAGGTTTTATTGGTCTTCAAAGCTCTGGCAGAAACATTGGTCGTATAACCGAGACGCTTCGCTGTCTTTTTAACTTTATCTTTGGTCGCATCTGAAATGTCGTTGTGATCGTTCAGCGCCTTTGAAACGGTTGCCACCGATACGCCGCATTCCTTTGCGATATCCTTGATCGAAACCATATTCTATTTCAACTCCAGTAATTGTCTGCGGATCGGATCGTAATGGGCTTCCACCAGTCCGAAATCCATCTCCTTATAAGACCACATCGCTCTGCCGATGTGATATTTCTCAAATATCTCATGGATACATCTGTACCATTCCAGTGTCTCGTCTGGATCTGCCAGATCGATAACACCGTATTCTCCGCAATACAGCGGGACATCTTTTTCCTGCGCGATCTCAATTGCTTCCTTGAAAAGTTCTTCAAAATACGAAGTATCGATGATCTTGTTTTCTTCAGGGAAGAAATCTTCAAAGCCGGCATCGATCTGATCCTCACTGAGTTCCCGGTATTCGTCATAGCTGTGCCTGAAGCCGGTACGAAACGTTGTATCCATCTTCGGGATCCAGTAGGCACCCTGATGGGTGAAGACCAGCGGATTGTAGCAGTGGAAATTGTAGATGACATGTCTGTCATAAGGATCGTCCAGGTCTTTGATCGCCTGAACGGAATTGTTGTGATAGCCGCCTACCAGGATATTGATCTCAGGGGCATATTCCCTGATCGTCATGATCGCTTCCCTGATGATCTGATTCCATTTCTGACAGTATTTTGCGTCGGATACTTCATTGAGCAGTTCGAAACTCAGATGCTCATAAGAACCGAAGCGTCTGGCGAATTCAGCCCAGATCCGGTAGAACAGCGTCTGGTAATTCTCATCCTCAAAAAATCCGTCCTCTTCCTCCCCGGCATCGAAACTGAAACCGGGTGTCTTATGCAGATCCAGGATCATATTGAGATTGTTTTCTCTGCTCCAGCGGATACAGTTCTCCAGTCTGATAAAACCGTCTTCCCTGAAATCAAATTTATTATGAAGTATCAGTTCGTAATCCACCGGGATACGCACATGATCAAAACCCCAGTCCGCGATCCTGCGGAAATCGTCCTTGCGGATGAAATAGTCGTATCTTTTGCTGCTGTGGTCACACTGGGAAAACCAGCCTCCCAGGTTGATCCCGTGCATATATCCCGTCAGTTCACGCATGATGACTCCTGTGATTAAATCAGAATTCCAGATTCATTTCATTCTCTTTCGAGAATACATGGCAGACACTGCCGTTGAAGGTCAGTGGTACTTCTTTGCCCATGTAGTCGACTGCCTTGCCTTCGGTCGGAACGATGGCGATGACATCTTTGTCACCTACCGTCATATGTAAGTGGCAGGAAGGTCCCATCAGTTCGGAAACATCGACCTTGCCGACGATGCCGCCTTCGCCTAAGACGATATGATCAGGTCTGACACCTAAGATGACATCCTGTTCCTCAACGTTCTTGGCTGCCAGTCTTTCCTGTTTCTCTTCTGCCAGGACAACTTTATAGCCGTCGGAAACGACTGCATACTTGCCATTTTCCTTGATCAGTTTCGCATCGAAATAGTTCATCTGCGGAGTACCGATGAAGCCTGAAACAAAGAGGTTTCTCGGATGATCATAGACTTCCTGCGGAGTACCGATCTGCTGGATGAAACCATCCCTCATGACAACGATACGGTCGCCTAAAGTCATGGCTTCCGTCTGGTCGTGCGTGACATAGATGAAAGTCGTATTGATACGCTGTCTGAGCTTGATGATCTCAGCTCTCATCTGGTTACGCAGCTTGGCATCCAGGTTGGACAAGGGCTCATCCATCAGCAGGACTTTCGGATTTCTGACGATGGCACGTCCGATCGCAACACGCTGTCTCTGACCGCCGGATAAGGCTTTCGGCTTTCTCTTGAGATATTGGGTGATATCTAAGATCTCTGCCGCTTCCCTGACCTTGCGGTCGATCTCATCTTTGGGAGTGTGCTTGATCTTGAGGGAATATGCCATATTGTCATAGACTGTCATATGCGGATAAAGCGCATAGGACTGGAAGACCATGGCGATATCTCTGTCTTTCGGAGCGACATCGTTCATGTATTCACCGTCGATGTACAGTTCGCCGGAAGAGATCTCCTCAAGACCTGCAACCATTCTTAAAGTCGTAGATTTGCCGCAGCCGGAAGGACCGACAAGCACGATGAATTCCTTATCAGCAATATCCAGATTGAATTCCTGAACAGCGACGACGCCTTCCTTGGTGATCTGAAGATTGCCTTTCTTATTTTCTTTCTGATCTTTTCTGCTTTCCGTAAACGGATATACTTTCTTGATATTGATCAATTTAACATCTGACATATTTTATCCCTAACCTTTCACACTTCCTGAAGTGACACCCTTGATAATCGATTTTGACAGAATCGTATACACGACCATGACCGGCAGGATCGCCAGCAGGATAAACATGAATACCTTACCCTGGTCAAATTTGGAATAGTCCGCTGAACGCAGGTTTGCGATCATGATCGGAACTGTCTTGTATTTTTCCTTCGTCAGCAGCAATGCCGGCATGAAGAAGTTGTTCCATGACGATACGAATGAGAAGATCATCTGTACGGCTACAGCCGGTTTCATGATCGGCAATACGATCTCATTGAAGATCCTGAATTCATTGGATCCGTCGATCCTGGCAGCCTCAACCATCTCCAGAGGCAGAACGCTCTCCAGATACTGCTTCATATAGAAGAAGACGACCGGAGCGGCGATGCTCGGAATGATCAGGAGCCACAGCTTGTTGGTCAGACCGAACTTGTAAGCCAGCTGGATGAAACCGACAGCCGAGACCTGAGACGGGATCATCATGATCGCCATGATGAAAGTAAAGATGAAATTCTTCAGCTTGAAATTATAGACATGGACGCCATAGGCAGTTAACGCTGAGAAATACGTCGTCAGCAAAGATGAGCTCATCGCCACGATGAAGCTGTTGACCATGCCTACCGGAATATTGATGGAGAAATCGTTCCAGGCATTGCTGAGGTTCTCCATGAAATGTCCGCCCCATCTGAAGTTGAATGCACCCTGCATCTGTGAATTGGACTTGGAAGCCATCAGGATCAGCAGGATGAAGCAGAACAGACACATGAAACACAGGAAAATGACGAAGCCATATGCCAGGATACGGCTGATGATCAGAGAGATCCTTGCTTTTTTATTGGTGTTATTCATTTTGACCTCCTAATCCTTATACTGTTTCGCCAATGAGCGATAGACAAACATGCCGAGAATACCGGTGATGATGAACAGCAGTACGGATAAAGCACCTGACATACCATAGTTCTTGGAGATACCGAGGTAGTTGTTCAGCATCATGATGGCGGTCGTCGATGTCATATTCGGTGTGCCCTTGCCGTTGGAAATGACCTGCGGAACATCGAACATCTGAATACCGCCGATCATTGAAGTAATCAGCGCATATGACAGGATCGGCATCAGCAGCGGCAGCGTGATATCGAAGAAGACATGCACGGAATCAGCACCGTCGAGGTTTGCTGATTCAAACAGACTCTGATCGATGCCCATGATGCCTGCCATCAGCACGATGGTCGTATTGCCGAACCACATGATGAAGTTCATGGCAGCGATGATCGTTCTGACCGAGATCTTGGTAGCGAAGAAATTATAGTATTCCTTCAGGATACCTGCTTCGATCAGGAACTTGTTGACTGGACCGACATTTGAGAACAGTGAGAATACCAGCATCGAGAATGCGGAAGCCATGATCAGGTTCGGCATATAGATGATGGTCTTGGCCAGGCCCTGTCCTTTCAGGTTCAGACGGGTACTGGTGAATAATACTGCCAGCAGCAATGCGATCAGAAACTGAGGGACTGCTCCGGCGATCCACATAGCCAGCGAGTTGCCAAGATAACGCAGGAAGTCGATCGTACCGCTCTTGTCCGGTGTCAGCAGTCTGATGTAGTTGCCTAAACCGACAAAATTCGGTCCGACCTGTTCCAGGCCGTTGCGGTAGTTTTCAAAGAAACTGTTGTAGACGGTCAGAAACTGCGGAATCAGGGTAAACAGGATGTATGTGATGAAGAAGGGCGTAATGAAGATATAAGCCCACTTCGCATAGCTGACCGACTTGCGGTGCTTTTTTTCATTTCCTTTTGCCATACGATTTTCCTTTCCTTATTCTTAAACAAAGCAAGAAATCCCCTTCTGTGCTTTGTTTAAAAAACTGTGGCAGAGTGTTATCCCTGCCACAGTGTTTTCTTTAAAATACCGATAATTAAGCTTCCGGTACGTTGATTGCAGGGTATTTCTCTTTCAGAGCCTTGTAGAAGTTGCTGAGAGCTTCTTCCTTGGTTACGTTGCCCTGGAGATACTCAACGAAGTAAGTCTGAATGCTTTCGTTGCATCCCTGATCATAGATAGTCTGGTTCTGGAACTTGATGTTCTTAGCGCCTTTTGCGAAGACAGCTGTATCGTTCTGACCGCCTAAGTAAGCATTACCGAAATCAGGATCTTCAGCATACTTGTTGTTGATCTTCTGGTTGTTGGTGAACTGTGCTTCGTTCTTGATCAGATTTTCGCAGACTTCTTCATTGTTGATGAATGCGTTCATGACATCAGCTACCATTGTCGGGTTGTCAGAACCTGTAGCAGCTAACAGCCAAGTGCCGCCCCAGAAGAATGCCTGAGGACCTTCAACAAGTGCCCAGTCACCGATTGTGTCAGTGCCTGCTGCCTTAGCGTCGTCGCCGAATGCGGGACCCATGCAGAAGTTGTAGTACCAAGCAGGTCCGAAGAAGCAGAATGTCTTGCCGTCTTTTGCAGCCTGTTCAGTCGTCTGAGCATCCCAAACACCGGAAGTCAGCGTATAGCCGTTGTTTACATATGCTTCAGCCTGATCCATCCAAGTCTGGATAGCCGGGTCGATCTGCAGATTGTTGTTAGCGTCAACCCAGGGGCTGGAAGTGTTGTTGGAGAATACACGGTAATCTTCAGCATAAGAAGAAGTCATGTAGTAACCCTTTTCAGCACACTTTGCAGCGACTTCGTCAAATTTTGTCCAGTCAGAAACAAGAGCCTGAACTTCATCCGGATCAGAAGTGCCTAAGACATCTTCAGCGATGGAACGGCGGTAAATCATACCTGCCGGGCAGCACTGGAATGAGACACCCTTGACAACGCCGTCAGCATCAGAAGCTGCTTCGACAGTGTAAGTGTAAGTGTTGGAGAAATCAGTAACGCCTAATGCCTTGATGTCCTGTGTGTACGGAGAATTCGTATACTTCAGGATGTAGTCAGCTTCAGCCAGGAACATATCAACTTTTTCATCAGCTTCTGCAGAGTCCTGATTCATAAGAGCCAGGTCCAGAGCATCCTGATACTGTGTTCCTTCGTTCGGTACGATGGTCCATACTACTTCAATGCCTTCCGGTACAGTGTAGTATTTCTCAAAGAAACCTTTGAATTCTTCATTCCAAGCATAGATGTGGAATACTTTGCCTTCGCCTTCTTCTTCAGCCGGAGCTTCTTCCTTCTTAGCGCATCCGACAAGAGTGAAGACCATGAGCATAACTAATAAGATACTTAAAAGTTTTTTCATTATTTCTCTCCCTTCCCTTTAAGTAAACTGTGTATCTTCTACACTTTGTAACAGATCCCGCTTAAATGACTCCTTAATTTCACTTAAACGTTTTCGTTAATTTAAGTATCTCACATTTCTATAAAATGTCAACACTTTTTTGTAAACGTTACCAAATCCTTTAAAAACGCTTGTTATTAAAGGGTTTTATGCGTTATACTTTACTTAATCGATTAAGTAAAAAATGAAAAACGGAGGTCTGAAATATGAAATACGGACATTTTGATGACAAAAACAGGGAATATGTCATCAATCATTATGAAACACCTCTTCCATGGATCAATTATCTGGGAAGCGACAGCTTCTTCGCTCTGCTGTCCAATACGGCAGGCGGATATGCTTTCTATAAAGATGCAAAGCTCAGAAGACTGACAAGATACAGATACAACAATCTGCCTCTGGATCAGGACGGCTTCCATATATATATAAAGGATAAGAACACGATCTGGAATCCCGGCTGGCAGCCGACCAGGACGAAACTGGATCATTACGAGTGCCGGCACGGTCTTGGCTACAGTGTCATCACCGGCAGCAAGAACAAAGTGGAGGCCAGACAGGAACTTTACGTTCCGAAAAATGACAACATCCTTCTGATGAGAGTCACTCTTACAAATAAGGATCAGAAAGAAAAAGAACTCGATCTTTTCTCCTTTGTCGAGTTCTGTCTGTGGGATGCGCAGGATGATACGACAAACTTCCAGCGCAATTACTCTACCGGTGAAGTCGAGGTCGAAGGCTCGGCCATCTATCACAAAACAGAGTTCAGGGAAAGAAGGAACCATTACGCTGTATTCTTTGCGAACAGGGAAATTTCTTCATTTGATACCTCCAGAGATCAGTTTATGGGCGTCTATGGTTCCCCTGCTTCCCCTAACGCAGTACTCAAAGGAAAATGTTCCGATACGATCGCACACGGCTGGCAGCCGGTCGGTGCTCATCATATCCATGTAAGCCTCAAAGCAGATGAATCCTATGATGTCATCTTCGCCCTGGCTTATGTAGAAGTTCCGGAAAACCAGAAATTCATTGCTCCGGGCATCATCAACAAGAAACCGGCGCATGAACTGCTGAAGAAATATGATACGGACAGAAAATTCGACAAGGGTCTCAGGGATCTGAAGAAATTCTGGAACGATCTGCTTTCCGGATTTGAAGTCAGGACGGCCTCTGAAGAAGTCAACCGTATGGTCAACATCTGGAATGCCTACCAGTGCATGGTCACCTTCAACATGTCCCGTTCCGCATCCTACTACGAGTCAGGTATCGGCAGAGGAATGGGCTTCAGAGATTCCTGCCAGGACCTGCTGGGATTCGTACATATGATCCCGGAAAGAGCCAGGGAAAGAATACTGGATATCGCAGCCACCCAGAAACCTGACGGCGGTGCCTATCACCAGTATCAGCCTCTGACCAAGAAAGGCAATTCCGATATCGGCGGCGGCTTCAACGATGACCCGCTGTGGCTGATCGCCTGCACCGATGCCTACATCAGAGAGACCGGTGACTGGGACATCCTGAAGGAAAAAGTCGATTTCGACAACGACCCCAAGAGCGCAAAACCGCTTCTGGAACACTTAAACAGAAGTTTCAATTATACTTTAAACAATCTGGGACCGCACAAGCTCCCGCTGATCGGCAGAGCCGACTGGAACGACTGCCTCAACCTCAACTGCTTCTCCCGCTATCCGGGTGAATCCTTCCAGATCACCGGACCGAGCGAAGGACCGGTTGCGGAATCAGTATTCATTGCCGGCATGTTCGTCAAATACGGCAATGCCTATGCGAATATCCTGAACCATCTGGGCAAGAGCAAGGAAGCAAAGAAAGTGACAAAAGCTGTTGCCGATATGGAAAAAGCGATCCTGAAAGACGGCTGGGACGGCAAATGGTTCTTAAGAGCCTATGACGCCTTCGGCAAGAAAGTCGGATCAAAATACAATGACGAAGGAAAGATCTTTATCGAACCGCAGGGCATGTGCATCATGGCCGGCGTCGGTGTCAAAACGGGTGAAGCTCAGAAAGCACTGGATTCCGTCGCTGAAAGACTGGAGACCAAGTACGGCATCGTCCTGCAGAACCCGGCTTACAGCACCTATAAACTCAACCTCGGTGAGATCTCATCCTATCCGCCCGGATACAAAGAGAACGCCGGTATCTTCTGCCACAACAACCCCTGGATCGTCTTCGCGGAAACGATCATGGGACACGGCAACAGAGCCTTCTCGCTCTACAAGAAGACCTGCCCTGCCTTCCTGGAAGAGATCTCCGAGATCCACAGGACAGAACCGTATGTTTACTGCCAGATGGTAGCCGGAAAAGATGCACCGACCTTCGGTGAAGGAAAGAACTCCTGGCTGACCGGAACGGCTGCCTGGACCTTTACCGTCCTGACACAGGGGATCTTGGGCATCCAGCCTGATTATGACGGCCTGAGGATCGATCCCTGCATCCCGGATCATGTGAAGGAATACAAAGTCAACCGTCTGTTCAGAGGCACGATGTACCACATCACCGTAAAGAATCCTGACGGATCCGAAAAAGGCGTGAAGAAAGTCCTGCTCAACGGCAAGGTACTGAAATCCGATATCATTCCGGTGACAGACAAAAAGGAAGTCAACGTAGAAATCATCATGTAAGAAAAAGGCGATGAAACATTTCGCCTTTTCTCACTTAAGGAGAACACCATGAATTTCAATATCGAAACAAGCCGTTCACAATCACTTACGGCAACAGAAAAAGCAAAACAGATATTCTCAGATCAGATCGATGAAAAATCAGATGCGATCTTTACAGACGGAAAAAGAGACTATATTCTGGCCTTCAGTGGCTTGCAGTACTATGCCCCTGTCTGCATGCATCTCATCAACGATCCCGATCTTTTTGAAACGATCAGTTCATATAAAAGAAACCTGCTGATCAGAAAAGATAAAGAGATCTCTCTGTATGATGAAACAGGAAAAATACAGACTGATGATCTGTTCAGAGAAAAAGTCAGTACCATTATTGACAGGATCCTTTATTCACCCGGTGAGATCGGTGAAGACGGCGGACTGACGATCAATCTGAAAGGCTATCATATCGGCTCCCACTACGGCGTCAATCTGCTGCTGGGCGACAGATCGGATTATCCCGACTGCCTGCAGGCAACACCGAAATCCGTCCTGGATGAATTCGGACGCGGATCCTTCCGTTCCAAACAGGAAAAACAGGTCCTGGCGACCAGATATGTCTTATCTCCTGATGAAAACGGTGAACCGGCAAACAGACAGTTCTATATCACCGAAAACGGAAAACAGATCTTTTATTCGCTGGATGTCACGCATAATGTAAGATCGGCATATTGTCATCATCTTCCCAACCGCAGCATCATCACCTATGAGACGCAATGTGGCCTGAAGATCATCCGCACGATCTTTCTGCTGCCTCAGGAAAAGGATATGCCCGATGCCTGTGAAGTTCAAAACATCCGCATCATCAACCTTTCAGGCAGAAAAAGAGATCTCAGGATCGTCGTGACCGGCATGTTCGGCATCACCGATCCGGGAACACTGGCCGGAGATATCGTATACGCCAATGTCGTTGTGGAAAGCGGGATCTGCTATAAGAACGGAAAAGCGATCGCCGTCGCTCCCCATCACCAGCCGAAAGAATGCGACAGCGAGAAGCGCTTTGCGATGCTTCTGGCATACGGAGAAGGAATGGATGAATACTGCTTCTCTCTTTATGACTTCATCGGTTCAGGCTCGCTGGAACAGCCGGAGATGATCTCCAGACTCTCCAATGCTCACGCCCGCAGACAGGCCGCCTTCTTTGCGATGGCCAGATCCTTCACACTGGATGATCAGATCGACATCGACTGCTTTGTCGGCATGGATGCCGATGAGACAGATGTCCGTGCACGCTTTGACAATGATCTCAGCAATCTCTATGAGAAATACAGGGATCATCAGAAGCTGGAAGAGACCTATCACAGGATGATCGCAGATAAAGAACATTACTTCTCTTTCATAGAAAGCAGAAACAGCGATACGCTCCTTGATTCCTATCTGTCCGCAAATCTGCCCTTCCAGGTCCTGTATCAGACCTATGTATCCAGATCCTTTGCCTGGACGCAGAAATCCTACAGAGAGACCGGATTCAGGGAGATACAGGATATCTTCGCTTCCATGTACTATATGCATGCCAATCATCAGGATGAGCTCATCAGGAGACTGATCCTTTCCTGGGCGGAAAACGTCTTTCATTTTGGCTATGCCTATCATAATTTCACAAGCAGAGGCAAAGAACCCGGCATGTGCTCCGATGACCAGCTGTGGCTGGTGCAGGCCGTCTACAGATATGTCATGCTGAGCAATGACCTGGATTTCCTGAAACAGGAGATCAGAATTGCCGGAAGTGATGAAACGAGGCCCTTATACAAGACCCTTGAAAGTATCATCATCTATTCCGGGAAGATCTCAATCGGAAAACACGGTCTGCCTCTTTTAGACAAGGCGGACTGGAACGACTGCCTGAGACTCGACCATGATATTATGGACGGTCCCCAGAAAGAGAAAGCCTATTACAGACAGCTGGAAGAAAAGAAACAGGAATTCGGTGTTCCTTTGGACAATCTGCAGAGCGAATCCGTCATGAATGCCTGCCTGCTGAAGATTGCTGCCGATGAACTAAAGCAAATGGCACAGAAGCTTGCTCTCAATGATCTGGCTGAACTCTGTGAAGAAGTATCATCCTCAGTAAGAGAATCTGTCAGAAACAATGCCTGGAAGAAAGACTTCTACGCCAGATGCCTCATCAATGACGGCAGAGGCTATGAATATCTCGGATCTGCCGGCGACGGATTATCCTTAGATGAAACGATCGACGGCACCTACTATCTCAACGGTTTCTCCTGGCCTCTGCTGGCAGATATCGCCGATGAGAAGCAGATCGAAACGATGTTGAATGTCATAGAGCGCTATCTCAAAACGGATGCCGGTCTCAAACTGGTGACTCCTGTCGATTACGACAAACTCGGCATCGTCACCGGATCTTCCTTCTACTTCCCCGGAGACAGGGAAAACGGCGGTGTCTTCAAACACGCAGCCATGATGTGCACGGTCGCCTGTCTGCAGAAAGCCAAGACAGTCAAAGACAAAGAATTATCCGGGCGTCTCAAAGACCTGGCCTTCTTCATGATCGGCAAGACGCTTCCCTACAAGACACTGGAAAATCCCTATGTCTTAAAAGGAAATCCGCGTTTCTGCACCCAGTACAACAATTCCGAGACAGGAGAAGGCATCGGTCCGATCCTTTCCGGAACCGCTTCCTGGCTGACGCTTGCATATTATGAGATCATGGGTCTGCACTTCAACGGAAACACAATTGTGATCGATCCGATCATTGACGGCGATTCATTTGCCTATACACTTCGCATCAACGATACGCCGATCGATATCACGATCCGGAAACACAACGATTACAGAACAAATCCTGATACCGTATATCTCTATGACGGTAAAGAAACAAGTCGCGAGATCAGGATCCCTGACGACATGAAAACACATACACTGGAGGTATTATTATGAAAAAACTGCTGATGATTCTGATTGTAGGCTTACTGTTAAGTTCCTGTGCCTCAGCCAAAAAATCATTCGACGGAAAAGACCGTCCTTCTTCCCGCGGTGCCCTGCAGGTCATTGACAGCCAGCTGTGCGGAGCAGACGGAAACCCCGTCATCCTCAGAGGTATCTCCGGATATGGCGTCTCCGTTTCCGAACGGTATATCACAGATGAGACCTTCCACGATCTTGCCCAGGTCATGGGTGTCAATGTCTTCCGTATGGCGATGTATACCTACGGCATGGGTTCCTTCGGTTACTGCACCGGCGGCGATAAAGAAAAACTGTATCAGCTGATGATGGACGGCGTCGAATACGGTGAAAAGAACGACATGTATATCATCCTGGACTGGCATATCCTCTCTGACGGCGATCCCAATCACTACATCGAAGATGCGAAAGACTTCTTCGACAAAGCATCCAAGCAATGTGCAGATAAGAAAAACGTGATCTATGAGATCTGCAACGAACCGAACAATGTCGAATGGAATGATGTCAAAGCCTATGCCGATGTCATCATCTCCATCATCCGAAACAACGACCCGGATTCCGTGATCATCGTAGGAACTCCTGACTGGTCCTCACGGGTCGATATCGCTGCCGATGATCCTCTGGATTATCCCAATCTGCTTTATGCCCTGCACTTCTATTCCGCTTCACACAAGCAGGAGTCAAGGGATAATGTCAAACGGGCCATCGATAAAGGTCTTCCGATCTTCGTGAGCGAATACGGCATCACGGCATCCACAGGAAACTTCCCGTACGATATCGACGAAGCCGATCTCTGGATCGAATTCCTGGAAGAAAACGGGATCTCTCATGTCATGTGGAACTTCTCCAAGGTATCCGAATCTTCTGCCGCAATCAAGGGAAGCGTGCTGAAGACCAGTGGCTTCGAATATGATGATTTCTCAACATCAGGCCAGTGGCTGATCGACATGATCAAAAACAGATCTGCAAACGAACAAAAATAATGATGTCCTAGGACATCATTATTTTTTCATCGATACCGTAATTGGCTTCCCTGAACTGTGATTCATACAGTTTCTTATAGACGCCGCTTCTCTTTTTCAGCAGCTTTTCATGCGTTCCGCTTTCAATGATCTTTCCGTTGGACACTACCAGGATCTCGCTGGCATTGCGGATCGTGGAAAGACGGTGGGCGACGACGATCGTCGTTCTTCCCTGTTTCAGTGAATTCAAGGCTTCCTGGATCAGTGCTTCCGTAGCATTGTCCAGAGAGCTCGTCGCCTCATCCAGTATGAGGATCTCCGGATTCTTCAGAAAGACTCTGGCAATGGACAGTCTCTGCTTCTGACCGCCCGAAAGACGGATGCCTCTTTCACCAATCTGTGTATCAAAGCCATCCGGCAGAGACATGATGTAATCATAGATATTGGCCTTTCTGGCCGCAGAGATGATCTCTTCCTCATCTGCGTTTTTCTTTCCATACGCGATATTCTCCGCAAAAGATCCGGAGAACAGGAAGACATCCTGCTGAACGATGCCGATATGATCGCGCAGGCAGCGCATCGTGATATCTTCGATATCGATATCGCCGATACAGATCACTCCCTTTTCCGGATGGTAGAACTTTTCAAGCAGATGGCAGATCGTCGTCTTGCCGCCGCCCGAAGGTCCGACCAGGGCGACTGTATTGCCCTGTTTCACTGTGAAACTGATATCATCGAGCACTTCCCTGTGTTCATCGACGTCATACGAGAAACTGACATGGTCGAAGCTGATGTCACCTTTCAGATCTTTATAATCCTTTGCGCCTTCCCTGTCTTCCTCTACCGGCAGATCGATGATCTCACAGAAACGTTCAAAGCCGGTGATGCCTTCATCGAACTGTTCCATCCACTGCACCAGCTGCAGGATGGGCGATGTGAAGAAAGAGACGGATACGATAAACGTCGAATAATCGCCGAAAGTGATCGCTCCGTTATATAGGAAGATGCCGCCAGAAATCAGACAGACGACATTGAAGATGTCAGTCACAAAAACCGTTGTGGCATGCTGAATGGCCATCGTGAAAAACTGGCCCTTCTTTGCTTCCACAAAAGCTTTGTTCCCTGCTTCGAATTTCTCCATTTCCTTGTCGGCGTTGTTGAATGCCTTTGTGATACGGATACCGGAAACGGAAGAATTGACATCGCCGTTGATCTGAGCCAGTGAACGCCTTGCCCTGCGGGATGATTCCAGGTGTTTTTTCCTGACGATGAAAGTGATGATGAACAGCAGCGGTGAACAGGAGAATATGATCAGGGCCAATGTGACATTGATCCCTGAAAGATAGATCAGGGAGAAGACCAGTGAGAACGTTGTCATCACCAGCATTTCCGGACCGTGATGGGCAAGCTCGGAGATCTCCTGGACGTCATTGGTGATCCTTGACATGATCTTGCCTGTCTCGTTGTTATCAAAGAATGAGAACGGCAGCTTCTCCAGCTTGTCGAACAGCTGTCTTCTCATATCCGCCTGCAGATTCGTTCCTACCATGTGTCCGTAATAATCCACACAGAACTTCATGATCATCTTGATCACATATGCCAGTAAGAGCATGGAACCGAAAAAGATGATCTTTTCAAATTTCCGGTTGGGGATCAGATCGTTCAGCATATATCTGGTGATGATCGGATAGAAGATACCAATCACGGAATTGCCCAAAGCACAGAACATATCCAGTGCAAAGGTCTTCAGATAAGGGCGGTAATAGGAACAGAATCGCTTCAGCATATACATGCATTCTATCACAGATCAGCTTGAATTCAGGCACAAAAAAAGCTCACTTTGCAGTGAGCTTTCAGCAATAAGCGATAAATCTTATTTCTTGAGGTTGTAGTAAGCAGCCTTGCCAGGATACTGTGCAACTTCACCCAGTTCGTCTTCGATTCTGAGCAGCTGGTTGTACTTGGCAATTCTGTCTGTTCTGGACATAGAACCGGTCTTGATCTGTCCGGCGTTGACACCGACAACCAGATCAGCGATCGTCGTATCTTCCGTCTCACCGGATCTGTGAGATACGACAGCGGTCATGTTGTTCTTCTTTGCCAGTTCGATGGCATCGAACGTCTCAGTCAGCGTACCGATCTGGTTCAGTTTGATCAGAACGGAGTTGGCACAGTTGAGGTCGATACCCTTCTTGATGTATTCGACATTGGTAACGAACAGGTCATCACCGACCAGCTGGATCTTGTCGCCTAAGCGGGCCATCAGTTTCTTCCAGCCGTCCCAGTCATTCTCTGCCAGACCGTCTTCGATGGAGATGATCGGATACTTCTCGCACCACTGTGCATACATTTCGATCATTTCGTCAGTGGTCTTTGTGCCCTGGCCGGATCTTGTCAGTTCATAGTTGCCTGTCTCGGCATTGTAGAATTCGGAAGAAGCCGGGTCCATGCAGATACCGAAATCAACACCCGGTTTGTAGCCTGCCAGTTCGATTGCGGAAACGATGAGCTTCAGAGGTTCCTCATTACCTTCGGTGCAGTTAGGAGCATAGCCGCCTTCATCACCGACAGCAGTGGAATAACCCTTGGACTTGAGGACCTTCTTCAGGTTGTGGAATACTTCAGCTGACCATCTGATTGCTTCTCTGAATGTAGGAGCACCGTAAGGCATGATCATGAATTCCTGCATATCAACTGTTGAGTCAGCGTGCTTGCCGCCGTTGAGAACGTTGAGCATCGGAACCGGTAAAGTCTTGCCGTTGGCGCCGCCGAGATACTTGTATAAAGGCATGCCGTAGAAATCAGCTGCAGCTCTTGCACAGGCAAGAGATACACCTAATGTAGCGTTGGCGCCTAAACGTGATTTATCCTTTGTGCCGTCGAGTTCGATCATCTTCTTGTCGATCAGAGCCTGATCTGTTACATCATAGCCGATCAGAGCCGGAGCGATGATCTCGTTGACATTGTTGACAGCCTTCAGAACACCCTTGCCTAAGAAACGGGCGGGATCGCCGTCTCTGAGCTCAAGAGCTTCTCTTTCGCCAGTGGAAGCACCTGAAGGTACCATGGCGCGGCCGAAAGCACCGGATTCAGTAGCAACTTCAACTTCTACAGTCGGATTGCCACGGGAGTCGATAATTTCGCGGGCATAAACATCAATAATTGCAGACATACTTTTTTCCTCCTATTTCGTAGCGTCAATTATTTCTTTAAATGAATCGACTTTGAGTGAAGCGCCACCGATCAAAGCACCATCGATATCTTCACAAGCCATATATTCCTTAATGTTGGTCGGTTTTACCGAACCGCCGTACTGCACTCTGACAGCCTCGCCTGTCGCCTCGTCATAGAGAGCTTTGACAGTGTCTCTGACCAGTTTGCAGCAGTCTTCTGCGATCTCCTTGGTCGCAGATTTGCCGGTACCGATCGCCCAGATCGGTTCATAAGCGATGACCATTCTGGCGACTTCATCGGCATCCAGACCTGCCAGCGAACCGGCCAGCTGGGACTTGATGACATCGGCTGTCTTGCCTTCGTCATATTCCGCTTCCGTCTCACCGATGCACAGGATCGGGATGATATCGTCCGCAAACAGACGCTTGCACTTTGCAGCGCAGGCAGCATCTGTTTCGTTGTAGTAAGTTCTTCTCTCGGAGTGGCCGATGATACAGTATGTGATTCCGACTTCCTTGAGCATCGGAACAGATACTTCACCGGTATAAGCACCGGAATCCTTCTCATTGCAGTTTTCTGCGGCAATGATCAGATTCTTCGCATTCTTGACACAGACATCGAGGTCGACATACGGTGCACCGACACCGTAATCAGCACCCTCTTCTCCGGTCAGGACTTCTTCGATGCCCTTCATGAATTCCAGAGCTTCCGAAGGAGTCTTGTTCATCTTCCAGTTACCAACGATAATAGGTTTTCTCATTTCAGCTCCTTTTTATTTTTCGTCCAAGATATCGACACCAGGTAAGCCGTTGCCCTCCAGGAATTCCAGGGAAGCACCGCCGCCTGTTGATACGTGAGAAACTTTGTCGGCATAACCGAGCTGTTTGATCGCTGCTGCGGAATCACCGCCGCCGATGATCGTTGTGCCCTCGCACTCTGCCAGAGCCTTGGCGACTGCATTGGTGCCCTTAGCCAGCACCGGATTCTCAAACACGCCCATCGGACCGTTCCAGACGACTGTCTTGGCTGCCTTTACCTTCTCGGCAAACAGTTCAGCTGTCTTGGGACCGATATCCAGACCCTGCTTGTCAGCCGGGATACTGTCAACATCGACGATTTCCGTCTCGATCTCGGCATCGATCGGATCAGGGAAAGCATCCGCAACGACAGTATCGATCGGAAGCAGCAGTTCCTTGCCTAAGGCTGCAGCCTTGTCCAGCATCTCCTTGCAGTATTCGAGCTTTTCGTCATCGACCAGCGAGCCGCCGATCTCTTTGCCCTGAGCCTTCAGGAATGTATAAGCCATGCCACCGCCGATGATCAGCGTGTCACATTTTTCGAGCAGATTGTTGATGACCTTGAGCTTGTCAGCAACCTTGGCACCGCCTAAGATTCCGACAAAGGGTCTGACAGGATTCTCGACCGCATCGCCCAGGAACTTCAGTTCCTTCTCGACCAGGAAACCGGCTGCGGAACGAAGTACAGTCGGAATACCGACGGTGGAAGCGTGAGCTCTGTGAACGGAACCGAATGCATCCTCAACAAACAGATCACCCAATGATGCCCAGTACCGACCCAGGGTCTCTTCGTTCTTGGATTCGCCCTTTTCATATCTCGTGTTCTGCATCAGGACGACTTCGCCTTCCTTCATGTCTGCGACTGCCTTTTCAAGATCTTCGCCTCTTGTCGCATCGACGAAGATGACCTTGTTGTCAGGCAGATATTCCTGCAGTTTTGCAGCAACAATAGCCATATTGTTTTTCTTCTTTGCCGCTTCGATCTCTTCCTCGGTCTTCTTGTAGTCAACCTTGCCTAAATGAGAGAGCAGGATGACCTTTGCATTGTTCTCGAGCAGATATCTGATTGTCGGCAATGCAGCAACGATTCTGTTGTCATCTGTAATCACATCACCCTTGTGCGGAACGTTGAAGTCAACTCTGACGATGACTTTTTTGCCCGCTACGTCCAAATCTGTAACCAGCTTTTTAGCCATAACAAAACTCCTCCTAAATTCATCCTTATTATAACATTGAAGGTCATAAAAAAAGTAGGTCATTTATGACCTACTTGCCTTCATTTACCGGAATTTCATCCGCCTTTTTCTTTTTGCCTTTTTCCTCGATGCCGTATTCCCTGCATTTTCTTGCATATTCCTTTTCGGCAGCGTTGAGTTCGTGCAAAATTTCTTCTAAACTTCTCATATACACCTCACAACATTTCCAATTCTAACACAAATTTTCTAAAATAGAATTATGTATTTGAAAGAAGAAACAGAAAATACACTGGTCATCGAAAAGTCCCGTTTCATCTGCTTCATCAGACATGTGAAAAGCGAGGAAGAATACCGGGAATACCTCAATGAGATCAGAAAAAGATATCACGATGCGACCCATGTCTGTTCCGCTCTGATCTGTCACAATATCAGACGCTCATCCGATGACGGTGAACCATCCGGAACTGCCGGTGCGCCGATCCTGAATGTTCTGGACAAAAACGACATGGATGAGACCTGTGCCCTGGTCGTACGCTATTTCGGCGGCATCAAACTGGGTGCCGGCGGACTGATCAGAGCCTATTCCTCATCCGTCAGCGAATGCCTGAAAAAAGGAGTTAAAGTCATCGATGAGATCTATCCGAAATACCAGCTGAAACTAAGCTATGAGGCTGCCAACAGGATCGATCATTATCTGCGAAACAACGCGATCCTTTCAGATACCCTCTATGACAGCGATGTCACCTATATCTTCGCCCTGGATGATGAGAAAAAACTGGAAACGATCAAGGAATACACCAAAGGCATTCTTCCGGAAAAGATCGGTGAAGAAAGCGTGCAGAAAGTAGTAAAATAGAGTTATGAAGATCATCAATCCCTACATGAAATATGTCTATATCATCCTGATCATGGCACTGATCGCAGCGCTGATCGCTTTTCTGAAGTCTCTGATGAAGACTGTCAGGAATATATCCGATACGGCGCAGGGTGCTTCTTCCATCTCTGTGCATATCGATCAGACGAATGAAAAGCTCTCAGCGATCAGGGAAAGTAAAGACAGCTATAAATTCTTCCTCTCCCTGCTGGCGGTCTTCGTGATCATCAAAGAGACATTCAAATATGCCAAGAGTGAGAAATCTCTTTCAAAATCCTTCCGGAAAGCCTTCATGAGGCATACCACTTCATTTACAAAGATCCATATATAAAAAATAAAAGCCACATGCGTGGCTTCTTTTTTTATTTTGTACCGTATATTCTGTCTCCGGCATCGCCCAGGCCCGGAACGATGTAGCCGATCTCATTGAGATGATCATCCAAAGCAGCCATATACAGATCGACATCCGGATGATGTTCCGTGAAAGCCTTGACGCCTTCGGGAGCTCCGACCAGGCAGACCATCCTGATATTCTTGGCGCCTCTGGCCTTGATCATGTCGACAGCGGCAATGGCGCTTCCGCCTGTTGCCAGCATCGGATCCAGCACCAGAACGACACCTTCCGTCAGTTCCTTGGGGAATTTGGCGAAATATTCAACCGGTTCCAGTGTTTCTTCGTCTCTGTAGAGACCGATGAAACCTACCTTCGCCGTCGGGATCAGGTCCATGATACCGTTCACAAGACCCATGCCGGCTCTTAAGATCGGGACCAGGATGACTTCGGTAGCCAGTTCCTTCGTGTCACAGGGACCCATCGGTGTCGTGATATGGATATCTTTCAAAGGCAGGTCTCTGAGCACTTCATATGCCATCAGAGATGCGATCTCATCGAGATTCTCCCTGAAATCCTTATGACCTGTCTCCTCATTGCGCATGATAGTCAGTTTGTGTGTGATCAGCGGATGATCGATTACTGTAACCATAAATAACCTCCTGTTATTCTTTTTTTATTATAACCAAATATCAGAATAATGAAACCCGGAAATAAAAAACAGAGAAATAATTCTCTATTTTTCATCATATGTGAAGGAAATGTTCCGTTTCACGATCTCTTTCAGTTCTTCCATATCGCTGATCGCAGCGTTGGCAGCCTTGCTTAATTCTTCGGCGCGATTGGGATCATCCAGATAAGCGACCGTATAGGCACCGTAATTCCTTCCGCACTCGATATCCATCAAAGAGTCACCGATCATGATGACTTCACTGTTCCATCTGTTGTTTCTGACCAGCTGGAAGATCCCTTCCGGATCCGGTTTGAGATTCTTCACATCTGTCCATCCGCAGATGTCATCAACACATTCTCTCAGAGAGAAATCATTCAGGATGCCTTCGATCCCTTCCTTTGATCTGGTGGAGATGATGCCGATACGGTAACCCTGCTCATGCAGATACCTCAACAGCTCATCGGCATGCGGTATCGGATGATAGACGTCTTTGGCAACTTCGGCCTGCCTCTTGTGATAGATATCGGAAAGCGTGTCATAATCGACATCCGGGAAGTACTTCGGGAAGACATCCCGCAGCGCCGGACCGATCACTTCGTCCTTCACTTCATCGGTAAACAGACTCTCATCGGAAAAGCGGCGGAAGAGTTCACGATAGCCTTCAAAGATGGCGTCTTTGGTGTCCATCAGAGTGCCGTCAAAGTCAAAGATCAGTGTCGGCTTCTCTTTTCTGAAGAAACGCTCAAAGAAACCCAGAAAACCCAGGATACCGATGATGCAGAAGACGATCGAAGTCACCTGCGCCATCTTCAGATTGCCCAGATAGAGAGAATCGGTCCTTCTTCCTTCAATGAAGAAACGGATCACACCGTACCAGATCAGGTAGGCATAAGCCAGCCAGCCTCTCTTCTTCTGATATCTTTTGAGCACAAACCAGATCAGCAGCCAGCCGGTAAAACAAAGCACCGATTCATAGAAAAAGAGCGGTTCGTAATAATGGCCGTTGATGTGCATCCCCTCTTTCAGGAAGGAAAGGATGCCGTCGAAATAGGATTCCGCAACTTCGCCGCCGTGACATTCCCGGTTGACAAAGTTTCCCCATCTGCCGATCGCCTGTCCCAGCATGACATTGGGCATGACATAGTCCAGGATCTTCAGGAAAGGATAACGGTGATATCTGCAGAAGCACCAGGCGAACAGTGCACCGGCAACGATGCCGCCCTGTATCGCCAGACCGCCGTCCCAGATGCGGATGATCTCCATCGGGAAAGTGAGATAATACCTGAAATTATAGAAGATACAGTACCAGAGTCTGGCGCCAAGGATCCCTATCCACAGCGTATAGATGAATAAAGAATCAAAGAAATCATCAGAGATGAACTTTGCCCTGCGGACTTCTTTTCTGGCGATCAGGAATGCACTGACTGCACCTGTCAGGATCAGAACGGCATACCATCTGATATCGAAGGTGAATCCTAAAAGAGAGAACATCACAAATGTCTGATCATTGGGAAAAAACTTTATCATTGATTCGCTCCTTTCATCTCCAGTTCCTGACGGTATCTGTTCTTGAAATCCTCGTTGGAATTGAAGCCGAGTTTGGATAAAAGATAATTGGAAACGGCTGCTTCGATGATGACGGACAGTGATTTACCTTCGGTGATCGGAATGATCAGCATCGGTACTTCCAGTCCCAGGACATTGAAAGTCTCATTGATCGGATTGAGGCGGTCGTTCTCCATGCTTTCGTCATATTTGACCAGCTTGATCACGAAATCCAGCTGGCAGCGGTTGAGATAGGCGTTGGCGCCGAACATCCTGGTGACATCGACGATGCCGACACCGCGGATCTCCAGCATCCGCTTCAGGATCTTCGGAGCTGTGCACAGCAGACTCTTGTGGACGCGGGTGACATCGACACGGTCGTCCGCCACCAGCATGTGCCCCCTGTTGATCAGATCCAGTGCAAGTTCGGATTTACCTATGCCGGATTTACCTGTGATCATGATGCCCTTGCCGTAGATGTTCATCATGACGCCATAGAGGTTGTCTGAGGGTGCCAGCATCTCGGAGAGAAAAGACACCAGATCGACGATCAGCTGATAAGTCGGCCCTTCATAGCGGAAGACCGGGAAGTTCTTCTGATTCGCCAGATCCAGCAGAGAATTCATAGCAGAAAACTCTCCGGACATGATGATGCACGGTGTAAAGGAGTCTGTGATGATCTCGAAACGCGCACGCTGGGTATCATAGTCGAACTTGGACATGTATTCATATTCCTTCGTGCCCAGGATGACGACTCTTTTTAAGTCATTGGACTCCAGATAACCGGAGAGTTCCAGACCCGGTCTGTTGATATCCGGAGCGATCGCCCAGCGGTTGAGCGACTCATCGTTTCCGGAGAGCTGTTCCAGATTCAGCTGTTCCTTGATCTGTCTGACATAGACACGTTTGTTGAGTTCTTCATTAGCCATGTTTATCACCTAACACTTTCTTCAGATACTGACCGGTATAGGAATGATCCATTTCCGCCACTTCTTCCGGAGTTCCCTCCGCGATGACTTCGCCGCCGTTGTCTCCGCCGTCGGGACCCAGGTCGATGATTTGGTCGGCACATTTGATCACATCGAGATTATGTTCGATCACGACCACGGAATCGCCGTTATCGACGATCCTGTCGATGATCCGTATCAGTTTGAGCACATCGTCCATGTGCAGTCCGGTCGTCGGTTCATCCAGCACAAACATCGTCTTGCCGGTAGGCTTCTTCTGCAGCTCGGAAGCCAGTTTGACTCTCTGGGCTTCACCGCCCGATAAGGTCGTTGCCGACTGGCCCAGTTCGATATAACCCAGGCCCACATCATACAGGACCTGCAGCTTGTCTTTGATCCGCTTGTGATTTTTGAAGAAATCAAGCGCTTCCTTAACGCTCATCTTTAAGACATCATAAATATTCTTGCCTTTATATCTCACTTCCAGCGTCTCGGCATTGTAGCGCTTGCCGTGACACTCCTCACATTCGACATAGACATCCGGTATGAACAGCATCGAGATCCGCTTCACACCGTCGCCATAGCAGGCTTCACAGCGTCCGCCCGGTACATTGAAGGAATAACGGGACTTGGTATATCCTCTCTCCTTGGAATCGGGCGTCATCGCATAAAGATCCCTGATGTCATCAAAGACACCGGTATATGTCGCCGGATTGGAACGCGGCGTACGTCCGATCGGATCCTGAGTGATGTAGACGATCTTGTCGATATTCTCGAGGCCTTTGATCTCTCTGGCTTTGCCCGGTCTGATCCTGACTCTGTCCAGAGACTTCATGATCGCCTTGGTCATCGTCTCGATGATCAGCGAAGATTTGCCTGAACCGGAAACGCCGGTCACACAGGTAAACTTGCCCAGAGGTATGGAAACATCGATATTCTTCAGGTTGTTTTCCTGCGCACCGATGATCTTGAGATATCTGCCGTTGCCCTTTCTTCTCTTTTCGGGGATCGGGATCTGCTTTCTGAATGACAGATACTGGCCGGTGATCGACTTCTGATCCTTCAGTATTTCTTCCGGCGTGCCCGTAAAGACGACTTCTCCGCCTTCCTTGCCGGCACCGGGACCGATATCGACAATATAGTCCGAAGACAACATGGTCTCGGCATCATGTTCGACGACGATGACGGTATTGTCAAGATCCCTCATCTTCTTCAGAGTCTCGATCAGTTTGGCATTATCCTTCTGATGCAATCCGATGGAAGGTTCATCCAGGACATAGAGCACGCCCGTCAGCGCCGAACCGATCTGGGTCGCCAGACGGATACGCTGGGCTTCACCGCCCGATAAGGAACCGGCGACACGGTCCAGCGTCAGATAATCCAGACCGACATCCTTGAGGAAACGCAGTCTCGATTTCAGTTCGTTCAGCAATGTCCTGGCGATCTCCGCCCTCATGGTGTCAAGTTCCAGATGATCGATGAAATCATAGGCCTGGATGATCGACATGCGGGTGAATTCATTGATATTGAGACCGCCGACTCTGACAGCCAGTACTTTATCATTGAGTCTGGCTCCGTGACACTTCTTGCATTCCGATTCGGTCATGAAAGAACCGTAGTATTCTTTACCGAATTTCGACTGCGTCTCTTCGAATCTTCTTTCGATCAGGCTCTTGACGCCTTCGATATAGCCGAACTTGTTGTAGGTCGTACCGCCGGTGGAAGTCACCGTATATCTGATCTCCTCCGTGGAACCGTAAAGGATGATGTTCATCTCCTTTTCCGTCATCTTGTTCAAAGGTTTGTCTTCGGAGATCCCGTAATGTTCCAGCAAAGTCGCAAAATTCTGCCATTCCAGATTGTTGCTTCCGTAGATGTTCTTGTAGTAGCGGACGCCGCCTTCCGATATGGACTTGCTGCGATCGGGCATCAGATAGTCCAGATCGACCGACATCGTCACGCCTAAGCCCTTGCATTCATCGCAGGCACCTAAAGGCGAGTTGAAGGAAAACAGACGCGGTTCCAGTCTCGGGACCGTGAAACCGCACTTGGGACAGGCCTGATGGGAAGAAAACAGATCTTTTCTGTCTCCGTGTTTCACGACACAGGTCCCATCCGCCAGTCTCAAAGCGATCTCCAGAGAGTCATTGAGCCTTGTCTCGATGCCCTCTTTCTTGACGATACGGTCGACGACGACTTCGATATTGTGTCTCTTATTCTTGTCCAGTTCCGGGACTTCATCGATGTCATAAAGCACATCATCGACATAAAGTCTCAGGAAACCGTCTTTTTTCAGTTTTTCGAAATAATCCTTGAAAGTACCCTTTTTATTGCTGACGACATTAGCCAGGATCTCCATCCTCTCGCCGTTTTCATAGGTCATGATGTTCCTCACCATGCCGGAGACCGTCATCGCCTCGATCGGCTCATTGTGATTGGGACAGTAGGCAATACCGCAGCGGGCATACAGAAGACGCAGATAGTCATAGATCTCAGTGATCGTCGCCACCGTCGAACGGGGATTGTTGGAAGTGGTCTTCTGATCGATCGCGATCGCCGGCGAAAGGCCTTCGATCACATCGACATCCGGCTTGTCCACGCCGCCCAGAAACTGTCTGGCATAGCTTGACAGTGATTCCACATAGCGTCTCTGCCCTTCGGCATAGATGGTGTCGAACGCCAAAGAAGTCTTGCCGGAACCGGAAAGACCTGTCATTACGATCATCTTGTTTCGCGGCAGATCCAGAGAGATATTCTTTAGATTATTGACTCTGGCACCGCGGATTATGATTTTATCATTCATCTTTTTTTCTCTTGATCCTGTTTCTGACTTTAGAAAGCACCTCGTTCAGTCTGACGGAATGCATATTGCCTCTGAAACCCTTGATCCTTGATAAGATCCCCTTATATACATCATCCATCGAATCGATGGCTCTTTCAATCCTGGAATCGATGAATCTCTTCCTTCTGTCTTCGATCTTGTCGACTGCGGAATAAAACTTGTTGTTGATGCCCTTGGATTCATCCAGGAAATTGCTGAAGAAAGAATCCATATGTTCGTTGATCGAATTGTCGAAACGCTCGACTCTTCTGATGAAACTCGAGATGACGCATACCGTCACTGTCGTATCCGCCGCAAACAGGGCACACAACAATAACGCCAGGAGTTCACAGACCGTCTGATCGATCCCCTGTATCACAGGAAGCAGGATCGGATTGAACACATAGATGATGATCAGTCCCGCTATACCGAAACCGATACTGGCCGGCAGACAGATGCGTCCGTTGATGTTGAGAGGCGCTTTGGAATAATCCCACCAGTATGCATGGAATATCTGTTCCAGCACATAGTGTACCACATACTCCATGAGAGCTGATACAAACATGCTTATGAGGAATACGCTCATCGGCGTGTAATCCGTATAGAAATACTCAAACAATATCGTCCCAAGCAGTGCACCGGCGCCGTAGATGGGTATGGCCGGTCCGTAGAGAAAACCGCGGTTGTCCCATTTGCCGGCCCATATCGTCATTGCCAGACTCTCATAGAAATAGCCGATCACGGAAAAGATCGAAAAGTATATCATGCAGCGGCAGATCATCTGTCAAACGTCTCCCTGATTGCACAGAGCTTGTCGGCCATGCACACAAGTATCGCTTCCCTGCTTTTCGGAAATGAGCGCAGCGTCAGCGGCCACATATGGCAGCGTATGACTTCCTGTACATCATCGTTCACACCGAAATAAGTCACAGCATTCTCACAGGCCTTTGCCGGATGGGTATAGCCGTGCATCTTGAAGATATTGACAAAAAGCCTGGCGTCATGCCAGTCGTAAAGATAGAAATCATGCAGGATCGCTCCCGTCAGCAGCGTATCCAGATCCGCATGCATATGCAGATCACGGTTGAGACAGTACGCTGTCTTTGCCACATCGACGGAATGAGAAAGGACACTGTTTTTTCCGTGTGCCTTGTACTCATCCATCTTTAAGACATGCGGATCCTTCAGATATTTCTCAAGATAAGAATCGAACTGCTTTTCTTCTTCCCCTGTCATTTTCACCTCTCCATTATACAATACGTGATGCTATAATGGTTTTATGTCCGAAAATATCGTCAAACTTGAATATCAGGATAAAGAGATCTATCTGGTCAAGACCGCTCATGTGTCAAAAACATCGGTCGAAGACGTCAGAAGCTGCATCGAGGAAATACAGCCGGATGCCATATGCATTGAGCTGGATGAACAGCGCTACGCTTCTTTGGAAGATCCCGACAAATGGCGCAATACCGATATCATCGAGATTATCAAGCAGAAACAGGTCGGTTTTCTGATGGTCAATCTCATCCTTTCTTCCTTCCAGAGAAAGATCGCCAAATCCCTTGGAAGCAAGACCGGCGGCGAGATGAGCGAAGGCATTGCCCAGGCCAAGGAAAGGAACATCCCTCTGATCCTGGCCGACAGACCGATCAAGCAGACCTTCTCCCGCATCTGGAACAAGCTTTCCACATCGGAAAGAGTCAAGATGCTGACAGGAATCATCGGTTCACTTTTTGAAGACGAGGATATCACTGAAGAAGATCTCGCCAAGCTCAAGGAAGCAGATGCTCTGGAAGCGGCCATCTCCGAGATCGCCAAGGAGTTCCCGACGGTCAAGGAAGTGCTGGTCGATGAAAGAGACCAGTATCTGACACAGAAGATCAAGACAGCACCGGGAAAGAAGATCGTAGCCATCATCGGTGCCGCCCACTCCCTGGGTATCAGCAGATACATCGATCAGGATTTCGATCTGGAAGAACTGGAAAAAGTCGAAAAGAAAAAAGGACTCTCGTCCTATATCAAATACATGGTCCCGGCAGCCATCATCCTGCTGATCATCGCCACGATCATCAAGAACAGGGATCTCGGCCTGTCGCAGATCCACTCCTGGGTCTTATGGAACGGCGGCCTCAGTGCACTGGGTGTACTCTGTGCTCTGGGACATCCCCTTTCGATCCTGACGGCCTTTGTCATGTCGCCGATCACTTCACTCAATCCGCTTCTGGCCTCAGGCTGGTTTGCAGGCATCGTTGAAGCCATGATCCGCAAACCGAAGGTCAGAGACTTTGAAGATCTCAATGAAGATGTCTCCACCGTGAAAGGCTTTTGGAAAAACAGAGTCACCAGGACATTCATGGTCGTCATCTTCGCCAATCTCTTCTCCAGTATCGGGACCTTCGTATCAGGAATCGATATCGTCAAGAAATTCATAGAGTCGCTGTAAAGCGGCTCTTTTTTTATTTCAGATGATCCAGTACATACTGCTTGTAGAGATCGGCATTCAGTTTTGTGCACAGTCCGGCATTGGGAAGGCTGTTTCCTGTCCGGTCGATCGACAGATGGCCGTAGTATTCTCCCTCATCCAGATCCACATCCAGATGACACAGCTCGCAGGAAGCGATGCTTTCGGGGTATAAGGCCGCACACATCGCAGCCGGATCGGCCATATCCAGGATATCCCTGTGGAACCTTCTCTGATTCAGCTGCAGCAGCGTGACATTGCTGTCGATGCAGAAACGGCCCAGAGGCGAAAGGTTCCTGATCCTTTCAATATCCTCTTCTTCCAGTACGCAATCACCCAGCGAGGCATCCCAGGTCACGAATACGATATCTTCAAAACCGAAATCCAGAACGATCTTGAAAGCCTCCGCATCCTGCCAGATATTGAATTCCGCATGTTCTGTCACATTACCGCCGACTCCATCCGCTCCGGCCATCGATACGACTCTTCTGATTCTTCTCATCGTTTCAGGATCTTTCATCACAGCTTTTGCGATATTGGTCAAAGGACCCAACGTGATCAGATCGATGCTTTTGTCTTCATGATCTTTTAATGTCTTGATGATCATATCGACTCCGTCGCCTTCATTCGCTTCCCTGGAATAATCCACCAGGTTTAGATCCCCCATGCCGTCTAATCCATGGGTATCATAGGCACCGACAAAATCCCGTTTCAGCATCTCGTTGCTGCCGATGTAAACCGGCGGAGCATAGGTACCGGCCAGCTTTATCGTCGTCAGGACATTATAGGCAGCCTGCTTCACTCTGACATTGCCTGAAACAGCCGAAAACATCAGGATCTCATAATCCTCATCTCTTAAAGCCATGGCGATCGCCATGGCATCATCGCTGCCGCAGTCAGTGTCTATGATCAGTTTTCTTTTATCACTCATTTTATGTTAAATGCAGTACCACTTCATCGGTCATGAAGACGGAAAGACCATCTTCCATCAGTCTTTTGACGATCTCATCGGCAGGACTGTCGGTCTTCTTTGCGACTTCAACGATCCTGTCGTCCTCGATCAGGATATCGCTCCGGCATGGCTTTTCACAGCTTCGATCGTAAATCATCCTGTTTCTGAATAATGTTTTTATGGTTCGATTACCCCCTTGTTTTTATTCCGCCGAAAGCAGATATTTCTCTCTTCTTTTCATCGCTTCCGAAATCACAAGCGCAAAACCGTTTCCGATGATGATGACCGCATCCGTTCCTGACAGTGCCTGAATAACTGCTTCTTTCAAGGAATGATATACTTTGTCAATATACGGATCGGGGGACATCACAAAACAGAGTTCATCATATTTTTCCATAAATCTCTGAAAATCATCTCTGCACTCCAGATCGTCCCCTTTCATGAGGATCCTTTCCGGATCCAGCAGTTCTTTCGCCTGATGGCAGAATCGGCTGAGGCCTCTGAATCTTTTATCCGGTCGGCTCAGTTCAAACAGGAGACGTTCCCGTCTGTTTTTCTTCACAAAGTGGTTCACAAAGTATTCTTCTTCTTTACAGCCGGTTTTTCTTCCGTTTTCATCAGTCTCTGCCAAAGACAGATCAACATCTTTCAATGTGCATCTGTTCCGTAAACAGTAAGCCGATTCACCGCAGAGGAATTCCCTGTGGCAGGCATCCGTCACATCTGCACTCACAGGAAGATCCGGCATTCTGTTTTGACAAGACATCGCCAGCAATCTGTCATAATCCTCTTTCGAGATCTGGTAGACCATAAATGCGTCGGAAGCACCGATATGAGGAAAATCGGAAATGACATACACGGTCGTACGTTCTTCTTCAAACAAAAACCTGCCTACTTCCACACCGTAGTTCAGGACTCCGTCAACGATCATATCCGATGGTTTCTTCTCTTCCATAATCTTGATACTATTATCCTTCAAAACTATCAAAAAAGCCATTTTACATGGCTTCATTTCTATCTGATCAGATCCAGGCACTTTTCCGGTTCTTTTGCGTATAAAGAAGTGATCTTTATTTTATCCAGGAGACCTTCTTCCTTCAGCATCCTCTTCAGTTCGTCAATGAAGACACCGTTGCCGGATGTCATCTTCGCGCTGTTCAGCGTCTGATCAAGATCTGTTCTGGCTTCAAAGGAACCGAACCATTCCCCTTTGCAGGTATAATCCACACCGCAGGAAGGCGAACCGTCGATGCCTACGATCCCCAGAACTTCAAAAGAATCATTGTTCAGATACTCTTTCAGCTGAAGAATAAACGGTTCCAGTATCTTCCGGCAGTGATTCCTGAAAAAGGGATTATCAAACTGATCGGAGACATGTCCCCATCTTCTGGAACCGTATAAAGTGAATTCCGGACAGGGAAGCTGAATCAGCTGAATGCCTGCTTTCACCGCTTCGCTCACAAAACGAAGACGGATATCTTCCTCTGCTTCGATCTCTTCTTTGTCATAGAGGACGACTTTGGATGCGGTATTGAGAATACAATGGGATACGAATATGATCTTTTTCATGGGATCCTCCATCACTTATCTTTTTCATTTCCGAAAACGTCAAAGATGACATTTCCTTCATATCTGAACATATCTTCAAACATTCTTTTCGTATTTGTGTCTGTGATCGCTTCCGCTGCCTGCTCAAGCGTGAACCAGGCAACATCAGTACATTCTTCCGAAACGATCTCTTCTCCTCTGGAGTAATCACAGATGAATGTCAGGACGATCACCGGCGGAAGTTCGCTTCCCTCCAGCGGACCGTATCCTGCTTTGGCCCTGAGTCTCTGATAGACACCCACAAGATGTTCAGGCTCTGCCGTGATCCCGCTTTCTTCCAGTATTTCCCTTTTCAGACAATCCAGGACTGCTTCACCCTGTTCTGCCACTCCCCCGGGAAAGCTCCATCCTCTTTTGTGATGTCTGACCATCAGGATCTTTCCGTCTTTAAAGACGAACCCGGCAGCCGAGATCATACTGAGAGGGAATTGTTTTGTTTCCAGCCAATTATCCACGTCTTCATTATATGATTTAATCATCATAATTGTAAGCAAGGGAATGATCCCATGCCAAAAGAAAATCCTCTCAATGCAGAGAGGATCCTTTCTGAGATATGAAGTTGCGGATCGGTCAGTCGTATTTCCACATGTCCCCTGCAGGGAAGAAAGAGATCGGCAGATCATCATCACCGATGACCGGCCTCAGCCATTCCTCTGCCAGACGCATGCCTGCTTCTTCCTGAACGAAGTGACCGGGTACGATCATTCCCTTCGCCTTGCCCAGATCCGCTGCATCGCGGATGTACAGAGGCAATGTCCAGTCAACCGTCTCTCCCGGTATGACGACATCATATTTCCAGCTGGCAGCCACCTGGGCATTGTTGCTCCAGTTGCTGTCTGCACCCGGAAGAAGATGGCCGCAGAAACCGACGGTCGAAACGATCGCATCCGGATCGCCGATATAGCGGATATGCTCCAGACCCATTTTCTCTTTCACATGAGCGACCAGATCTCCTAAACGTGTCGGCGGAAGGACGACTTCCCACCCTCTTTCCTGCGGTTTGAGATACTCCAGCCAGCCCAGATGTTTCATCATATAGTGGAAAATACCGTCCGGACGATGCATGTGGATGTGGTCATGATCACGGTATACGGTGATACCGTTATCTAAAAGCAGTGCCAGTTTCTCTTCGTATACATCGTTTCCTTCCAGCCACTCGCATTCATCATCATAGCCGCTGAAGAAAGTCGGTTCATGTACGAAGACGAAGTTTGCACCGATCTCGATCGCTTTCCTGATGATGGGTACGGTCGGAGCGATGGAGATCAGTATTCCTGTACACTCACGGTTGGGATCTGCGCCGACGATGACATCACAGGTGCGGCGGTCGCCGATATCCGGATGATAGGCAAGAATCTTGTCGATGATTTCCTGAATGGTCATTATTTGTTCTCCTTATCATATCTGTTATTTATATTTTAAATCAGAATATGTGATAAGAAAAAGAAAAGCCATGTTTCCATGGCTTCATTCTTAACTGGTGCCAACTACAGGAATCGAACCCGTAACCTACTGATTACAAATCAGTTGCTCTACCTATTGCGCTAAGTTGGCATCCGCTGGTGGAGACTACAGGGCTCGAACCTGTGACCCCCTGCTTGTAAGGCAGGTGCTCTCCCAACTGAGCTAAGTCTCCAAATTTGATGCTTAATTATTCTAACATACATCGTTTTTAAAATTCAATCTTTTTTCTGTTAAAGTTCAGGAAAATAAAGGACATTCCCGGTTGCGTATTATAAAATATTCTACATGCGGAAAAACGATAAGAACAAGCTTTTTCAAATCAGTCTGATCGCACTGACAGCGGCGATCTATGTTGCTTTATGTTACATCCTGCAGCCGATCAGTTTCGGTCCGATACAGTTCCGTTTCTCGGAAATGCTGAGTCTTTTAGCGATCGATTTCAGATGGGCGTTTCTGGGTGTATGCATCGGCTGTTTTCTGGCCAATACCTTCTTCGGCGGGCTGGGTATCATTGACATGATATTCGGCACTTCAGCCACGGTCATCGGCTGTACGCTCGCATATCTTTTCCGCAACAGAAGATTCAAAGGATATCCGATCCTCAGCGTCTTCATGATCATCCTTGCCAATGCACTGATCGTGGGCACCGAGCTTGGGATCATCCTGAAAACACAGAATCTGATCCCTTTATATATGCTGGAAGTGGGGATCGGCGAAGCTGTCGTCCTGTTTATCGGTCTTCCGGTATATAAAAAGCTTGCGAAACTCATCGCAAGCCGTTTCCATTCATAAGAAAAGCCCCCTGACGGGGCTTGTTTTTTTATCTGACTTTGTTGCCGCACTTGGGGCAGTATACCGTCTCAGGATCGCTGATCTTTTCTCCGCACTTTCCGCAGTAGAACGGCGTGAAGATCGCCGGTCTGGCTGTTCCGCACTTGGTGCAGAATGCACCGTTGTTCTTACTGCCGCATTTCGGACAGAACCATTCATCCGTACCGGATTCATAACGGTTAGCGGAAGAAGTATAAGAATATTTGAACTTGCTGCGGTCTTCGGCAAAACCTCTTCCCAGAAGGCTCCTCATGATCTCGTCGGCCATCGCCACATATTCGGCATACGATTCACTGTCCGGTGAATCGGGACGGTCGGATGTCAGTTCGAATTTCAGATCATCGAAGAACTTGTTCTTGACATCGATATCGACATCGAACTTGTATTCATACTCATATCTAGGAGGATCATAGCTGACCTTCTTTCCTTCGCCATCTTCGGTATAGACCTCGTCTCTGTCCTCGTCGACTGTGATCTTGATGTCTCTGACATCGGAAATGCTGATCAGATCGGGATTGTTGTTCCTCCAGTTGGAAGAAGCGGAGACCAGAAACTGTTTTCTGTTTTCATCGATATAGACTTTATATCTCTTGCCGATGATCTTGCTCGGCGTAAAGCCGGAAAGCTTCGCTTCGTTCTGTTTGCGGTATTCCAGCTGTTCCTTGATCGCTGCCACGCTGGTGTGTCTTCTGCCGGAGAACCAGGGAGAGAGTTTGGATGCACAGTCCTTGCACATGTTTCCGTCATCCAGCTTTCTGTTTCCGAGCAGTTTGATCTCTTTGCCGCAGATATCACAGTATTTTTTATCGAATAAACCCATGAATGTACCTCCTGATGATTCATTATTGAAACAAGAAATTACATTTTCATTATACATCCCTTTTCTCTTTTTTTCTTTCGGCGCAGGAATAATGAGTTAAAATGAATGTATGTACAGAAATTCATATATCGAAGTTGATCTGGATGCTCTGAAAGCCAATGCGAGGTATTTCATGGAGCGTAACGGCAAACAGCTGATCGGTGTCGTCAAAGCAAACGGCTACGGAATCGGTGCACTTGCCGAAGTAAAAACACTGAAAGAAGCCGGCGTATCTTTCTTTGCCGTATCTTCCCTGGACGAAGCACTTAACCTGCGTCACAACGGGATCGATGACAAAATCCTGGTCCTGGGATGCGTTCCTTCTTCGGTGATGGATCTCATCAGGGAAAACGATATCTCGATCGTCACCCTGAGCAGAGAATTCGTCGAAAAGACAGATCTCAAAGACGTGAAAGTCCACCTCAAGATCGATACCGGCATGAACCGGATCGGCATCGAGATCGAAGAAGCAAAACAAATCCTGGATCTGCTGATCGAAAAAGGCGCTCTTGTCGAAGGCGTCATGTCGCATTTCTCTTCTGCCGATTTTGATGAGGAATACTCCAGAAAACAGTACGCTTCCTTTAAAGAATGCATCCTTGGCCTGAATTATGATTTCCGTTACATCCATATGTCAGCGACCGATGCTTCCTTATTGATCGATGATGATATCTGCAATGCCCAGCGCATCGGACTGGGATTGCTGGGCTACAGTGCACATGAAAGCGAGCTGAAGCCCTGCATGAAGCTCTGCTCCGAAGTCAGCATGGTCAAAAAACTGCAGGCAGGAGAGACCGTATCCTACGGCAGACATTACACCAGCGACGGAAACGGCTGGCTGCTGACTGTCCCGATCGGTTACGCAGACGGTTTTTACCGCAGCAATACCGGCATGAAAGCCTATTGTGAAAACGAATACGGCACGATCGTCGGCAGCATCTGCATGGACCAGATGATGATCCTGACCGATTCATACCACCCGGTCGGATGCAAGGTCGAACTGCTGGGAGGACATATCGATGTCGAAGAAAGAGCCGGACAGCTCGGAACGATCACATATGAACTCTTTACCTCTTTATCGGATCGTCTGACCCGCTACTATCTCAAGGATCACCAGGTCATCGCCAGGATCGATCCCCGTTTTTAAGCCGAAAACAGATATAAAACACGCAAAAGTCATAGAAATATGACTTTTTTTATGCAAAATCGAAGAAATAATTAGGATTTTGCCCTTTTTCCGGCGAATAAAGATATGAAGGAGAAATTTTATGAAAGAAAAAAGACAGTCAAAACAGGACCTGATCCTCGTACTCATCTGCGTACTGATCCTGGTCATCGGATTCGGCAGTTTCTTCGTTGTGAAGACATTGAAAAAGACACAGGTCTCATGCGACCTCAAAGTCTCGGAAAATCAGAAAGACATCGTCCTGCCGACAGATAAAGAAAAACAGGAAGAGGCATATACGGAACTGATGGGATTCGGATGTCTGACTCTGGATAAAAACGAACCCTTCATTTATCTGATCAATCCATCAGAAAATCAGGTATTCCTCAGTTTCGATGTGCTTTATGACGATGAAGTCCTCTTCAGCAGCGATCTCATCGCACCGGGCAAGATGGAAGACTTCGATGCCTTCAGCTGTTTAAATGCAGGTGAACATACGCTGACCTATTCGATCTCTTCCTATGACATGGACAGCAAAGCCCTCTTATGGTCCGGCGTACAGCAGAAACAGGATGTCCTGATCAGAAAGTAAGGAGCAAACATGAAAAAGATCTTAACACTATTATTCGTATCAATGCTGATGATCGCGATGCCTTCTACGGTATTCGCCGATCAGAACGACAATGAAGTTACCGGTGAATCAGCGACCGTCGAACTCTATGCGGCAGTCGCATCCCAATACACCGTCAAACTGCCTTTGAGAGTCGACGTATCAGCGACTTCAACAACGTTCAACGTATTCGCCAAAGGCTCTATCGCTGCCGACAAACAGCTCTCTGTCAGTGTCGGAAGCGGAACCCATACCCTGGCCGATACCATCAACGGAAGTAACAGAAGCTACGCTCTGACGCTCAATGTCTCAGGCGGAACCTTCGCAGCCGACACTCTGGAAGCAAACTACAGCGACAGCATCAAGTCAGTCTTCACTGTCACCCATGCTGCACTGGCTGCCGGCAACTACAGCTACAATCTGCCGATCGTGATCGCTTTGGAAAATATCCCGGCGGACTAAATCAAAAACACATCAGGGCCTGCATCCCTGATACAAGGAGAAAAGATGAAAAAGATGATCTTTGTCTTCTTCATCATAAGCCTGACGTCTTCCCCTTTCACTCTGCAGGCTTATGATCAAGAAAAAACAAAACACACGAAACATTCCGGAACATGTCTTATGATCCGGTCTGATATATTGCCGGGCACCGATTTATCGGATTCTCCACAACCTTTCTGCTCATACACACCATATTTGTTTTTTTCACACCGGTGTCCGGTTCTTCCTATTGCTTCACAGGGGGTCGCTTATGTTTAAATCTTTTTCTGGCATTGTTCTGATATTATCTCTCACGGCCCCCTGTGACGATTCCTATGTGATACAGATACCGCAGTCTGTGGACCTGAATGAGACACAGTCTTTTCAGATCATCGTGACGGAAAACAATCTCGATCCCGATGAGACGCTTTACATCGATCTGCCTGATTCTTTTTCACTGAGTGATTCTCACGGCAGAGACGATATCAGCGGTACTCTTTCGGGAAACCACATCAGCTATGAAGCCGGAGATGAATCGTCAAGAACGGTCACGATCCATACGACAGAACTCCCGGCAGGAGACTGGAGCTGCGATCTGATGGTCACGATCGGTCTGGAACACCATTACCCGTCCAATGTCCTGATCCCCGGAACACAGCTCAATCAGATCCTTTCGGATATCGATCCTCAAAGCATCACCTTTTCCAATGACATGGTCAGTTTCAATGCATCTTATGACGTTTCTTTAGCCCAGGATGATTCGATCTTACTTTATATCGACGGAGGTGATGTGATCATTTCCAATAGCAGGAGTGAACCGATGATCGCCAATGAAAACATGTCCGGGGCTTTTTCAGGTCTTTCATCACTGACTTCGATCAGCGATCTTGACTGTGTCGACTTCTCACAATGCCGCAATATCAGCGGAATGTTTTCCGATAACCATCTTCTGTCCGTGATCGGTGATCTGGAAGATATGGATACGCAAAACATCAGTGATATGAGTTATCTTTTCAGCAACTGCCTTGATATCACAACGATCAGGATCAGTAATTGGGATACTTCATCGGTCACGGACATGCGTTCCATGTTTGCTTTCTGTTTCAGACTGAAGACCCTCTCGCTTACTTCGTGGGATGTTTCATCCGTTGAAAGCTTCAAAGACATGTTTGCGGGCTGTGCTTCACTCACGAGCACAGGAAATCTCGATGGCTGGGATCTGTCAGAATGTGAAGATCTTTCCGGTCTCTTCGACTCCTGCAGCAAGCTCAGAAACATCGGCGATCTTTCCCTTTGGCAGACCGATGATGTCACAGACATGTCGAAACTCTTCCGCAACTGTTCCAAACTTTCATCGGTCGGTGACCTCTCCGGCTGGAACGTTGAAAACGTCAACAGCTTTGCCTACATGTTTTCCAATACAGCGGAACTTGTTTCCTGCGGCGATATCTCCCTCTGGGAAGTCTCTGATGCCTGTGAAGATCTGTCCTACATGTTCCAGAACAGTGCATCCGCCCTTCCTTCTGTACTTGATCTTGACGGCTGGGATGTCAGCAGTGTAAGAGACATGTCCCACATGTTTGAAAACTCCTATACACTGACCGTTTTAGATATCAGCGGCTGGGACAGCGGAAATCTCATCAGCGCATCCTCGATGTTTCGTTTCACTGAGACCGGAAGACTATCTCCTCTTACGGATATCATCGGCATCGGTTCCCTGGATACTTCATCTTTGAAAGACATTTCATACATCTTCTATGAAAACCAGTATCTCAGCTGTGATCTGTCTGCCTGGAATACAGATTCTCTTGAAGATATCTCCTATGCCTTCTACGGGACTTACCGCTTTGACATTGACAAATTAAAACACTGGAACGTGTCCAGTGTCTTGAATATGACGGAAACATTCGGAGACAATGCGGGATCTCTGATCTCAAGCCCGGTCCCCGACTGGTATCAGTGAGCTGAAATATACTCTTCCACTGCACCTTCCAGGATATTGAAAGGCAACGGTCCGTTTTTCAGCAGAGCGTCATGATATGAAACAAAGTCAAATCGGTCGCCCATCTTGTTCTGGGTCTCCTGACACAGAGTCATGAAATTGGAAGAACCGATACCGTAGGAGCAGTAAGTGCCCGGCATCTCGATCAGGAAATTACGGAAGTAATTCGCATCGGACTCCGAGAAGTTGAACAGCATGGATTCCTCTTCAAAAGACTTGCTGATATCCTTGGCTGTCCATCCGAAATAGTTGACGCCCATATCGATGATCGAATACAGGATGAAGTAGTAGGCATCCTCGAAGGAAACGGCTGCTGCAGCATATGCACTTCCGATATCCGCAAACTGGAAGGCATAGTACTGCGAATTGACGGCCCAGCCTTCGGTATAGCCGATAAAGCCGATCGCACTGCGGAAATTGTGCGGATTGGTTTTGTAATAATAAACATGCTGGTACAGATGGCCCGGGAAGCCCTCATGCGCAAGCGTTCCGTAAGTCTCATAACCGGGAGACATGTTGTTCGGATTGGTACGGATGATATTCTGGTTGTGGTTATCGATCGGTGAGGGCCAGTAGTAAGCGATCACGGTCGAAGGTGCCGTATCCGGATCGAGTTCCTCGACGGTATATTCCACATCGCCCAGATCAGGGAAGTAAGTGACCAGATTCAGACGAAGATATTCCAGACAGTCCTTTCCGACCAAAGACACGGCACCTTTCCCATCCATGGCTTCCTGATACTTCTCATAGGCATCGGAATCATAGAAACAGGAAACATATTCTGCTTCCAAAAGGGACAGATTGTCCTTGAGTTCCTGGAAAACAGTCTCCAGATCCTTGTTGTTGCTTCCCCTGAGGATATAGACCAGTTCCGCGTAATCCTTATCCAGTTTATACAGCGCATAGTCGTTGGTCTTTTTCTTTCCTCTGTACTTTTCGATTTCATCGAGAACCTTCTGATAAGCCGGAAGGACTTCGTTCAGGACAGTTTCCCTGTTTTCCTTGCTGTAAGCTTCCTTCTGGGAATCACTGAGCCAGTCGAGCTGCGCCAGACGCTTGTCGAAAGAAACGATGAGTTCATTGTCCTCAGTCTTGTTGAGAACGCCCTTGCAGGCATCTTGAGTATAGTCGATCCAGGAATCCAGAGGTCCCAGCTTATCCTTGGCCTGTGCTTGAGTATAAGTCAGCATATCATCCAGATAACGGTCGATATCTTTCAGACAAGTCAGATAATCATCGACTGACTCCGCATCATAGAACGTATAATCGGTAAAATTGGAGATCAGGTTCTCCGGAAGACAGCTTCCGGTGGAGACCAGGAAATTATATCTGTAGTAGCAGTAATCTGCCAGTGTCTCATACAGGGAATACTCCAGAGCCTCATAGTCGTACTGCTGGCGGTAAGACAGGGAATCGAAATCAAAACCCTGCAGCTCCTCCAGCTGATCTTTCATATAATTGAAGTTTTCTTCATCAAAAGAATAAGACAGCTCACCCAGATCCACCGGCGGCTTATCGATGCCGTAGCTCTTGTAGTCGATGACATTGAAATGCATGGTCATGTAATCGGCTTCCATGGCTTCCACAAAGACCTTGTCCAGGAAAGCATCGAACTCCTTGTTATCCGTGGTATTGGCCGTATTCTTCTTTCTGACCTCATACTCCTTTATCTTCTGAATATAATATTTTCCGTCCTGTGAAACAGGATCGTTTTTGGAAGATTTCTTACCTGCACAGGAAGTCAGAAGCAGAAGAATCATCAGTAATACTAATAACTTTTTCATAACATTCACCTTCATTCTTCAATTATAACCTAAATACTCCCCATAATATCGGCTATAATACCATTGTAGAAGAACGGAGAATATCCTATGAAACAGACAAGAACCGACCGAGTGCTTCAGAAACTGGAAAATGCGGATGCACTGCTTGTGAGCGATCCCAATGCGATCTATTATCTGATCGGCAGGAAGATCTACCCGGGAGAACGCTTCCTGGGACTGCTTTTGCAGAAAGGAAAGAAAACAAAACTCTTTCTGAACACACTGTTCCCGATCGATAAGAGCGATGATATAGAGATCGTCTCCTATTCCGACAGTGATGATCTGTTTCAGATCCTGTCTGAACATATCGATCCAGGCATCATTCTCGGCGTCGACAAATGCCTGACAGCCAGATTCCTGCTGCCGATGCAGGAAAGAAAGATCGCAAAAGGCTTCCTGAACGGCTCTTTCGCCGTTGATCATACCAGAGCAGTCAAAGACGAGGAAGAACTCGACCTTTTACGCAAAGCATCGCAGATCAACGATGAGGCGATGGGACGCTTTAAAAAACTCGTCTATGAAGGTGTCAGTGAAAAACAGATCGCCGATCAGATGCTGGACATCTATCTGGAACTGGGAGCGGAAGGCTATTCATTTGAACCGATCGTCGCGTTCGGAAAAAACGCCGCCGATCCCCATCACATGCCGGATGACACCAGACTGAAAAAAGGGGATGCCGTACTGTTCGATGTGGGCTGCGTCTATCATTCCTACTGCTCCGATATGACCAGGACCTTCTTCTTTGAACAAGGGCCAAGTGAAATTCAGAAAACAGTCTATGATCTGGTCAGAAAAGCCAATGAGGATGCCGAAAAGTATGTGAAAGCCGGTGTCAGACTCTGTGATATCGACAAGACGGCCAGAGACGTGATCGAAAACGGCGGCTACGGGAAATACTTCACCCACCGCCTGGGTCACTTCATCGGCATTGAAGATCATGAGTACGGCGACGTGTCTGCTTCCTTCAAGGATCTGACTGTTCCCGGCAATGTCTTCTCGATCGAACCGGGCATCTACGATCCGCAAACACTCGGCTGCCGCATCGAAGATCTGGTCATCGTGACTGAAGACGGCTGTGAGATCCTCAACCGCTATCCTCACGATATCGAAATCATATAAGAAAAAATACCGGTTCCTGGGAACCGGTATTTTCATTCATTAATCCTTTTTGCCGAAGAATCTGATCTCACCGAGAGGCTTTTTCTTTTCTTTCTCTTCCGTTTCGACCTTTTCTTCTTTCTTATCTTCTTTTTCTTTCTTGTTTTCTTTTTCTTTCTTGTTGCTGTTCTGCTGTTTTTCAGGTTTAGGCAGCAGTTCCTTTGCGGAAACATTGACTCTGCCCTTCTCATCGATCTCCATGACCTTGACTCTGATCTTGTCACCGATCTTCAGAACGCTCTCCGGCTTGTCGACTCTCTCATGAGAGATCTTGGAGACGTGTAAGAGCGCATCCTGGCCCTTGAACAGTTCAACGAAAGCACCGAACTTCTCAAGTCTGACAACAGTTGCGTCGTAGATCTCACCGATCTTCGCTTCTCTTGTGATTTCATCGATCATGCCCTTGGCCTTTTCAATGGCTTCCTTGGAAGTATGGTAGATAACGACTTTGCCGTCATCATCGATATCGATCTTGACATCATCGCATTTCTCAATGATATCGTTGATCACCTTACCACCGGTACCGATGACTTCTCTGATCTTGTCTGTCGGGATCATGAAGGTGACCATCTTCGGAGCATACTTGCTGACTTCGCTTCTCGGTTCAGCGATCGCTGTTGCCATGTTGTCCAGGATCTCCATCCTGCCCTTGTGAGCCTGTGCGAGTGCTTCTTCGAAGATCTCTCTGGTGATACCCTTGCACTTGATATCCATCTGTAAGGCAGTGATGCCTTCTCTTGTTCCGGCGACCTTGAAATCCATATCGCCGTAGTGGTCTTCCATACCCTGGATATCTGTCAGGATCGAATAGTTCTCACCTGTCGTGATCAGGCCCATTGCCACACCGGCAACAGGAGCCTTGATCGGAACACCGGCTGCCATCAGAGACATGGAACCGGCACAGATCGAAGCCTGTGAGCTGGAACCGTTGGATTCCAGGACTTCAGCGACTGTTCTGATCGCATACGGGAACTCTTCCTCACTCGGAAGGACCTGCAGCAGAGCTCTTTCGCCCAGCGCACCGTGACCGATCTCTCTTCTGCCCGGTGTACCCATTCTGCCGACTTCACCGACACAGTAAGGCGGGAAGTTGTAGTGATGCATGAATCTCTTCTCTTCGACATCCGTCAGATCATCGATGATCTGATTATCACCCAGAGGACCTAATGTCGTAACGGAAATGACCTGTGTCTGTCCGCGGGTAAACATGGCTGAACCATGTACTCTGGGCAGCAGATCAACTTGCGAATCAAGCGGTCTGATCTCGTCAAGCGCTCTTCCGTCAGGTCTGATCTTTTCATCGGAGATCAGTCTTCTGACTTCATCGGCGATGATCTGTGTGCAATATTCACCGGTCTGCTTGACCAGCTTGTCTGCTTCTTTTTCACTCAGCTCGCTGTCGTTTGCGAAATGTTCTTTCATCTCATTGGTGATGTTTTCCTGAGCGGCATAGGACTCCAGCTTGTCATGGATCGAAACAGCTTCTTCCAGTCTCTTCTTGCCGTTTTCATTGACATAGTCCTTGACTCTCTCGTCGATCTCATAAAGAACGACTTCCATCTTTTCCTTGCCGACCTTGGCAATGATCTGTTCCTCGATCTCACAGAGTTCTCTGACCTTCTCATGGCCGAACATCAGCGCATCCAGCATCAGCTCTTCGCTCACCTCATGAGCTCCGGCTTCCACCATGTTCAGCGCTTCCTTCGTACCGGCAACAGTCAGATCGATCAGGGATCTGGACAGCTGTTCCACAGTCGGATTGACGACGAACTGGCCGTCAACATAGGCAACCTTGACACCGGCGATCGGACCGTCAAACGGAATATTGGAAATGCAGATGGCCAGAGATGCACCCAGCATGGCTGACATTTCAGGTGAACAGTCATTGTCTGTCGATAAGACAGTGTTGACGACCTGCACTTCATTACGGAAACCTTCAGCGAACAGCGGACGGATCGGTCTGTCGATCAGTCTTGCCGTCAGCGTTGCGTGCTCGGAAGGTCTTCCTTCTCTTCTCAAGAATCCGCCCGGGATCTTGCCTACGGAATAAAGCTTTTCTTCAAAAGATACTGTCAGCGGGAAAAAATCACTGTCTTTGGCGACAGTGGAGGCACAGGCTGTCGACAGTGTTACAGTGTCACCGTACCTCACCAGTACAGACCCTCCGGCCTGCTTTGCGATTTCACCGGTCTCGATGCTTAACTTACGACCGTAGAAATCATAATCGAATACTTCTTTCATTCTTCTTCTTTCTCTTCTTTCTTAATTTCAAACGCTATAATTCTATCATAGAATGCACAAAAAAGTTCACAAAGAGCGTATTTTATGCATATTTTCACAATTTAAGCCTTTTCATTGACAAAACTGGCAATACTTTCTCTTCCGCTTCACTGAGAAAACGAAAATATATTATAATGAACTTATGAAACTGCACGAAACCGATATCGAAACATTCAACCAGCTTGTATCCGCAGAACCGGATGCCACGATCTATCAGACCTCATTCTGGGCCGACCAGATGGTGGCGAAAGGATACAGGGCGATATTCTTAAAAGCAGTGGATGACAATGACATCTGCATCGCTTTATGCATGCTTCTTCTGAAGAAAGAATCCTTCGTTTCCGGAAAATACGTTGCCTATGCTCCGTTCGGTTTCCTGATCAACTACTACGATGAAGTATTGCTCAGACAGTTCCATGACATGCTGAGCGGATATCTGCTTCAGGAAAAAGTCAGCAGGCTGATCATCGAACCGCAGGTCGCCTATGGCGATTATTCCGTCAACAGGACGCTGATCGCCCTGGGATATGAAAAAGAGGAAGATCTCAGTATCTATGAGGAACATGTCGGTACGCATGAAAACGCCCTCAGCGATCCCAATGTCGTGCTTAAGATCAGATGCATCGAAGATGATTCGGTATTCAGAAAACTGATCAAAGACAGAAAAGAGAGCGACAAACTGAAGATCTTTGAAAACCTGAAACAGCACGGACTGTGCTATGCTGCCCAGCTTGACTGTTTCAAGAGCAAGCGCGCCCTGGAACAGAGCGTCGCCGCCTGTGAACAGTTCATCAGAGTCCACAAGGATGACTATAAATACACCGAGGCACTTTCCGAAAAAGAGAATGAAGCAAAACAGCTGAAGAAGGTCTTCAATACCATCAACAAGTATGAACGTTCTCTGGGAGAAGATCCCGACATTGCGGCAATGTGCATTTCCGATTTCTCCGACCGCTATACCATCATGTTCAAGACGAACCTGGATCAGGAGAACCTTTTCAACGCAGAAAAAGAAATCGTCGATCAAGTCTGTGCAGATTGCAAAAATCGTGGTATCATAAAAGTCGATTCTACGGATCCGTTTGCCTACTGCAGCGAAAAGAAACTGCTCGGCAGATATACCGTGAAGATCTGATGCCGACTTAGCTCATCCGGTAGAGCAACGCACTCGTAACGCGTAGGTGGTAGGTTCAAGTCCTATAGTCGGCACCATGTGCAAAATAAATCCCGTCAGCGACGGGATTTTCTTTTTCTCTTTTTTTCTTTTTTGGGACCCCGCAGAGTCAGTACGAGGATGATGAACACGATCCCGAACACCAGCATGATGATGCCCATGGTATTCATCAGACTGCTCTCTCCGCTGAAATAAAGCGTCAGATAGGCACTGAGGATCTCCAGCAGACCGGCAAAACAGAGTATGCCCTTGGTATTGAATGTGATGCCGAAGATTCCGGAAATGATGTTGATGCCGGGGATGATGTAGATCGAGAGACGCAGCAGCGTCGCTTCAAAATCCGTATGCGGCAGTATCTTCATGATCTCGGGATCGTTGTCAAACTGGTAAGCCACCGCAAAATACATGATCACGGCAATGACCAGCTGGGCAACAGAGATGAATCCGGCAACCTTTTTGTTCATAGTTCAATTCTAATAGAAAATCTTCACTAAATAAAGCCCGTTGGGATCGGCGTTGTAGCGTCTGGTACCCTTGCTTGGGTGGTCCAGCATATCCCGGATGTCCTGCAGGGACTTCTTTCCCCTGCCCAGATCGATCAGCGTTCCGACCATGATGCGGACCATATTCCTCAAGAAACCGCTGGAAGTGACCCTGATCGTAAGGATGTCCTTCTTTCTGGTGATGGAGAATTCGGAGATCGTACGGACCTGATTGGGATAATCCTTCAGGCTGGACGTGTTGAAGGAAGTGAAATCATGTTCGCCCAGAAACAGAGCAGCGCCCTGTTTCATCAGATCGACATCCAGCTTGTAGAAACACTGATAGGCCCTGCCTCTTAAAAACACATCGTATTCACCGATGTTGATCAGATACTCATAGGTCTTCTTCCTGACCGAATAACGGGCATGAAAATCTTTTGAGACCTGTTTCACTTCGCTCACATGGATGTCATCCGGCAGCAGCGAATTCAGGGAATACTTCAGTTTCCATTCTTCCTTGATCTGATCGGAATCAAAATGAAAGACCTGGCCGTAGGCGTGCACGCCGGCATCGGTCCTGGAAGACATGACGATGCGGATCTTTTCGGAAAAGATCTTTTCGATCGCTGTTTCAATGATATCCTGTATCGCTACGGCATTGGTCTGGGACTGGAAACCCGCATAATTGACACCGTCATAGGCGATCGTGACTTTATATCTCATAGATAAAACCTGGAAAGGATCGAGAAGCTTAAAGCGCCGACACAGATCAGAATGAAAAGATAATCGACGAATCTGAACTTCAGGACATGGTAACGGCTGCGCTTGGCACCCGGTACATAACCTCTCGCCTCCATGGCATCCGCCAGTTCATAGGCTCTTTCAAAAGCCACGGAGAACAAAGGAACGATCAGGGAAAGGATGGCCGAGATCTTTTCGGCAAGCCTTCCGTTTTCAAAATCGACACCGCGGGACTTCTGGGCATTCATGATGCGGATCGTCTCCTCGATGATCGTCGGAATGAAACGCAGTGCGATCGATACCATCATCGCAACTTCATGAGTCGGGAAATGGATCACTTCTAGAGGTTTCAGGATCCATTCGATACCCAGCGTCAGATCCAGAGGATTGGTCGTCGCTGTCAGAAGCGTCGTGATCGAGATCATCAGAAGCAGTCTCACAATGACAAACAATGTATTGAACACAGCGTCGGAATAGACCTGTACCGGTCCCACAGTAAACAGAACATCCCCTGTCTTGACCGTCAGGGCATTGATCACCATCAGGAAGATCATCATCATGACCATCGGCTTGAATGACTGAACGATCATCTTGATGCCGATCTTCGCCATCAGCAGAGCCAGTGCCAGCATCAGGCCGATCACCAGGAAGACCCACCAGCTCTTCGGTACGAAGACAGCTGCGATCATCAGGAAAAGCCCGATCAGTTTCGCACGCGGATCGAGTCTGTGCATAAAAGAATCAATCGGGATATATTTGCCGAAAACCAGGTTATTCATCGTTTCACCTGCCCTGCGATCTCTCTGGCGATCACCTTCAATGTGCGTGCATCCTTTGAAAGTTTGAAGCCCTTTTCGATCAGCTCATTGCGGAAACTTACGATCTGCGGTTCCAGCATGTCGAATTCCTTCAGTTTCTTCTTGTCGTCAAACAGTTCCATCGTCGGACCGTGATAGACGACCTTTCCGTGGGATAAGACGACTGTCTCATCGCAATAGTTGTATACCATCTCGTTGTCGTGAGAGACGATGATGATCGTCTTGGAAAGCTGCCTGTTGAGAGAAACAAACAGATCAATGATCTCTCTGGCACCCTTGGGATCCAGACCGGCAGTCGGTTCATCCAGAACGATGATCCTGGGATCACAGGCAATGATGCCGGCGATCGCCACTCTTCTTTTCTGACCGCCGGAAAGCTCCAGCGGAGAGACATTGAAAAGACTCTCGTCGATCTTGACCAGCTTCAGGGCGGCAGCAGCCTGTTTCAAGGCATCCTGCTGGGACAGACCGAAATTCATCGGACCGAAAGCGACGTCCTTGATGACGGTCTCCTCAAACAGCTGGTACTCCGAAAACTGGAACACCAGCCCCACATCTTTTCTCAACGGTTTCAGAAACTTCTGTTTCTGACCGGCAACGATATTGTAGTCAAGGACTTCCAGAGATCCCTCACTCGGCAACAGCAGGGCATTCAGATGCTCAACCAGCGTCGACTTGCCCGAACCGGTCTCGCCGATGATGGCGGTGATGATGCCTTCCCTGATGTCCAGATCGACACTGTCAAGTGCCTTGTGGGCATAAGGCATGTCCTTGTTATAGATATAACTCAGCGCTTTGAACCTGATCGGCATAATTCTTCCACCATTCCTTTCAGATCATTCGCTTTCAGCTTGATTTTATATTTTCCGAATGTCTCTCTGACATTCTCGATAAACGGTACATCCAGATCGATCTGTCTCAGTTTCTCGGCGTTGGCAAACACCTTTTCCGGTACATCGTGCATGAAAAGCTTTCCCTTGCTCAAAACGACACAGTCATCCGACTGCAGCACTTCCTCGATATCGTGGGTGATCGAAATGATCGTGATATCGTCTCCGCCGGCCAGATCATACATCAGCTGTTTGATCTCCTTCTTGCCCTTCGGGTCCAGCATCGAAGTCGCCTCATCGAAAATGATGATGTCCGGGCTCATGGCCAGTATACCGGCGATCGCCACTCTCTGCTTCTGACCGCCGGAAAGATTCTGCGGTTCATAGTTCAGATATTCAGTCAGTCCGACCTTCTTTGCATATTCTTCCACGATCGCTTCCATCTCATCGGAAGGGACCTGCTTGTTTTCCAGACCGAAGGCAATGTCATCCCTGACAGTCGATCCGATGAACTGATTGTCCGGATTCTGGAAAACGATGCCCAGCCGCTTGCGGATCTGCGGTATGTTTTCCTCGTTGACCTCCAGAGAATCGACTGTGATCGATCCCTCCTTCACAGGCAGCAGTCCGGCGATCAGTTTGGCCAGCGTCGACTTGCCCGAACCGTTATGGCCGATGATCGTGACATAGTCTCCTTTTCTGACAGAAAAACTCACATCATCGACTGCCTTGGTGCTGTCGTTGTAGGAATAAGATACGTTTTTTAATTCAATCAGACTCATACCCTTTGATTATACAATAGAAAAAAGAAAAAACACTGCTTCACAGTGCAAGTTTTCTCCTTAAAGCATCATAAGCTTCATTCAGGTCATTGATATCCTTTACCGTCATCTCCATCGGGCACATGCCGTCCCCTTTTCTGTTGATGATATATTCGGCAAGCTCATCGTACGCATATTTTACGCCATATTTTTCAAAGATCTGCCGGCCTGCCTTGGAAAGCACCGGCGTATAGACCTCCTTCACACCCGACAGTGTCAGAAGCATGGCCGAAGCCTTGCCGATGATCTTGTCGGCGACGGCTGTTCCTTCAAAAAAGGAAATATCGTCTTTCATTGCCAGCAGGATCGGCCTGATCCCTGTCTCAAAAGAAAAATAACCGTTGGATGCGACGATCGAATAATCGTTTTTCAATAATGATTCTTTCAGGTTCATAAATCAATTATATAACACTTATACGCTGCTTTTTTGCGTTATAATGATGTTAGAAAAAGGAGAATAGATTTTATGCCATTAGTTACATCCAAAGAAATGTTTGAGAAAGCATATAAGGGCGGCTATGCAATCGGTGCTTTCAATGTCAACAACATGGAGATCATCCAGGGCATTACCGAAGCAGCAAAAGAATGCAACGCTCCGGTCATCCTGCAGGTATCCAAAGGCGCAAGAGCTTATGCCAACAGAACCTATCTGGTCAAGCTGGTAGAAGCAGCCTGCATTGAAACCGGTCTGCCGATCGTCCTGCATCTGGACCACGGTGACAGCTTCGAGACCTGCAAGTCCTGCATTGACGACGGCTTCACTTCCGTCATGATCGATGCTTCTTCAAAACCTTTCGAAGAGAACATCGCCATCACGAAACAGGTCGTTGAGTATGCTCATGCCCACGGCGTTGTCGTTGAAGCAGAGCTTGGCACGCTGGCCGGCGTTGAAGATGAAGTATCTGTATCCGCAGAAGATTCATCCTACACGAAACCGGAAGATGTCGAAGAATTCGTCAAGAGAACCGGCTGCGATTCATTAGCGATCGCCATCGGTACTTCTCACGGTGCCTACAAGTTCAAACCAGAACAGTGCACCAGAAACGAAGAAGGCATCCTGGTTCCGCCACCTCTGAGATTCGACATCCTTGAAGACGTCTCCAGAAGACTCCCGGGCTTCCCGATCGTATTACACGGTTCATCTTCCGTTCCACAGGAATATGTCAAGATGATCAACGAAAACGGCGGCAACATGCCGGATGCAGTCGGTGTTCCTGAGGATCAGCTCAGAGAAGCTGCAAGACTTGCCGTATGCAAGATCAACATCGACTCAGACCTGCGTCTTGCTATGACCGGAACGATCCGTAAGTTCTTCAACGATCATCCGGAGAAATTCGACCCGAGAGAATATCTCAAGCCGGCAAGAGAAAACATCAAACAGCTTGTCAAACACAAGATCATTGATGTCTTAGGCTGCGACAATAAGATCTAATCTGTAAATAATAGCGGTGCAGCATCAGCTGCACCGTTTTATTTTTGTATTTCCTTGAACAGTCTGGCACTGTGGAACGCCATCCCCGTCTCTTCGATATAGAAATGAAGGATGGCTTTCCAGTTCTTGGTTGCCGTACTTAAAGTCAGATAATCGGTATCCGTCAGCTGCTGCTCCAGATACGCAAACAGCTTCTTTCCGATCCCTTTGCTGCGATATTCGGGCCTGACATAGATCTCCATGATCTCAAAGGACTTTGCCTTGTCCCTGATCACGGAGGAATGTTCCTCCTGGATATGTTCATGGCCGAAGAGATAGCCGAGGATCTCATCGTCTTCCCTTGCTAAGAAGATCCTTTCATTCTCAATGTCTTCTTTCGTATTATGACGATAGCCCCAGCAGCTGTCTTCCGCTTCCCATTCCTCAGACATCCGGATCAGTTCATCCAGGATCTCATCGTCCAGTTTTTCCTCCGATATCTTCAGCATGTTTCTTCGATCAGGCAGACAGCCTCCGCCAATGCTCCTTCACCGTTTCCGATAAAGCCCATGCCTTCCCCGCAGGTCGCCTTGACATTGATTCTTGAAACGTCGCAATGCAGATGCTCAGCGATGTTTTTTCTCATTTCATCGATGTAGGGAGCCATCTTCGGCTTTTCGATCACGATGAGGGAATCGATGTTGCCGACCTCATATCCTCTTTCCTTCATCATTTCATAGGTCCGATCCAGCAGGATCAGCGATGAAATACCCTTGAACTCATCGCTCTTATCCGAAAAATGCGTGCCGATGTCCTTCAAGCCCATGGCACCGATCAGTGATTCAATGATCGCATGCAAGAGCACATCCGCGTCCGAATGCCCCAGCAGGCCTTTTTCATAAGGGATCTTCACACCGCCGATGATCAGATCTCTTCCTTCCACCAGACGGTGTACATCTTTTGACTGTCCTATTCTCATATCAACTCAACCTCTCTGATATCATCCACAACTTTATCATACGACTTTAACAGCACGTCCTTGGCCTGATGGCCTTTGGCTACCAGCACACAGTCGACGCCCATGGCTTTGGCCGTTTCCAGATCATGCAGGGAATCGCCGATCATCATGCAGTCCTTCGGGTCCTTGTCTGCGATCCACTTCAGGGCGATATCCACCTTGGAACCGGCATAGATATTGTCGATCCCCAGCACTTCATCAAAATATTCCGCAATTCCAAGCTCCTCAAGCTGTTTTTCAAGCTCCACAAGGCTCGAAGCGCTTAAAAGGATATTGAGATTGCCTTTTTCGCGATTCTTCTCCAGGATCTCTTTTACGCCGTCAAAGACCTTATATTCATCTCTCAGAGCCCTGTACCAGTCAAACCAGTAGCGTCCCACTTCCTCGTAGGAATTCTTCGACCAGTCAAAGCCGACATTTTCGTAATATTTCTGGACCGGAAACGTGAAGATATGCAGATACTCATCCAGAGTGATCGGCTCCCTGTCTAAGCCGAAATGCTTTATCGTGTAATTCTCGGCCTTCAGACAGACTTCTACATCATCCAGTATCGTTCCGTTGAAATCATAGATCACATACTTCATGGCTCCATTATACAAAAAAAGACTCCTGAAGAGTCTTTAATATTCATCGCTGTCTATGGTAATATCGGGATCTTCTTCACCCTCCTCGGGCTCATCCTCATCCAGTTCGATCTGTGAGAGATCGACATGAGATTCCGCAAACTTCCTGCGTTCGATCAGATCCCACTTGTTGTCCTTCAGGGAAGTGAATCTTGAATCAAACGTCAGATCGGAATAGAACTGGGCTACCTTCTCATTGGAAGCCCCATACAGCTTGGAAACCTCTTCCCAGAGCTTTCCGAACTGCACTGCACGCTTTTTCTTTGAAATGACATCATAAGCAATGTCCGTCATAGATTTAGCACTGGCCATTTTACTACTTTACTCCTAGCAATACTTTATTTGAATAATTCTTTCCTCGTCATCGACAAGGTAATGCATAACTAATATATCACCATTGCACTGGAAGTCAACTATTTTCACATCAAATTTGACAATTCCCTCTGCCGTCGTGATCTTCGCATAGAGATTGGACTTCAGATGCAGCTCCAGCAGATGATCCTCATCCTGCCTGAAAAAACAGAGACCGTCTTCATAGATACACATCTCACATAAAGAACCTTCGTGATCGGTATACGAAAAACAGTTCCTGTCCTGAATATCCTCGACCAATACTTCATCGAAGTACCCGCTTGCTGGATGAGTGAGTGATACAGTAGCTTTCATTAATAACCATTTTATACAATCGTTTTCATATGTCAATAATTAATGATAGAATTTAGTCGTATGGAATACCGCAACAGAAAAGTACTGGTCATCGGCCTTGCCAGGTCGGGAATGGCCGCTTTGCGTGTCTTATATCAGCTGGGTGCACAGCTCTTTCTTTCAGAGCGCAAAGACCCTTCTGACGAAGAGAAAAAACAGCTGGAAGCAATGAACGTCACGATATACGATCAGGATATGTCGGTTTTTGAAAAAGACTTCGATCTGGTCATCAAGAACCCCGGTGTCCCTCCTGTCTCGCCTATCGTCTCAAGGCTTCACGAAAGAAAGATCCCTATCATCACCGAGATCGAACTGGCCTTTGATGTATCAAGACCCCAGCACTATATCGCCATCACCGGCACCAACGGCAAGACGACCACGACAACGATCGTCTACGAACTGCTGAAAAAAGCCTTCAAAGAAAAGGCTCTTGTCGGCGGCAATATCGGCACGCCCTTATGTGAACTGGTCCTTGAACATGACCTCATGAATGAAGAAGGCTATTACATCTCTCTGGAGATATCCAACCACCAGCTGGTGGACATCGACAGGTTCCGTCCGCAGATCGCGACGATCATCAATCTGACGCCCGACCATCTGGAGACCATGGGTTCTCTGGATGCCTACTATAAATCCAAGACAGAAGTCTACCGCAACATGAAGGAAAATGATCTTTTCCTGTTCAACGCGGATGATGCGGTATTAAAAGAATACGCCGAAAAATATCCGATCCGCTGCCGCATCGAAGACTTTTCACTGGAAAGACAGGATACCTCTGCCTTTATCAGAGATGGCTGTATCTGGATCAAAAAACAGAAAGTCCTTCCCTTGAGCTGTATCACCCTGGTCGGAAAGCACAACCTGCAGAACATCATGATCGCTGTCATGGCAGCGAAAGAACTGGGCATTTCCGACGAAGACATCATTGAAACGATCAGTACATTCAAAGGCGTCGAACACCGCATCGAATTCGTCAGGGAACTGGACGGCGTAAAATACTACAACGACTCCAAAGGGACCAATACCGACGCGACGATCACGGCCCTGGATTCCTTTGAAACAGGCGTCATTCTGCTGGTAGGCGGCTATGAGAAAGGCCTGGATATGAGTGAAATGAGAAAACATCTATCCTGTGTGAAACAGATCATTGGTTTCGGCGCATCCGGCCCCCGTATCGCCCATGATCTTGTCGAAGATCCCATCGTCGTCAGCGATCTGACTGAAGCGGTTTCTGAAGCAAGAAAGATCGCAAAACCGGGCGACATCATCCTTCTTTCTCCGACCACATCCAGTTTCGATCAGTATTCCGGATACGAGGAAAGAGGACGTCATTTCAAGGAGATCGTCAGCTCGCTATGAGAAAGAAATATATCGGTGTATTTGATTCGGGACTGGGCGGACTTACCACTGTTTCCGAGATCATCAGACAGCTTCCCGGTGAAAACATCGTCTTTTTGGGCGATACCGCCAATATCCCCTACGGTTCTTCAAAAAGCCGTGAAGAGATCATCGCTCTCACCATGGATAACATGGAAAAGCTCAGCGCATATGATCTCAAGGCCCTGATCATCGCCTGCAATACCGCCGACTGCAACGCCTCTGAATCCGTACGCAGAAAATATCCGAACATCCCTGTCTTCGCTGTGATCGCTCCGGCAGCGAAAAAAGCGGCAGAAACAAGTGAAAATCACCGTATCGGCATCCTGGCAACGGATTCCACCGTCGCTTCGGGAAAATATGAAGAAGAGATCTGCTCATGCAGCAGGGACTCTGAGATCTTTTCCGTTCCCTGCCCGAAACTGGTGCCGATGATCGAAACGGGCGTCTTTATCGACGACCCCGGGCAGATGAAAAAAGTGCTCTTGGAATATCTTGAACCCCTGAAAGAAAAAGACATCGATACCCTGATCTTAGGCTGCACACACTACGACATTATGAGAGACATGGTGAGTGAAATACTGCCGGGAGTGAATATCGTATCTTCCTCCCGCTGTGTGATCGAAGATCTGAAACAGTATCTGAAGCAGCAAAAGAAACTGAGCCGCACACAAAAAGCGAAACGCATCTATCTGGTCACCTCTGATCCAAAACGGTTCACCAGGATGGCTTCGCTTCTGATCAACGATATTGAAATCAAAAAAGCCAATTGAATTGGCTTTTCTTTTTAATAATTCTCAGCGTTGACTTCGAAGTAAGACTGCGGATGGTTGCAGGTGGGGCAGACCTCCGGAGCAGCCGTGCCGATCACGATGTGACCGCAGTTGCGGCATTCCCAGATCTTGACCTCGGACTTCTCGAATACTTCCTTGTTTTCCACGTTGTATAAGAGTGCTCTGTATCTTTCCTCGTGGTGCTTCTCAATCGCAGCGACCAGTCTGAATTTTGCAGCCAGTTCAGGGAAACCTTCCTCTTCTGCCGTTTTCGCAAAGCCTTCATACATGTCGGTCCATTCATAATTCTCGCCTTCTGCTGCAGCCTTCAGATTGTCGGCAGTCGAACCGATACCTTCCAGTTCCTTGAACCACATCTTGGCGTGTTCTTTTTCATTCTCAGCGGTCTTTAAGAACAAGGCAGCGATCTGTTCAAATCCCTCTTTCTTTGCCTTGGAAGCGAAATAAGTGTACTTGTTTCTTGCCTGGGATTCTCCGGCGAAAGCAGCTTCCAGATTCTTTTCGGTCTGTGTTCCGGCGTATTTGTTACTCATGATTTTTCCTCCGTTTTTCTAATTTAAGTATATTATCTTAACACCGCAAAGTAAAACGCAATGCCCTATTTTGTACCGGTCATGAAACGCACCTTCAGTTCGTAGATCAGATCCTTTCGGCTGATGATGATCAGCACTACAAACAGCAGCAGCGAAGCCGCCTGGAAAGCGAAAGCGATCCAGTTATCGATCGGCCAGGAGCGGATGGAATAAGGGATGCTGATGAGATTGATCAGTCCCAGCGTCAGGATCGAGACCAGATGCCGGTGTCTTCGATCATATGTGACATAGTAGATCACAAACATCAGCAGCAGGTCTGCGAAAAAGACGATCGGAATGACGGTCTGCGCCCAGCCCGGAGCCAGGAAATGATCGATCAGAAACAGCAGGATGATTGTATGGAGCGTCACTCTCACCGCATGGGAATAGACGGAAAACTCCACCAGACGCAGTGAGAAGATCAGACGCCACAGAGAAAACAGCGACCAGACGACGATGATGCTCCAGAATTTCCCTTTGACCAGAAAGTTGACCAGCAGACAGATCAAAGAAGCACAGATGAAGACGATGCGCACGATCTCCCTCAGGCGGCGGAAAAACATCCTCTGACGTTCGGGGATCGGATAAATGATCTTAGGATTCATATTCCACGCTCCCTTCCGTATTCTCGATCAGACCATCTTCTTCCAGCAGTTCATACATACGCTGTTCAAAAGTCGGATCATTGCTGTTGCGCATGATGGAAAAGACGGAGATCCCGTTGGCAGTGACCAGCGAAGTCGCGATCCTGTTGGGCGGACCCGGTACGAAGACGAAATACAGTTTCCTGACAGCTTCCTTCATTCCTTCGGGCAGCTTAACAACACCCAGATTGGAGAATGTGAAAGCGATGATGGAATTGCCCAGATAGGCATAGACCAGCTGCATGAGCGGGATCTTCAGGAATAACGGCACCAGACAAAGAGAACGGATGACCTTTTTGGTCGTCATCATCATCTGGTTCATCATCTTCTCACTTCCCTTTTCTGCGATCTGTCTGGAAACATCGCCGACCAGTTCCTTTTTATCAGGCAGCTTGGAAAGATCTTCCGTGACATTGAAATACATTGAATAATTTCTGAGTGTCCTGCTGCCGTTGAACTTGCGCATATTGACAGGCACCTGCACATTGAAGACGCCTTCTTTCTGATTCACGCAATCCTTTGATGCGATCAGCAGCAGTGCCAGCAGATACGCTGTGATCGTTCCGCCGTAAGACCTGGCTGTATCATGCAGCCTGCCGGCATCCATCTCGAAATGAGTGATCTTCGTCAGATTCAGACGCGAGATCTTTCCCTTAAGCTGTATAGAACGCTTATCTACAAATGTTGAAAGGCTTGCATTCTCTTTTGCCTCATTGAATTCATTGACCAGTTCCCTTTCATCGACCGGGCTGTTGATATCCGGTATTTCCGGATCATCTTTTGCATCGATCTCCTTTAATCGCAGATATTCCTTCACAAGTGTCTTGAGAAAAACCATGGCTCCGCTGCCGTCCGTGATCGCGTGGAAGACTTCGACTGAGATACGTTTTCCGCAGTACAGAACTCTGAAAGAACGGAAGCCTCTCAAAAGGATGGAAATAGGCTTGCAGGGAATGTCTTTTTCTTCTTCGATCAGTGAGACATGGTTGACCGTTTCCAGATAATGCCAGAAGAAGCCGTTCTTGGTGACTGCCGAAAAACTCGGAAAACGCTTGATGGTGAAATCCACCGCCAGCTGCAGCAGTACCGGTTGTACATCCTCTTTCAGTTCAGCTGCCATGCGGAACATCGGCATCTGACCGTATTTCATGCCCAAAGGATAGACGATGGCTGCGTTGTCCAGTGAGAAGGATCTCCTGTGATCTCCCTGATAGAAATCTCCTAAGAAGCGGTAATCCATCAGTTCACAGATCTCTTCAGTACTCTTTCCCTGTTCCAGATAATAAGAAAAAGCATCCACAAAATGATGGACCAGAAGATCTCTGCTCAATATAGGCATGTCGATCTGATCGGACAGTTCATGAAAAAAGACGTCGATACGATCCTGATCCTCCTGATCGAGACCGCCTTTCAGCTTTTCAAGATACAGATTGCGGCTGCTCTTCTTCATAAATCCATTATAGTACAAAAGAAAAAGGACTATCGTCCTTCCGAAAAATGGCGGCCCCAACAGGAATCGAACCTGTAACTATCCCTTAGGAGGGGATTGTTTGATCCATTAGACTATGGGGCCACATACATTATTATACATAAAACAAAAGAAAATAGGACCCTGTCCTATTCTCTTTTTTTCTAAAGGATTTAAAAATGAAAAACTTTTTACACTCATACTATATAAAACGAATGTGAAATTTTTGTGAAATATATTACATTTCATGAAAATTCCTGTTATTTTTCATGAAAACTATTTCATTTTTTACTGTTCTTTCGCGTTTTCCATTTCGATCACCTTACGGAACTGTGTCTCGTAAAGCTGTTTATAGACGCCGTTCATGGCGATCAGTTCCTCATGTCCGCCCTCTTCCACGATCCTTCCGTCAGAGATGACAAGGATCTTGTCAGCCTGCAGGATGGTTGAAAGCCTGTGGGCGATGACGATCGAGGTCCTGCCCTTCATCAGCACATCCAGAGCCTTCTGAATGGAACTCTCGGAGATCGAATCCAGAGCGGAAGTCGCCTCATCCAGTATGAGGATCCTTGGATCCTTGAGGATGACGCGGGCGATCGAAAGCCTCTGTTTCTCACCGCCGGAAAGTTTCAGGCCTCTGTTGCCGACCTGTGTATCATAGCCGTCAGGCTGGGAAAGGATGAAATCATGGATATTGGCGATCCTGCAGGCGTTCTCAAGCTCTTCCTGGCTCGCATCTGCTTTCGCAAACAGAAGATTCTCCCTGATCGTTCCGTTGAACATGTAGGCTTCCTGGGTCACCATACCGATATTGGAACGCAGATACTTCAGATCGATATTCCTGACATCTTCGCCGTTGATCCTGACGGCACCGCCCTTGACATCATAGAGACGGGGCAGCAGGTTGACGACTGTCGACTTGCCCGAACCGGAAGGTCCGACGATCGCATACATCTTTCCGGATGGCACGAAGAAGGAAAGATCCTTGATCAGAGGCACATCCTTGGAATAATAGAATTCGACATTCTCATAGGAGATATCCGTCTTTTTCGCAAACGAAGGTTTGAGCACGATCTTGGCATTCTTGACTTCCGGATCCATATCCAGATAAGTGAAGATCCTGGTAAACAGCGCCATGGATCTGGTCAGATCGACAGAGACATTCAGCAGTGATTCCACCGGTCTGTAAAGTCTGTTGATCATGTTGACGGTGGCCGTGATCGTACCGACGGAAATGGCTGTATCGTTGAGTCTGATGATCAGATAGCCGCCTGCCAGATAGATCAGCAAGGGTCCCAGATTGGTGAAGATGCCCATGATGACCCTAAACCAGGAACCGGCACGGGACTCCTTCACGGAAAGATCGATGACTTCCTTGTTGATGGACTCAAACTTCTTATTGATCGCTTCTTCCTGTGTGAACAGTTTGATCAGCAAAGAACCGGAAACAGACAGCGATTCATTGACGACATCGTTGAGCTCATCGTCCTTTTCCCTGGATTGCGACAGCAGCTGCCATCTGTTCTTGCCGGCAGACTTGGTCGGCAGCACCAGCAAAGGAATGACCAGGATGCCGATCAGCGAAAGTTTGACATCGATCCTGAACAGAGCGACGATCGTCGTGATGACCGTACAGACATTGGAAATGATGTTGGTCAGAATGCCGGAAATGACTGTAGCCACACCGGAGATATCGGAATTCATCCTGGTGATGATGTCGCCCTGCTTTTCGGAAGTAAAGAAAGAATGCGGCATGGTCTGCAGATGTGAGAACATCTGATTCTTCATGTCAAAGACGATACGCTGCGATACCCAGCTGTTGATGTAGGATTCCAGCACACCGACGATATTGGAGACCGCCAGCGTGATGATCGCCAGAATGACAAGCTGAATCAGCAGTTTCAGATCCTTTCCCAGGATCGCATCATCGATGATCCTGGCGGTGATCAGAGAAGGAAGCAGACCCAGGACTGAAGACAGGATGATGATCGCAAAAACGATGGAAAGCTGGAACCAGTACGGCAGAAGATATTTCAGGATCCTGAATATCAGCTCCTTTGTCATCTTCGGCGCATTCTGTTTCTCGTCATCTGTCAGAAATCCTCTCGGACCCATTCCTCCGTATCTTGGCATACCTTATTCCTCCATTTTTAAAAAAGTATAACATAAAACTCCCGACGTGATATCACATCGGGAGTTTCTGTAATGATGGTTTTCTGATTAATACATTCCGCCCATTCCGCCGGCAGGCATTGCGGGTTCCGGTTCCTTGATGGTACCGACCGCAGCCTCTGTCGTGATCAGCAGACCGGCGATCGAAGCGGCATTGAGCAGTGCGGATCTCGTGACCTTGCACGGATCGACGATACCTGATTTGAACATATCGACCCACTCACCGTTCTTGGCATCGAAACCGACATTCGCCTTCTGTGTCAGCTGCTTGTCGACGATGTCCTTGCCGTTATGACCGGCATTCTCGGCGATCTGATACAGCGGCTGTGAAAGAGCCTTGAAGACGATCGAGATACCCTTCTGTACATCCGGTTCATCGGAAGTGACTTTGTCCTTGAGATCCTTGTAGATGCTCATGAGTGCGCAGCCGCCGCCGCTGACGATACCCTCTTCAATGGCGGCCTTTGTCGCATTGAGTGCATCCTCGATACGCAGTTTCTTTTCCTTGAGTTCGGTCTCAGTCGTCGCACCGACCTTGATGACGGCAACGCCGTTGGTCAGTTTTGCCAGACGTTCCTTGAGGTTCTTCTTGTCATAATCGGAAGTGCTTCTTTCGATCAGGTTCTGGATCTCGGCAACTCTCTCCTTGAATGCCTTCTTGGAGCCTGTTCCGTCAATGATCGTGGTATGTTCCTTTTCAACGATGACTTTCTTGGCAGAACCAAGATCCTTCAGAGTCAGATCCTTGAGCTGCATGCCCAGATCCTTGGATACGAATGTCGCACCGGTCAGGATGGCGATATCCTGCAGGTTGGCCTTCTGGTTGTCACCGAAGCCCGGAGCCTTGGTCGCAACGACATTGAAGGTTCCTCTTAACTTGTTGACGATCAGTGTGGAGACGACTTCGTTCTCCAGATCATCAGCGATGATCAGCAGCGGCTTATTGGACTGAACGATCTGTTCCAGAACCGGCAGGACTTCCTGGATCGTTGAGATCTTCTGATCAGTGACCAGGATCGCCGGATTCTCCATTTCCACCAGCATCTTTTCCCTGTCGGAAACCATGTAAGGTGAAATATAGCCCTTGTCATATCTCAGACCTTCCGTTACTTCCAGAGAAGTATCGAAGCCTTTTGACTCATCCACATTGATGACACCGTTCTTGCCGACCTTCTCCATCGCTTCGGAAACGATCTTGCCGACCTCCTCACTGCCGGAAGAGATAGCCGCAACATTGGCGATCTCGGCGGAAGAATCGATCTTTCTGGCGTTGCTCAGAAGCTTCTCGGAAACTTTCTTCGAAGCCATCTCGATGCCTTCTCTTAACAATACCGGATTGGCGCCTTTTTCTACGGCATCCAGACCGGAATGGATCATGGACTGTGCCAGCAGTGTAGCTGTCGTCGTACCGTCACCTGCGGAATCGTTGGTGTGGTTGGCGACTTCATAGATCATCTTGGCACCCATGTTTTCAAAGGTATCCTCCAGTTCGATCTCTTTGGCGATGGTGACACCGTCATTGACGATCATCGGAGAACCGTAGCCCTTATCCAGAATGACGTTCCTGCCCTTGGGACCCAATGTGATCCTGACGGCATCCGCCATGATATCGACACCCTTTAAAACGGAGTCTCTTGCATCTTTTGAATACTTAACTGTCTTTGCCATAATTTGCCTCCTATTCTACAACAGCCAGAATATCTTCGGCTTTGATCAGAATATACTCCGTCTCTCCGTCCTTGACTTCGGTTCCGGAATACTTCTTGTACATGACTTTATCGCCCTTCTTCAAAGGCATTTCATAGACCTTGTCGTCTATTTTGATCTCCTTGCATCCGCTGACGGCAGCCACAACAGCATACTCCTCATTCTTCTCCTTCTGAGAGATGATGATGCCGCTTGTCGTCTCATTCGATGCTTCTACTTTCTTTAATAAAACATTGTTATATAAAGGTTTTATCATCTTAAAACTCCTCCTTACACTACTTAATTATAACCATTTATAGCACTCAGTCAATAAGAGTGCTAAACATTAGCAGTACTTTATCACTCAATTAAAAGACGTATCGCTCCGTCTACTTACATCCGAGTATTCTGATCAGCATGATACCTGTATAGGTATATGCCTCGATTGGATAATCTTTCATGTCGATACTGTTGGAATTCACCAGGATATGGCCATCCACCACCTTGGAAACAATGACCGTATGGGACAGTCCGTTGTTTCCGACCAGGATCAGATCTCCCGGCTGCGCATAATACAGATTGGCGTTGACATCCGCGACCAGACCCTTTCCTTCGTTGTACCTCGCATAGTTTTCAAAATATCCGACATTGACCCAGGAACGGGTACGCCCCTCCTGCGTCTCCTCTTCGTTGATGTCCGGTTCGTACTCCGGATCTTCCACATAGCACTTCCACTGCTCCTCGCCGCTGTAATCCATCTCGATGCCCCCTTCCAGCATGCACTGGGAGGCGTAGTTCTGACAGTTTCCGCCCTCATCGGAGAAGTTGTACCATTTCGGGTTGCGCTCATGATACCACTGATCGGCATAAGCTACTGCCTTGTTCCTGTCGTATTCCTTTGTATAAGTCTTCGAAGGGATGTAAGGCTTTTCTTCGGCCTTTACTCTGAGTACTTCCTCATTGTAGGCATCCAGATCTTTGAGCTGCTTTGAATAATACGCGTAGATCTGATCGGCATCCTCAACAGAATCGCTGTCATCATAGAAGGTCATATAGTAACCCTGTATCTTCTCCAGGTCCCTGATCTTGCAGCCCTCATCCGTTTTTGAGATCACAAAGTAATTCTCGATATCAAACGACTGCGATTCGATGCCGCCCAGGAAAGCAAAACTCATGTAGTCATCTTCCAGGACATCCACATGATACAGGCCGTTTTCCGTATAGTAATCAGTGACCCTCAGGTCATAATGAGCCTTGTTCATGGTGAAGTCAAAACCGCGGTTCTTCCGTGATCCGATCTGCAAGGAAACAGCTCTGTCAGATACGGCAGCCATGACCTCGTTATCAAACAGCGCATCTGTGTCCTGCTTCTGCAGCGTATAGAGACTGCGGTAATAAGCGTCCATATAAGAAACGATGACATTCATCACTTCCTCGGGCACACCGAAATCATCTTTGATGCTGCCCTTGAAAGAAGAAGGGATCTTCCTGTCATCAGGTACATTATCCGGTACGACAATGACTTCCTCCTCTTTCTTTTCCCTGTCCAATGTCAAAGCGCCAAGCAAGGTCAGTCCCAGCATGGTTGAAAGAAGGATGATCATCACAAAACGGCTTTTTAACTTCATAGTTCTATTATACCTCACTTGATGATTCTGCCGGTCTTCAAAACTGTTTCCGTTTACCAGGACGAGTCATTATCTGTTATGATTAAACTGTCTGAAAGGGGCATATCATGAACAATCAAATCAATTATGAGCACTTCCAGAATTTCTGGATCGAGCAGCAGAAAAATGCCGTACATATGGACAGAGAACAGGCACTGGAACACATCAGAAACTTCATCAGGAATCATAATACCTGCGGTTTTGCGACCGGGACCGGAGACTATGTCAGATGCACACCGATCGAATATACCTTCATGAACGACGAATTCTGGTTCGTATCGGAAGGCGGAAGCAAGTTCATCGGCTTGGAGAAAAACAAGAATGTCGCCTTAGCAATCTTTGAATACTACGGCGATGTGAGAGATTCCCACGGCCTGCAGGTCATGGGCAAAGCTGTCTTATACGACCGTGACAGCGACGAACTGAAACAGCTGCTGGCATTCAAAGGCATACCCTATGATGCAGTGAAAGCAGCCAAAGTCGAAGTGGCCGTCGTCAGAGTCGTCCCGGAAGTCTATGAGATGTATGATACGGACTTCGTCAAACAGGGCTACGACGTCAGACAGATCGTCAGATTCTGATATTCATAAAGAAGGCAGGAAACAATCCTGCCTTCTTTTTTATTTCTTCTTTCCGATATAGGTGAATCCTGGAGACTGATGTCCGTTCATCGTCGTATAGACGATGTGATCATATTCCCTGGTTTCAAAATCCCTGAACAGTTCTTCAATGTGTTCCTCCGTATGGTGTCTGCAGATCGCTCCTTCCGGCAATACAAAGGCTCCGAAAACGCCCAGTTCCTTCTCGTATTTCCGGTAGCGTTCCTGATTCCTGTCATCGGGATTGAGCAGATAATCGTTGACATAGAGGATACCTCCCGGTTTCAGGATCCTTCTGATCTCCTTTATCAGTTCTTCCTGTTTCTCATCGGAAACGATGCAGGTGAGCACCGCAAACAAGATCACCGTATCGGTACTTTCATCTTCCAGCGGGATCTTTCCTTCCTCCATCGTCTCAAAACGGATCTCAGGGCATTCCCTTTTCGCCCGTGAGATCATCAGATCGGAAAAATCAAATCCCGTCAGATCCGTATATCCTTCATCTTTCAGGATCCTTAAGACTCTGCCGTATCCGCAGCCGATATCGACGATCACAGCATCCTTATTCACATACTTTGAAAAGCTCTCGCTGTTAAAAGGAAGCGTAAAAGTTTTTGTTTCCGATACACTGTTCCAGTATTCTTTCTGATCCATACCGTTCACCTGTATCTTCATTATAAAAGAAAACGGACAGATATGATCCGTCCGTTTCATTGCTTTTGTAAGCTTTTTTACTCTTTAGCCCAGTTCAGCGAAGTACTTGATCGTTCTTACCATCTGAGATGTGTAAGAGTTCTCATTGTCGTACCAGGAAACAACCTGTACCAGGTAAGAGCCATTGCCCATGTCAGCAACCATTGTCTGGTTTGCATCGAACAGAGAACCGAATCTCATACCGATAACATCGGAAGAAACGAGTTTTTCAGTCGTGTAGCCAAATGATTCGTTTGCATGAGCCTTCATAGCTTCGTTGATACCCTCAACAGTAACGTTCTCACCCTTGACAACAGCGTGCAGGATTGTTGTAGAACCGGTTACGGTCGGAACTCTCTGTGCAGCACCGATCAGCTTGCCGTTGAGCTCAGGAATAACCAGACCGATAGCCTTTGCAGCACCGGTTGAGTTCGGAACGATGTTGGCAGCACCGGCTCTTGCTCTCTGCAGGTCGCCTTTTCTGTGCGGTCCGTCGAGGATCATCTGGTCGCCTGTATAAGCATGAACAGTCGTCATGATACCGGACTGGATCGGAGCATAATCGTTGAGTGCCTGAGTCATAGGTGCCAGACAGTTAGTTGTGCAGGATGCAGCAGAGATGATCTTGTCATCCTTTGTCAGGTTCTTGTGGTTGACATTGTAAACAATTGTCGGAAGGTCATTTCCTGCAGGAGCAGAGATAACGACTTTCTTAGCACCGGCATCGATGTGAGCCTGTGCCTTTGCCTTTGAAGTATAGAAACCTGTGCATTCCAGGACAACATCTACGTCAAGTTCAGCCCAAGGAAGATCAGCAGCATTCGGTTTTGCATAGATTGTAATTTCCTTGCCGTCAACAGTGATGGAACCGGGAGCCTTTACGGTCTTGCCGTCTTCTTCCAGTTCGGGTTCCTTTGAAGAAACAGTGTGAAGATTTTCGCCGATTTTGCCGCAGTATCCGCCCTGTGCAGAGTCATACTTCAGCAAATGAGCCAACATTTTCGGACTGGTTAAGTCGTTGATCGCAACGATCTCATAACCTTCAGCATCAAACATCTGACGGAAAGCAAGTCTTCCGATACGTCCGAAGCCATTAATCGCAACTTTTACTGCCATAATTAAATTTTTCCTCCTATTTTATGACTACATCTATATTATAAGGTTTTTCCGCTAAATTTGTATAAGAATCGCTATAAAAAGGACCAAAAAAGAAGGATATCCGATCCTTCTTTTTCTTCATTCAGACAGCTTATTTTTTGCTGATTCCGGTAATATGCGGATTGGCTCCGTTATACCAGTACAGGTAACCCGTCAGATCGACAACATCACCGATATTCAGAGCTTCGACAGCATCGTAAACTTCGCTTCCGTCATAGCACAGATAAGACTCGACAACAAAGTTGTAAGTCGCGTTGCCGTCGCTGACATTGAAGTACAGATCGGAACCCGGAGTACCGGAACCGTCCCAGTTGTACAGGAAAGCGACATCGTTGCCGTCGGCATCCTTGGAAGCCTCAACCGTCATGTTGGAGAACTTGACGAATCTGTTCATCTTGTCAGCCAGTTCATCCTTGCCTAATAAAGCAGTGACATCCTCAGCTTCTGCAAGCCATGTCTCGGAATCCAGGACCGTTACCGTTGCATCAGCGATCTCGACTTCACCGGACCACTCGGACTTGACGCCCTTGACCTGGACCTTGGCACCTGTGCCCTGGCCTACCCAGCCATCGGAATAATCAGTGGAAACGACGACCTTCGCGAAATCATCTTCGGAAATATCGACATCCTCACCCTTTCCGTCGCAATAGACGAAGTAAGCGCCGTCCGGATCCTGCAGATAAAGCTTGGCACCGTTCCAGTATGACTGAGCAGCCTGAACGAAACCTTCAACGACGACCTCATCACCTAAAGCTGCAGCCGCATACTCGGCATAAGTCATGACACCTTCAGACTTTGCACTGGGATCAAATACTTCAGCCGGAGCCGGTTCTTCTTTCTTTGCGCAGCCTGCAAGAGACAGGATCATGCACACAGCAAACAAAACAGTAAGTAGTTTTTTCATTTCATTCCTCCTGAAGATACATTCTTCACGACAATATTATGATAACACAGTTATTTTTGCAGGACACTATCTGCTGTCCTTTCGGATACTGCGGAAATAGTAGAAAGCGATACAGATCCAGGCAAACGCAAGTACGGAAAGCAGCGCTTTTGAAGTGACAGGCAAAGGACCCAGATCCCTGTCGGCCGATACGGCGGAGCTCTGATCCAGATGATAGAGCGATGTCACCTTCTCATACAGCGCATCGAAGAAAGCGTCATCGATACTCTCGCCCCTTCTCGCGGACTTGCAGGTATTCTCGATCAGCGAACCGGCTGCATCCCTCAGGGAAGCGGAACCGTTGAACACCGAAGTGACAAAGGTATCGGAAATATGATCGATCAGCAGTTTTGAAGCCTCGATCTTGACCTGATAGTGTTCCTTTTCATCGTAATCCGCATTCAGATAATCCTGATATACGGGATCGCTTTGTGCCTTGTAAGTGACAGGAACATAGCCTTCGGTCTTGCTATAGGCGATCTGTACGTCATTAGAAATCAGATATTGGGCAAAGAGCCAGGAAGCCAGCACTTCCTGCGGATCAGCCTTGTTGAAGATGCATAAAGACGGACCCTGGGAGATCATCTGCAGATTATTCTCATCGTACTGGGGTATCGGCATGACGATCGTCTCAAAATCGACCAGCTGGTCTTCCGGAATATCCAGCAAGGGTGCCTTGGATCCCATCCAGGTCGCTCCGGCGGTCGAATCGATCGCAAAGATACACTGGCCGGCATTGAGGAAATTAGCCGGATAGGAAGAGATCTTGAAGGTAGAGAAAGCCTGTGATCTGGCGTGGCCTGCGATCTCATAAAGGATGTCTCTGGTCATATCATTGAAGATCAGGATATTGCCTTCATCATCGGAATACGGCGCGCCCAGCTGCTTCAGCATTGAGATCATCATATTGTCCGTCGACTTGTAGATGAAGGGTATCATGACCTTCTGGCCGTTCACCAGATAATTGTCATCCCCATCCTTCGCCAGTGCGGCTTCCGAGATCTCAAAGATCTTGTCCCAGCTGATGATATCCTCAAGTTCATAGCCCAGTTTCTCGACATAGGTCTTATTGACATATAAAGCTTCCGAAGAGCGCATGAACGGCAAGGCATAATAATCTCCTGCGATCATGCCTTCCTGCAGGAATTCTTTCACCACTTCATCCTTCTTCGGTGCATCGAAACGCACTTCACTGCCGCCAAGTCCGTATTTCTCATCCTCCAGCAGATCGTTGAGACAGACGACCGTATTGTTTCCGGTCAGATAAGTTGCGATATGATCGGGATATGTGATACAGACATTGGGTGTCGTGTTGGTCGATATATTGGTGATGACGTCGTTGTAGATGCGCGAATAATCGGTATACAGCTTCAGAGAGACCCTGATGTTGGGATAGATGTCTTCAAAATCAGAGATCGCCTTCTTGTAGACATTGACCTGATTGATGTTGGTATCGTTCTTCGCCCAGAAAGTGATCTCGTAAGATCTTGTTTCATCAAAGTCTTCCGGTATCTCAAAAGCAGCGCTGCCCCTGGAACCGTGACAGCCGAACAGAGACAGAACAATCAGAAGCGATACGAATGACAGCAGTATCTTTCTCATCCCTTCGTACCTCCTCTGGAAACGCCTTCCATGATCTTCTTGTGGAAGATCAGGAAAATGATGATCAGCGGAACAGAAATGACCACGACAGCCGCCATCATTGCCGGAATATTCTCCCTGCCGAAGCCGGACTCCCTGATCGTCTGGATGCCGTTGGACACCAGGAAATAGTTCTCATCATCGGTAATGAGCCTTGGCCAAACATAGGCGTTCCAGCATTCGATGACCTTCAGGATCAGCACGGTGACGATCGTAGGCCGGCAGATCGGGATCATGACCTTCCATAGATACTTGAAATCGGAAGTGCCGTCCACCTTGGCTGCCTTGTATAACTCCTCCGGTATCTGTTCAAAGTTCTCCTTGAGCAGATAGATATAGAAGATGCTGGTCACACTGGGCAGGATCAGTCCGGCAAAAGAGTTTCTCAGACCCGCATTGGTGATCGTGACGAAATTGGTGATGACCACCAGTTCATTGGGGATCATCATCAGTGACAGGAACAAAGTGAACACCAGATTCTTGCCTTTGAATTCCAGTCTCGAGAAGGCAAACGCCGACAGGACCACCACCAGCATCATCAGTCCGGTCGTGATCAGGGTGAAGATGATGGTATTGGAAAAATACCTGGCCAGCGGAACGGCTGTGAAAGCCTTGATGTAGTTCTCGATAGTCAGACTTAACGTATAGAATTTGGGAACATATTCGCTGTTGTAGGAACCGTATGACTTCAAGGATGTCAGAAGCATCCAGTAAAACGGGAACAGGACGATGATCGCCCACAGGATGAGCAGCACAAAGACTGCCGTCGTCCATACGGCATTCCTCATCTTGCTTTTGCGTTCCAGCTGTCTGATCTGTTCTATTTCACTCATATTACTGGTAATGGACATTTTTCCTGGACACAAGCAGGTTGATCACGGTGATCGTCAGTACGATCGCAAACAATATCAGCGCGGCAGCCGAGGCAAAGGAAGGATAGCCTCCCGAGTTGCCGTAGAGCATATCATAGACATAGCCGACGATCGTGTTCATGCCGGCGGCATTGAGATCGATGCCAAACAAAGCGACAACGTCCGAATACGCCTTGAAGGCACCGATAAAACCTGTGATCACCAGATAAAACAGAGAAGGCGATATCATCGGCAGCGTGATCTTGTAGAAGATGCGCCACCTGCTGGTACCGTCCACTCTGGCAACATTGTAGTAATCCTTGTTGACGGAAGCCAGAGCCGAAGTCAGGATCAGAATCTTGAACGGCAGTACGATCCAGATCGTATAGAAACACAAGACAAACATCTTGGCCCAGTAAGGACCCTCGATGAAATCGATAGACGCGATGCCGAAGCTGTTCAGCAGCAGGTTCACCAGGCCCTCCGAATAAGCCGTCTTCTTGAACAGGATCATGAAGACAAGACCTACCGCCAGAGTGTTGGTCACATAAGGCAGGAAGAAGATCGTCTGAAACAGATCCTTCAGCTTCTTGATGGAGTTCAGAGCCAGCGATATCAGCAAGGCGACCGTCGTTGACAAGGGAACCGTGATGATGACAAGGATGAAGGTATTTTTGATCGCCTGCAGGAAATACGGATCATGCAGGACATAGGAATAGTTGTACAGACCGATCCCCTGATAAGTCTGGGATGCGAAGTTGTAGCCCTCTTCAAACGAGTAAACAAAAACATCAAAGAGCGGATATACCATGAAAATGCCGATAAAGATCATTGCCGGCAGAAGATAAAGCCATCCTTTGAGATTGTTTTTATTATTCATGGATCACCGTTTCATCTTTCTTGGAGAACACATGGACCTTGTACGGTTTTAAGGAGAAACGGATGATGCCGTCCTTGTTGTTCAGTTTTTCATCGGCGGCCACGATGGCTCTGACATCCTCATCGGAGACACAGTGTTCATTATGACAGACGATGCTGGTATCCCTGCCGGTCGTTTCCACACGGTCGAAGACGCATCTGAAAGGTCCCTTTTCATCCGGAATGAAGGCCTCAGGCCGGATACCGACACTGACTTCCTGATCTTCGACATTTCTTTCCCCGACACAGTCCTCACCGATATAGACTTTGTGATCCCTGACAGATCCGTCAAAGACATTGATCGCCGGATTACCCAGAAACTGGGCGACAAAAAGATTCACCGGATCATTGTAGACTTCCTGCGGCTGTCCCATCTGCTGCAGGATACCGGCTTTCATGACGATGATCAGATCGGAGATCGACATCGCCTCTTCCTGGTCATGGGTGACAAAGATCGTCGTGATCCCTGTCTCCTTCTGGATCCTTCTGATCTGTTCTCTGGTCTGAAGCCTGAGCCTGGCGTCCAGATTGGACAAAGGCTCATCCAGAAGCAGAACACCGGGCGTTTTCACCAGAGCTCTGGCGATCGCCACACGCTGCTGCTGTCCGCCGGAAAGCTCATTGGGCTTTCTCTCCATCAGCTCATCGATCTGGACCAGCTTTGCCGCCTCCATGGCTTTTTCCTCCATGGCTTCCTTGCTGAGCCTGTCGGCACCCTTGAGATTCTCCAGAGGGAACAAGATATTCGCCCTGACACTCAGATGCGGATACAGCGCATAGTTCTGGAAAACCATGCCGACGCCCCTGTTTTCCGGCGGCAGATTGGTCACATCGAGATCTCCGAAATAGATCTTTCCCGAAGTCGGTGTTTCCAGTCCGCAGATCAGATTCAGTGTCGTTGATTTGCCGCAGCCCGAAGGCCCCAGCAGACCGATCAGCTTTCCGTCCGGTATTTCAAAATCAAAATCATTGACAGCTGTCACGATCTCATTTTTATTGTGCCTGGAGATGAATTTTTTAGTCAGATGTTCCAATACGATCTTCATAGCGATCTCCTTGATATCTATTCATTATTATAAAATAAAACCTGCGTTTTACGCAGGTTTATGCCTGATTCACATCAAAGAAGAATGACGTATATTCCCCTTTCTTGGATTCCACGCCGTATTCCAGACCGTGAGCTTCCAATAACTCCCTGGCCAGAGACAATCCGATACCCGATCCGATATGGTGTCTCTTGTGTTCCTTGTCCACCTTGTAATAACGGTCCCAGATACGGCTCAGATCCTTTTCCTCAATACCTTCGCCGTTGTCATAGACAGTGACCCTGTATGTATTCCCATCTTTCTTTTCGCTCGAGATACGGATGAGCTGTTTCTCCTTGTTGTTGTAGTTCAGGGCATTGTTGACAAAGTTATAGAGGACCTGTTTGATTCGCTTGACGTCGATCTCGACTTCGATGTCTTCATCAAGTTTCAGTTCCAGATCGATGCCCTGATTCTGACAGTATTTCTCGTATTGCTTATAGACATCGTTCAGCAGTTCGTTCAGAGAGACCTTTTCTTTATTGAGTTCCAGCCTGATCGCATCCATCTTCGAGATATCGATCAGGTCATCGACCAGTGTCGAAAGCCTTTTTGCCTCATCGATGATCACGTTGATGTTTTCTTCCGTGTTCTCTTCCGGCAGATCCCTGATCATCTCCCCGTAGCCGACGATCATCGTCAAAGGCGTCCTTAAGTCATGAGAGACATTGCCCAATAATTCCTTCTTGGCCTTCTCCGCCATCAGGATATCCTCGTTGGCATTTTCTAACGTCTCATTGAGTTCGTCAAATTCTTTCGAAACAGTTCTGACCTTTTCGGGATCATACTCGCCTCTTGAAAGATTCCTGGATTCGCTGTTGATCTGTTTGATCGGATTCAGGATGTAGCGGGAAAGGATCAGGGCCAGTATCACCGTCATAGCGATGATGACGCCCAGGATCAGCAGATACTGTGACTTGATCGTCGAAATCGTTGTGTTCAGAGGTGTGATGCCCGAGGACACCATGACCAGCACCATCTCGTCATTGTATGTCAGAAGTTTCGCAAAGATATAGACATCCTCCGGCTTCTCCAGGAAATGACGCTGGTAATGGAAGTCATCAAAAAGCTTCTCCTTTTTTTCGGTCTCATTGACTTCACCGGCGATCATGTTGATGGTCGTATTGTCGATGCTGCGAAGCGTACAGGGACCTGAATAATTCAGTTCCTCCCTGTTGGATACCACACGCACACAGACCTCATTGGACATCGAAAGATGTTCGATCATCTCCTCGAAATCACTTTCACCGACCAAAGAGGACACCGAAGTGCCCACACTCTGCAGCGATTTCGCCTTGTTAGCTTTGTAGAAATCATCCAGAAACGTCGTCTGCACGAAATAAACCAGTCCCATGACTGCGACGACAAATGCCAGAAGGATGAAGACAAGCTGTGATCTTAAACTAAATTTCCTTTTCAAAACGATAACCTACACCTCTGATCGTCGTGATATAGTTTCCGTATTCCTTCAGGTCTTTTCTCAATAACTTCATATGCGTATCCAGAGTCCTGTCATCCGAATCATATTCGTAACCCCAGACCTTGGATATGATGGCCTGCCTTGTCAGAGCGTTGCCCCTGTTTTTCAGAAGATAGAGCAGCAGCTCATATTCCTTGTTGGCCATATCGACTCTTTCCCCGTCGATCGTAACTGTATGGGCATCTTCGTCGACGACCAGCTGATCGACGATGATCTTGCTTGAAGACTTGTTTTCTCTTTTCAGGATGACCTTGATGCGCATCATCAGTTCCTTCAGTGAAAAAGGCTTGGTGACATAATCCTCGGCACCAACATCAAAACCGTAGATACGGTCATACTCCTGTCCCAGAGCTGTCAGGAAGATACAGGGAACATCCTTTATCTCCTTCATCTTTTTCAGAGCCTCATAGCCGTCCATCTCCGGCATCATGACATCCATCACGACCAGATCAAAATCCTGTTTCCTGAACAGATCTACCGCCATCTTTCCGTCATTTGCCAGAACAGTCTCATGACCTTCATAAGCCGCATACTTGCCGATCATCTCACGGATCTTTTCTTCATCATCAACGATCAATAGTTTTGCCATAAGTCAATATTACCCTCAAAATGTGAATTTAAACTGAATTTTCTCTTTACTAAAACTGACAAATATATTATATAATAGTAAAGTACCTTGCGGATTAGCCAAGCGGTAAGGCAGTGGACTCTGAATCCACCATTTCGAAGGTTCGAATCCTTCATCCGCAGCCATTGAACTCTAAAAGCCTTTAAATAAAGGCTTTTTTTGATTTTTCAATGGCGAAAAACCGTTTTTCTGCAAGATTGGCTATCTGACCAGTGTCCGAAATTCAGGTATGGAGTCTGTCAGGAAACGGCAGTACCTTTCGCTGATTTCAACGATCTTCCTCTCCTCTTCCAGTGATCTGTGGGTGTACAGTTCGTTTACGCTGATGCCTGTAGAGTGCCCCATGTACAGCTTCCGGTCGTATTCCTCGACGTGATTGTTTTTCATCATCGTATTGAATGCGTGTCTGGCCAGATGGTTTCTTACCTTATCAGCATTGCCCTCTTCGTCCACTATGCCCAAGGCCTTGTATGCATACCTCAGGTTGTTGTCAAACGATTTCAGGCTGTACGGATCAAGAATCATGTCTTCGCTTCTTGCTAGGCCTAATCTTGAAAAGATGTACATCCTGTCCGAATAGAATGACAGCTGCTTCAGTCTTTCTATGAAGGCGTTCAGGTATGCTGCAAGTGAATCCGGCAGAAGGATCGTTCTTTCCGCATCCGTCTTTGTCGAAGTCTCCACATAGGATTTTTTCGTCTTCTTCTTGTCTGGATGCCAGGAAATGCTCCGGTCTATCAGAAGCGTTCTGTTTCCGTAATCAAACTTTTCCGGTTTCAGAGCGACCACCTCGTCAATCCTCATTCCTGTGCAGCTGATCATAAGCTGGATACCGAATGCCGGATGATAGATTCCATAACTGAGCCTCGATAACTCTTCGAGAATAAGTTTCGTATTGTTCTCATATTCTCCGCTGATCTTCAGACCGACTTCCTTGCTGTACCGTCTTCTGGATTTGGTTAGTCTGGGCATCTCAACTTCCCTGTCGATGTCGACAGCCGTCTCGATATCAAACCATCTTATCGTTTCCTTGTAGAGCATCTTGAAATACATCAGAACTTCGTGCTGCATTGCAACGGAGAGCTGACGCTTCTTGCCGTCTTTGTCCGTTTTGGCTGACATCTCCTCTGCCTTGATGTGATAGACAAAACGGGCGATATCACCTTTTGTGATTTCAGCAACCGGTTTGCCATCAAAATACGGCAGAATATGGATCCTGATCGTGGAATCCTTTTTGGAATAGCTGCTGTATTTCAACTCGCCATTCCTGTAGGCTGCACTGTGTTTTCTCAGAAGAACTTCGAATCCGTCGTTCAGCGATACAGTCGCAATCCGCTTCTCTTCCTTTATCTCCTCTTTCTGCTCATCGACATTCGATTCGCCATTCAGAAGACGATAATACGCTTCCTCGGCTTTTTCAAAGATGTTAAACCCTACGATCGATTTGTTCTGATACACAATACGGAAATAAATCTCCTTTTTATATACGTAAGGATATATCGGTATGCCGATCCTTCGATATCGGTCCAATTCCTCTTTTATAATCTTTTTATCTATGTCGCTATAATCTTTTTTCTTTTTCTGAGTCAGTTCATAGATGACTCTGTTGTACACAGGTCACACCTTTGCGACTGTTCCCTTTTTCGCAACAGATTCCTTCATCGCCATATTTCTAAAATAGTCGAAATCAAGACCGGCTACTCTGACCACAAGATCCGTGGGTACCCCTCTTTTTCCGGTAAACCTTCCTTCCTTTTCCGCAAGCACACGGGCTTTGTCCCTGAGCTCGATGGCGGAAGGCTGGCCTACATCCAAAAGTATCTTGATCTGACTTATGGTGATATGAGGGTATACCAGAAGCATATCCACTTTTTCACCCCAGGTTACTTTTTTCATATGATGATTCCTTTCTATAAACTGCTTTATAATCTGATTATTCTGCAATTACCGCTATAAGCCATTATGGCTATTTTTCAAAGAACTTATGTTAATTTTACATTCTTTTATCTTTGTATCATTAACATGTTCATTATCTCATTTAGATTAGTTTGTGTCAATTTACAGATACTGACTATCTGCAAATGTGCTGATATAATTATATTCAGAGGAAAAAGTATGTCATTTTCAGGTTACTGCAATCAAGTGCGCAAAAGCGAAAAACTGTCTCAGGTTAAAATGTCAAGCATTCTTGGTATCTCTCTTTCCCAGTACAGAAATCTGGAAAAGGAAAGAAGCATTCTTCCACGGTTTGAAGTTTTCCAAAGACTTGCTGATTATCTGAACAAGGATGTAAGCGAAGTGGTATACGATGTCTTCTTCTTCGA
>JAFTCJ010000005.1 GCA_017454765.1 Erysipelotrichaceae bacterium | reverse complement strand
TAACCCACCGGCTTAGCCGGTGGTTCTTCTTTTTCGGCCACGAGGGCCTGATGATGACAGCGGCGCGTATTCGCGCACAGAACAGCCTGCCACTTGCGTCCTGTTACCTCTTCTTACCCGTGAACGGGTCTAATCCTTCCAATCCTTATTCAGGCAGAGCTTCAGCTTCCGCTTCGATCTTTCAAAGACCGCTTCCGAATCGGTATCACAGATAAACTCACCGTCGCAGTAGATCATCGCATTCTCATGATTGACGAAGACCCTGATCTTTCTTTCATCGGAGATGACTCTGGAATAAATGTTCTTGTCATGGGCGCAGATCGGCGTGACCGCAAAGACATCGGCCTTCACATCGAGCCTGGGACCGGAAGCGGAGAGATTGTAGGCTGTCGAACCGGTCGGTGTACACAGGATGACGCCGTCGCCTCTGACCTCGAATTCCTCCTGGCCTTCGATACTCACGTGCAGGTCGACGGTCTTGCCGAAATCGCTCTTGGAAACGACGATGTCGTTGACCGCGTCGTATTCCCTTCCTTCATGTTCAAAACACAGAAGGCTTCTTTCACTGATCCCGCATTTTTCATACAGTTCATTAAAACGCGGCAGGTCACTGTAGGACATCGCACAAAGATAGCCCCTTCTGCCGCTGTTGATTCCCAGCAGAGGCTTATCAGCTTCGATCGCCGTCTTGGCTGCCGACAGCAAGGCTCCGTCTCCGCCTAAAGAAATGATCAGATCGCACGCTGCAGGTGAAAACAGATAATGGGAATCATCCCCGTAAAGCAGTTTTGAAGTATGTCCGGAGACGGAACACTCATGTCCCTTGCTGCTTAAAACATCGATGCATTCCATCGCCTGTTTCTGCTGGATATCGGTAAAGTTGTTGGAACGGATATAGATTTTCATATTATTTCTTCAGATATTCATCAATGCCTCTGGCTGCCAGTTTGCCGGCACCCATGGCGGAAATGACAGTTGCTGCACCGGTCACCGCATCGCCTCCGGCAAACACACCGTCCTTACTGGTCATGGCGTCCTCGTTGATGATGATACCGCCTTTCTTATTGACCTCTAGGCCTTCCGTCGTATTCTTGATCAGCGGATTGGGCGAAGTGCCGATGGCCATGATGACCGTATCAACATCCAGTACGAATTCCGAATCCGGGATCTCCACCGGTCTTCTTCTGCCTGACTGGTCAGGTTCACCCAGCTCCATCTGAATGCACTTCATACCGGTGACAAAGCCGTTCTTCGGATCTCTTGGATCTTCCGGATTATTGTAACCCAGGATCTCCACCGGATTATTCAATAATCTGAAATCGATGCCCTCTTCCATGGCGTGTTCGACTTCCTCTTTTCTGGCCGGCAGTTCCTCCAGCGATCTTCTGTAGACGATATAGACCTTATCAGCACCCAGTCTCAATGCGGTCCTGGCCGCATCCATCGCCACGTTTCCGCCGCCGACGACCGCGACTTTTCCGCCTTTCATGATCGGCGTGACCGGGTCATTCTCATAAGCCTTCATCAGATTGGATCTGGTCAGAAATTCATTTGCCGAATAAACACCCTTATAGGATTCGCCCGGAATGTTCATGAAATTGGGCAGTCCGGCACCGGAACCTACGAACACCGCTTCATAGCCCATCTCAAAGAGTTCCTCGATCGTCAGGGTCTTTCCGATGACGACATTGGTCTGCACATCAACGCCCAGTTTCTTCAGGGCATCGATTTCCTTGGCAACGATGCGTTTGGGAAGCCTGAACTCCGGAATACCGTAGACCAGGACACCGCCTGCCCGATGCAGAGCCTCGAACACAGTGACCTCGTAGCCTTTCTTTGCCAGATCGCCGGCACAGGTCAGTCCCGAAGGACCGGAACCTACTACTGCCACTTTGTGACCGTTTGATTCCGGCTTTTCGATCACGACATCCTCCAACGCGTTGTGATAATCAGCCACGAACCTTTCGAGTCTGCCGATGCCGACCGGCTCAAAACGGATACCCATCGTACACTTGGATTCACACTGTCTTTCCTGCGGACAGACTCTGCCGCATACTGCCGGCAATGAAGAAGTCAGGTTGATCATCTGATAGGCTTCCTCATATTTGCCTTCTTTCACCCTGGCGATGAACTCCGGGATATGGATATTGACCGGACAGCCTTCCACGCAGGGCTGATTCTTGCAATTGAGACATCTCTGTGCTTCCGCCAGAGCAGTCTCTTCATCATAGCCCAGAGCGACTTCCTCAAAATTATGCGCTCTGACTTCAGGAGCCTGTACAGGCATCTCATGTTTTTTTTCAACAAGCGCCATTACTGTACCTCCTTCGCAAAGAGATTGCAGGTCTTTTCATAGGCGTGCCTCTCAAAATCCGTATACATCCTGTTTCTGGACATCGCCTCATCGAAATCAACTTCATAGCCGTTGAAATCAGGTCCGTCCACACAGGCAAATTTCGTCACTTTCTTTCCGTCTTCATTCAGAGTCAGCCTGCAGCAGCCGCACATTCCCGTTCCGTCGATCATGATCGGATTCATACTGACGGTGACCGGTACCTCATAAGGCTTTGCGGTCAGTACGACGAACTTCATCATGATCAGCGGTCCGATCGTGATGATCTCATCGAAGCGTTCTCCTGCTTCCAGCATCTCCTTGAGCGGAACCGTCACATTGCCGTGTCTGCCGTAGCTTCCGTCATCCGTCATGACGAACAGCCTGTCTGAACACTCTTTGAACTCGTCTTCCAGAATGACGATATCCTTGTTTCTGAAACCGATGACCGAAGTGACATCCGCACCCAAGCGGTGGAACTCCTGTGCCACCGGCATGGCGATCGCACAGCCCACACCGCCGCCGACGATGCAGACCTTCTTTTTCCCTTCCGTCTTTGTCGGCTCTCCCAGAGGACCGACAAAGTCTTCGATGTATTCTCCTTCTTCCTTATGGTTCAATGTCTCCGTCGTCGCTCCGACGATCTGGAAGATGATCTTGACGGCACCTCTCTCCTGATCGGTACCGGCAACGGTCAGAGGGATCCTCTCTCCCTCTTCATTGACTCGTAAGATGATAAACTGACCCGGTCTGGCTTTTCGGGCGACCAGAGGCGCTTCGATCTCCATCTGGGTCACAGTCGCATTCAATGGTTTTTTACTCAGGATCTTGTACATGGGGCTCCTTTCTTGGGAAATGATGCTACAACTATATTCTACTAAAACTTTGAAGCTTCATCATTTCATCTTTTTTCATTATCGATATGAATCCTCTTGGAAGCACTTCCGTTCAGCAGAGAGACGATATGCGTTATGATAGTATCAGATAAAGAGGTGAAGCTATGAATAATTATGTCCATGATATCCCGACCAAGATCTGTTTCGGCAAGGGCAGCATTTCCTATCTGAAACAGTCTCTGCAGCAGTTTGGAAACAGGGTCCTGATGACCTACGGCGGCGGATCGGTCAAAAAGAGCGGACTCTATGATGAGATCCTCAAGATCCTGAATGATGAATTCGAGATCTTTGAACTAAGCGGCATCGAGCCCAATCCCCGTATCAGCTCCGTCATAAAAGGTGTTGAAATCTGTAAAGAAAATGATATTGACGTCATCCTGGCTGTCGGCGGCGGATCCACGATCGACTGCTCGAAAGCCATCGCCTGCGGTGTCTACTATGAAGGCGATGATCTCTGGGACATGATCACCCACTACGAAAAAGACAGGAAAGCACTTCCTCTAATCGATATCCTGACTCTATCCGCAACCGGCAGCGAATATGACAATTCCGCTGTCATCTCCAATCCCGATACCAATGAGAAGATCGGCGCTGTCCTGACCTTCCCGTCTGTTTCGATCTGCGATCCGACCTATACCTTCTCGGTCTCAAAATATCAGACGGCATCCGGATCCATCGACATCATGTCCCATATCATGGAAGGCTATTTCTCTGTGACTGATGACAGCGATCTCTATGACGGCATTGCCGAGACGGTACTCAAGTCCGTCATCAAAAACATGCCCATCGCCCTTGAACAGCCGGACAATTATTCCGCCAGAGCCAATCTGATGGCCGATGCTTCCATCGCCTGTTCCGGTATCCCCGAATACGGCAAGGAAGTCGGCAGCTGGCCCTGCCACGCCATGGAACATGAACTCTCAGCTTATTATGACATCACCCACGGTGTGGGTCTGGCGATCCTGACACCGAGGTGGATGAGACATATCGTTGAAAAAGATCCTTCCTGCAAATGGCGCTTCGTCCGTTTTGCCAGAAACGTCTGGGGCCTGGAAGGCAATGATGAAGATGAGCTGGTCAAAGCCGGCATCGATGCCCTGGAAGATTTCTTCAGGAAGTCCGGTGTTCCGATGTCGCTGTCTGAACTGAACATCGACGAGACAAACTTCAAAGCCATGGCTGCCCACGCCAACAGGAACGGCAAGCTGGAAAGAGGTTTCGTTCCGATCAGAGAAGAAGACATCGAAGCGATCTATACCGCCTGCCTGTAATAACAGAATAAAAAGCTGTCGGCGATCCGATATCAGATCCTGACAGCTTTTCTATTTGTTCATATCTCTTCTTTTCCGATATACCTGGCATCCTTATAAGATCCGATCTTAACGATCTTTTCTTGTTTCAGCAACTGGTTCAGTGTATTCTCAATCGTTGTGATACTGACATCGGGCAACGCTTCGGCAATATCGCTTTTAGAGATCGGAATCACCGTATTACGCAGAACATTTTCAATCCTCTTCTTTTTACTCAGCTTTTTGTCGTTTTCTCCCACTGTGAATCTTCTGCTGATCTCCGTGAAACAGCGATACAGAATCTGAAAATGAAAAACGATAAAAGCGGAATAATCATTCTGATTTTCATGCCAGCCGATCTGTGATCTGTTCAGTTCCTGATAGTAATGCCATTTATACTCCTCGATCATCTTTTCATAGGAAATGTATTTTCCGACATCATATCCTTCGTTATACAGCATCAGAAGAGTCAGCAGTCTGGAAACACGGCCGTTGCCATCAGAAAACGGGTGGATCGACAGAAAGTCAACGATGAAACAAGGGATCAGCAGCATCGGATTGATCTCGTAATCAGATTTTGCATTCTGATATGCTTTGACGAGTTCTCTAATATTCTTCTCTGTTTCTTCCGCTTTTACAGGAGAAAAGACTGTCTCATATGAACCGTCTTCATATTTTGCTGTAATCTGATTATCGGTTGTTTTATATTTTCCCTTGGATCCGTCTGTATAGTACATCAGTATCTCATGAATCTTCCTGATCGTTTTCTCACTGATTGATAAGTCCTGATGATGGTCGCTGATGAAAACGACAGCATCCCTGTATCCGCTGATCTCCTGTTCGTCATGGTTAAAAGGCCTGGCCGACTCATTGAATAATTCCTTTATCCTTTTTTCACTTGTTTCAACACCTTCGATCCTGTTTGAAGAGACAGTCGAATCGACAACAGCTCTTTCATGCAGTTTCGCAAATGCATCAGGATAATTCTTTTTCTGCAGATCAAGCTTGAAATTGGTTTCTGATATCACGTTGCTCAAAGAGACCAGTTTACTTGTGATACGAAAATCCTTTAAAAACGAATAATCATATTTGTGCATGCTCTGTATCCTTTACTGCATATATTATATCAAAATATATGCAGTATTTTTAGCTTCTGATGCAGAAAAAAACAGGTAAACCGTAAATCGTATACCTGTTTATCAATGATCGTTAATGTGAAGGATCAGAATTCGACTCTCTTGAACGGTATGACATCCTTGACTGCTTCTTTCGCAGAGATGCGGACCTCATCGTTGTCCAGATCGATCAGGATGTAGCGGTCGTTGCCCATACCCAGCTCTTTCATGTAGGACAGCTGACGGAAGCCGTGTCTGGACTGCATCCTCTCCCAGAGGTCGTGATGCTGCTCCTGAGTCATCGCATGTACCAGGTCGACACAGGCGCTGTCGATCGCACAGATATCTGTGGAAGCCAGAATACCGACATTAGGTGTCACGACCGGTGCTGCTGCCAGACCTTCGCAGTCGCAGGAAACAGACATGTTCCTCATGACGTTGACATAAGTCACATGCTTGCCGAAGAAATCGATCGTCGCCTTGGTAGATTCCGAGATCTTCTCCATCAGTTCTTCTTCTCTGGTTGCCCATTGACCCTTTTCGCTGGAATGAATCATGGCCTTGCCGATACGGCCGTCTGCACAGCCGATACCGATGTTCTTGTTGGAACCGCCGAAACCGCCCTGGGTATGACCTTTGAAATGCGTCAGGGTAAACAGGGAATCATAATTCACCATATGCGAACCTACTGTCATATGATCGAACCAGTTGCCGCCTTCGACAGGCAGATCGACTGTCCCTTCCTCGTCGGTGATATCGACCGGGCAGAAGGTCCAGCCGTTGACTTCCAGTGTCTCTCTGTGCTGCTCGGTAGTGTAACGGTCACCTTCATAGTAAGTATTGGTCTCGATGATCGTCGCATCCTTCAGGGATTCGCAGCTCTCCATCACTTCCTTCACCCATTTGGCAGGTATGATGTTAGGACCGTTCTTCTCACCGGTATGCAGCTTGATGGCTACCTTGCCGCAAATGTTCGCATTCACTTTCTCATAGGCTTTCTTAATACCTGCCGGGGATATGTCCCTGGTGAAATAAACGATGGATTCATTGCCTTTTCTGTCCTCAAACGGGACGTAGATGTTACCGTCTTTTCTTGTCATGTCTGCTCCTTTTCTCTTTAATTCACGGTAAACAAAATCGGGATAATCGACCTCTTTGGAAACGATCCAGTCGTTTTCGTCATAGACATCGAAATAAGCATCGACTTCATATGCCTGTTTCACAAAAGAGATATAAGCTTTCTTCGCATACGGATAAGCCTGTCTGTAGATCGAAGCACCTCCGCATACGATGTATTCCGTCTCATCGTTTTCATGTTCCTTCAGGAAAGCGATCAGATCGTGAGTGACCTCAGCATCTTCTGCTGTATAGTCCGGATCGATCGAAACGACCGTGATATACCTGTCCGTCAGTTTCCTGGGCAGGGTATCGAAGGTCGTCTGGCCCATCAGGATATTCTTGTATAAGGTATTCTGTTTGAAGATCTTCAGTTCATCCTTGAGATGCCAGGGCAGAGATCCTCTGATGCCGATCCCCCTGTTGGGATCGAATGCGACTGAGAAGCTGATCATACGGACACCTTCCCCTTGATCGCCGGCCAGGGATCATAATCCAGTACCTTGACATCATCGATGGTGAAATCAAAGATATTCTTTATCTCCGGGTTCAGCCACAGCTTCGGCAGAGGCCTGGGCTCCCTGGAGAGCTGTTCCTTGATCTGATCCACATGATCCAGATAAATGTGGGCATCACCGAAGGTATGAATGAATTCATAAGGTTCATAGCTGCAGACCTGAGCGACCATCGCCAGCAGCAGAGCATAGGAAGCGATATTGAACGGGACTCCTAAAAACAGGTCCGCCGAACGCTGATAAAGCTGGCAGCTGAGTTTCTTTTTGTCTGCGGAAACATAAAACTGGAAGAAAGCGTGGCAGGGAGGCAGAGCCATCTCATCGACCTGCGCCGGATTGTAAGCCACGACAAGATGTCTTCTGGAGAAAGGATCCTTCTTCAGGTTCTCGATCAGTTCGGAGATCTGATCGACACCGCTGCCGTCAAAATCACGCCACTGCTTGCCATAGACGGGACCCAGATCTCCCCACTTGTCCGCAAAGGCTTCATCCTCACAGATCCTGGCGATGAATTCCTCCATCGTCTCACCCTGATACTCTTTGGAATTCTTATACTTGGCATAAGGCCAGTCATTCCATATTTTTACGTTCTTGAGAGCCAGAGGCCGGATATTTGTCTCGCCTTTCAGGAACCAGAACAGTTCTTCAAAAATGCCTCTGTAGAAGACCTTCTTCGTCGTCAGAAGCGGGAAGCCGTCTTCCAGATTGACTCTCATCTGATAGCCGAATTTGGATATTGTTCCTGTCCCGGTGCGGTCTCCCCGTTTTTCACCGTTTTCCAGAACGTCACGGCACAGATCCAGATATTGTTTCATAACGCCACCTTCCTCATTTCAATTATACATAACTTATCCCTGTTTCATGTTACATCCTGCATCAGGATGATACTGTTATAATAAGAAAACGGAAAAACAAATCCGTGACGCCAGATACAGCGCTGATGGAAATCTTGAATTCGAACAGATCAGCTGAATAAAAAATCTGAGACTTCATCCCAATCGATGATCATCTCAGATTTTTTATTTGTCTTGATTCATCAGTACCCAGTCCAGTTTTGCCAGGATGTTGATCTCATCCTCTTCGACAGTACCCCGCAATGTCTCATAGGAACCGTAGGCATAATGCCTGAATCCGCATTTCTCCTGGACTCTTTGAGACTGACTGTTCCAGAGGAAATGACCGCAGAAGATCACATCGAGATCCACATCTTCAAACAGATAACGGATGACCTCCTTTACCGCTTCCGGCATCAGTCCTTTTCCCCAGTGATCTTTGGAAAGCACATAGCCGATCTCCCGGCATTTCAGATCCGCAAATTCCGGAAACCTCTCTTCGTTATATTCCTCGATCCCCAAAGAACCGATGACCTTCCCCTCATATTCCAGGGCAAAGGTCTTTTTACCCTGAACGAATCTGTCTAAGACCGTCTGCGAGTCTTCTTTATCGGCATGGGGTCTCCATCCGGCCATCTGACCGACACCGTCGACCGAGGCATATTCAAAGAAATCATCCAGATCGCTCTGTCTCCAGGGTCTTAAGATCAGACGCTTTGTTTTCAGTATGACATCACTGATATCGATCTTCGCATTCATTGCTTTTCCTCCGTCTTATTCCGCCGGCTGCTGCATGGCCCAGATCATGACCATGTCGCTTTCCTTGCCTGCAGACACCTCATCCAGATAAGCTTTGACCTCTTCCTCATCCTTCAGATCCTCATCGGACATGAACACATAGCGGTTCACGAAAGGCTTCTTCGTATCGTTGATCTCCTCGATCGTCAGATAAGACAGATCGTAGAGAAACTTTCTGCTTTCTTCAGTGATCCCTTCAGAGATTCCGAACCTGTCCCTTGAATTGTCGGTATACAGCACGAAACCGTTTCCGTCATGGACCAGCAGTTCATAGATCACATCGCCCTCGATCGTATATCTTCCGATCGTGATATCACATTCCCTCTGGTCGGCGACCTCATCCATGAAATCGTCCCATAGTTCCTCTTTGTGAAGGCCGTCGTTGGCGCAGACAAAGATCTCATCTTCGTCTGATGGCTGTTCCGGCAAAGACAGGAAATATGCGGGGATCGGATCTTCACCGGTCTCTTCCTGTTCGGCTTCCTCTTGCTTCGCACATCCGCACAGCAGCAATAATATCAGCAGTATTTTCAGGTATTTCATAAGCTTCGCTCCTCACTTATCATCTCGTATTTCTCTTGCAGGCAGTCACGATCCTTTTCTTCAGCAGGGAAAGATCCATTCCCGTCTGCACATAAGTTGCAAAAGAATCCGTCTTCCGTTTTGAAGACAGAGCGTCTTCAACATAATAAGAATCCATTCCCGTCATATCCGCGATCCCGACATCGTCATAAAGATCGTTGCCGATCATCAGACACTTTTTCACATCAAGATCATATCTTTTTATCAGTGCTTCCATGAAAGCAGGATCCGGTTTTCTGTATCCGCAGGCCGATGAGATGAAGATCCCGTCAAAGAGATCCGAAATCCCGAGATCCTTCAGTTCCTTCATCGTGAACAGTTCCTGGGCGTTGCTCAATAGGAAGACCTTTTTCTTCAGATCATGCAGGGTCTTCAGAAGATCCTTTGCCCCGGCGTAGAGACGGATATGACAGACCGAATTCTTTCTGAATGCTTCGGCGATCTTTCCGATCGTTTCATCATCGGCTGCCGTACCTTTATCATACAGCAGCGAACAGAAGACATCCGCAATATCGATCTCGATATGATGTCCTTCTTCCTTCATCTTTTCTTCTTTCTTTCCAACCGTTTTGAAATAGGCATCTCTCAGTTCTTCCCATTGATAATCAGCACCGTATTGCGAAAACAGTTTCTGATTCTTCTTCCAGAAGCAGGCTTTCCATTCATCGGTACGGATATCGATCAGCGTCCCGTAAAGATCGAAGATGTAGGCATCATATTCTTTCATTTTCATCACATATCTCATTCAGCAGCTTCGCAATGCCGAGTTCCCTGTTCGATCCGCAGACATGCTTGGCCGCTTTCTTTGTTTCCTCATCCGCATTTGCCATTGCGTAGGAATTCTCAAAACGTTTCAGCATCGTGATGTCATTCCCGCTGTCACCGGCAACGGCGGTTTCCTTCTCATCGATACCCTTGATCTGACAAAACGTGCTGATCGCAAGTCCCTTGTCTGCCTTGTCTGAAGTGATCTCGATATTCTTCATGAAATCCACAAAACTGAAACTGCAGTTATTCAGGGATTCCACACATTTATGCAGATATCCTCTGACCTCATCTTTCATGAAAAGGATCTCGGCTTTGGTGACCTTTCCCCTGCAGATCTCTTCTTCCGCAAGATCGAAGCACATCTCCGGCTTTTCAAAAATGATGCGGAAGAATTCTTCGGCACCTTGCTCATCAAACGATCTTCTGAATACTTCCATGGCCCTGTCTTTCAAAGACTGTTTGTCCCAGAACGTACAGGTACGATCCGGACAATGGAATTCGACCGGAGTGCCGGTTTCCTTGCAGTACCCGATCACCTTCCGGACCGTTTCTTCATCCAGAAATCGTGAACAGATGACCTGTCCGTTTTCATCGATCAGGACGGCACCGTTGGCACAGTTGATCACCGCGTCATCAATCCTGGAAGTGATCTCATCCACTTCCCAGCTGTTTCTGCCGGTCGCGATCATGAAAATACCGCCCTGTTTTTGAAAACGGCGTATCGCTTCGATCGTCTTTTCTTCCAGCTGTGAATCCTCATTCAGCAGCGTCCCGTCAACATCGGCAACAAAGAGTCTGATCATGTCATCATCTTATCATGTATCTTTCTTTCCTGGGAAAAGATCGGATGTTATAATTTTGATAGTTTGGAGAACGATAGTATGGAAATCAACGAAACAATTCACGGCTTTAAAGTAAACAATATCCGTCATCTCGATGAGATCAATGCGGATCTGTATGAAATGATCCACGAACAGACCCAGGCAAAGGCCATCTGGCTCAAGAGAGACGATGAAAACAAGACCTTCTCGATCGGCTTCAAAACGACTCCGGTCGATGATACGGGTGTCTTCCATATCCTGGAGCACTCCGTCCTCAACGGTTCCGTCAAGTACCCGGTCAGGGAGCCTTTCGTCGATCTGTTAAAAGGATCCCTGCAGACCTTCTTAAACGCGATGACCTTCCCCGACAAGACGGTCTATCCGGTATCCTCAAGAAACGACAAAGACTTCATCAACCTGATGAGAGTCTACATGGATGCGGTCTTCCATCCGCTTGTCTTAAGCAATCCCAACATCTTCTATCAGGAAGGCTGGCATTACGAACTCAACGATGTGAATGAAGAACCGATCTACAAGGGCGTCGTCTTCAACGAGATGAAGGGTGCCTTCTCATCACCGGACGGCATCAAGTCCAGACTGATGATGCACAATCTGTTCCCGGATACCTGCTACGGCAACGAGTCAGGAGGCGATCCCGATTTCATCACCGACCTGTCCTATGAACAGTTCTGCGCAACCCACAGGAAACACTACAATCCGTCCAATTCCTATATCTTCTTAGACGGCGACATGGATATCGACACTGTCTTGGGCATCATCAATGACGAATACCTGTGCGAATACAACGCCGGCGGCGAAAAGATCGCCATCGATAAACAGGCTCCGGTCATCAATGAAGTCACAAAAGAATACGAGATCTCACCGAATGAAGATCCCAAAGGCAAGAGCCAGATGGCGTTCGGCTATGTCATCGGTGACTTTGATGAATACGAGAAGACTGTCGCCTTCTCTCTGATCTCATCCGTCCTTTCTTCCAGCAATGAATCGCCTTTGAAGAAAGCGATCCTTTCCAAGGGACTGGGCGAAGACGTCTCCTTCGATGTGCAGGACGGACTCTTGCAGCCATATGTCGAGATCGATGTCTGCAACTGCGATCTGGAAAACAGGGAAGAGATCCAAAATACGATCCTTGAAGTCCTCAACAGCGCCGTTAAAGAAGGCCTGGACAGAGAAGAACTGAAAGCCGCCCTCAACCAGCGCGAATTCAAAGCCAAGGAAAGAGACTTCGGCGGTGCACCAAAAGGCCTGGTGTTTGCGATCAGCGCACTGGACTCCTGGCTCTACGGCGGCGATCCGGCCGGCAGTATCTGCTTCAACGATCTTTTCACAAGTCTGAGAGAAAAACTCGATACTTCCTATTATGAGGACCTGATCAGGGATCTGATCCTGAATTCAAAACACAAGGCTTCCGTTTATCTCAAGCCTTCCAATACCCTGGGTGAAGAGAAGCTCGCAAAAGAAAAAGCCAGACTGAAAGAAAAATCTGCTTCCTGGAGCAGGGAAGACAGGCAGGCTCTGGTCGCCATGAACGCAAAGCTGCAGAAATGGCAGTCGCAAGAAGACACACCGGAGCAGAAAGCGACGCTTCCGGCCTTGCATCTGGAGGATCTCAAGAAGACGCCGAGCAGATATCCGCTGGAAGTCAGAAAAGAAAATGATACGACAATCCTTTATCACTCCACCCAGACCGACGGCATCAGCTACAATTCCTTCATCATCAATGCCGATGATCTCAATGAAGAAGAGCTGACGATCACCGGACAGCTGATGACCCTCTTAGGAAATCTCGGGACAGAGAAATACGACGCCCTGACATTAAGCCGCTTGATGCGTTCCGTTTTAGGCGATTTCGGCGCATCACTGACCGGTGCCAGATCCTATCAGGAGAGAAACAAGAAGTTCATACAGGTCGCTTTCTCATCATTAAGCAGAAACGACAGGGAAGCGATCGGACTGGTCAAGGAGATCCTCTATCATACCGATTTCTCTGACGCTGCAGCGATCCGCAATATCCTGAAACAGAACCTCTTTGCGACCGAGCAGGCATTCATCAATGCCGGTCATTCCCTGGCGATACAGAGAGCCGCTGCCTATTCTTCTTCCGTTGCGGCAGCCGGAGAATATGCGAAGGGCTATGAAGCCTATACCTATCTCAAGAAGCTCGACGAGAACTTTGAGGAAAGATGCGAAGACTACATCGCAAAACTGAAAGAGATCTGTTCGAAACTTTTCGTGAAGGAAAGATACATCATCTCCGTTTCCGGAGAAAACGCCGATGAAAACATCCATCTGCTTCTGGATGATGCGCCCCACGGCACGATCGGTGAAACCTGCAGGATAGAGCCTCTGGGCAGAAGAAACGAAGGCATCGCCGTACCAGCCAACATCTCCTATGCCGCCAAGAGTTCCATGCTTGACAGCAGCAAGGATCAGATCGGTACGATGTTCGTCCTGTCCAATATCCTGACCTATGACTATCTGTGGACCAATATCCGTGTCAAAGGCGGTGCCTACGGCTGCGGATTCCGTTCCGGCATTGCCAGATCGGCAGGTTTCTACTCCTTCAGGGATCCCAATCCGGCCAATTCCCTGAATATCTACAAAGAGACAGTCGACTACCTGAAACAGTTCCTTGAAAGGACCTCCAGCATCGAAAACTACATCGTCGGCACGACCGGAGAATTCGATCCGCTGCTGTCTGCCAAGGGCTCCATCCTGACCACCGACATGGAATACATGATGGACTACAGCTATGAAGACAAGTGCAGGATCCTCGACCAGATCCTTGGCTGTGACCTCAGGGATATCGAAGAAGCGATCAGAGTCTTCGAGTATGTCAATGAAGACGATAATGTCTGCGTCATCGGCAACAAAGCCGCCCTGGAAAAGTGCGGAGATGCCCTGAAAACCATCTTCGATTTTACCGATCTGTAAGCATTGAAAACACGGGTACAAAACCCGTGTTTTTTCATTCATTCTTTACACAAAATATCTTACATATAATATAATAAATACAGATAAACAGATTTGAAGATCATGGCTATATAATCATATTCTTTAAGCGGATTTATCTTAAAAAACAAGGAGGATTGAAAATGGGATTATTTGATGCTTTCAAGAAAAAGACTGAAGAAGTCAAACAGGAAGTCAAGAAAGACGTTGACACTCTTGCTAAGGAAGTCATGGAAGGTCTTTGGGGCGCCAATGATGATGAAATCAAGGAAAAACTCAAAGCTGCAGGTTATGACAATTTCTTACAGGTCAAATCACAGGTCAACCATCTGATCAAGGTTGCTGAAGACGCTAAGAAGGCTGCAGAAGAAAAAGCAAAAGAAGCTGCTGCAAAACTCGAAGCTGAAAGACAGGCAAAGAGAGCTGCCAAGATCGAAGAACTCGCCAAGGAAGTCATCCAGGGCAAATGGGGCAACGGTCAGGAAAGAAAAGACAAGCTGACGGAAGCCGGCTACGACTATCATGAAGTTCAGACCAAGGTCAACGAACTGATGCATGGCGGCGGCAAGGATCTTGAAGAAGTTGCCAAAGAAGTCATCAGAGGCAAATGGGGCAACGGTCAGGAAAGAAAAGACAAGCTGACAGCTGCCGGCTATGATTACCACGAAGTACAGACTCTGGTAAACAAGCTCTTAGAGAAATAAGATCTCAGACTGAAAAGAAGCATTGAATCAATGCTTCTTTTTTTGTGCTCAGAACGAAAAGAAACCCTGTCTCATGACAGGGATTCTTTCTTATTCGGATTTGGATGAACCGACGTTGACGGATGACGAAGAAGAAGCACTCGGAAGATACGGAATCAGCTTCTGTGCCATATCCTGTGCCGTCAGTGTCTGCAGCCATACTCTGCCCGGTCCGGTCAGTGTCGTCAGGAACAGACCCTGTCCGCCGAAGAAGACATTCTTGAAGCCGGATACGGATTCCACATCATAAGAAACCGTCGACTCAAACAGCGCCACATGACCGGTCTCGACCTTGATCTGCTGGCCTTCTTCCAGATCGATCTCCACAACGGAACCGTCGATCTCTGCCAGAAGTGTTCCTTCACCGGTAAACTTCTGCAGGACAAAGCCTTCGCCGCCCAGGAGTCCGGCCCAGAAATTCTTGTTGACGGTGGCATCGACACTGACACCCTCTTCCGCGACCAGGAACGCCGACTTCTGTGCGAAGTATTCGTGATCCTCATCCACTCTGAATTCCCTGATCGTTCCCGGGAACGAAGAAGAGAAGGTGATCGCGGAACCGTCTTGCGTAGCCGTGTGTCTGACAAACATCAGACTGGCACCGGAAAACATCCTGCCGATCGATTTGAGCAAACCGCCTTCCGCATTTGTCGACATCTCGACTGTTTCATCGCACCAGGCCATTGCTCCGGACTGCGTGAAGACTGTTTCGCCCTCATTCAGTACTACATTGACAGCGGGAAATCCGCCGCCGATAATTTCATATTTCATCAGTTAACCTCCTGTTTTTTCATTTCTGTTCTGTTTCAGCCAGATCGCCAGTACCTGAATGTCACTGGGATTGATGCCTGAAATGCGGGATGCCTGTCCCAGCGAAGCCGGTCTGATCTTGTCCAGCTTCGCCCTGGCTTCCAGTGCCAGATTATCCAGATGCAGGTAATCGGCATCTTCCGGGAGCTTCACATGATCCATCTTCAGCATCCGGTCGGCTTCCTTCCTCGCCTTGAGGATATAGCCCTCGTACTTGACTTCGATCTCGACCTGTTTTGCGATCTCTCTGTCATAAGGCACACCGATCAGATCCAGCAGACTGCACAGTTGTACGCCCGGCCGTTTCAGCAGCTCATAGGCATTGTGGGAACCCTCTTCCTTTTCAAAGCCGAGTGATTCCAGATATTCATTGACGCCTGAAGAACGCTCGATCCTGCGTTCCTTCAGCATCTCTTTCATTTCTTCGATCGCTTCCATCTTCTTCAGGAACTTCCGATACCGTTCTTCGCTGATCAGATGATTCTCATAGCCGTAACGGATCAGGCGCTGATCGGCATTGTCATGTCTCAGCAAAAGTCTGTATTCCGCCCTTGATGTCAGCAGACGGTAAGGCTCGTTCGTTCCCTTGGTGACCAGATCATCGATCATGACACCGATATAGGATTCGTCTCTCTTCAGGATGAAGGGTTCTTCCTCATCCAGTTTCCTTCTGACATTGATTCCTGCCATCAGTCCGAGTCCTGCTGCTTCCTCATAACCGGAAGTGCCAAGGATCTGGCCGGCGATGAAGAGATTCTCGATCTCCTTTAATTCCAGAGAAGGCTTCACCTGCAGGGGATCGATCGCATCATATTCGATCGCGTAGGCATACTTGATGATCTTGGCATTCTCTAATCCGATCAGGGAATGGACCATCTTCTCCTGCACGTCTCTGGGCATGGAAGTGGAAAAACCCTGTATGTAAGTCGTATTCAGAGACAGTGATTCCGGCTCCAGGAACAGCTGATGCCTCTCCTTGTCCGCAAAACGCACGACCTTGTCTTCGATCGAAGGACAGTAACGGGGGCCTACACCTTTGACCACGCCCGAATACATGGAAGACTTATTCAGATTTTCCCTGATGATCTTGAGTGTTTCCGGTGTCGTGTAGGTCAGATGACAGGGGATCTGCTGCTCTACAGGAAGTACATCCTCTTGTTTTGTCTCCTCAGAGAAATGCAGGAAGTCCTGTGCTCCCGGTTCATACTTCGTCTTGGAAAAATCGATCGATGAAGTCAGGACCCTCTGCGGCGTTCCCGTCTTGAGACGGAAGAGCCTCAGGCCCAGTTTCCTTAATGATTCCGAGAGATCCTTTGTCGTCCTATCGCCGTCGGGACCCTCGCTTCTGGTATCCGATGAGATCATGACCGTGGAATCCATGTAAGTACCGGTCGTCAGGATGCAGGCTCTGGCTTCTATGATGCCGTTTTTCTGCAGGCGGACCGCCTTGAACTTTCTGTCTTCGCAGACCACTTCTTCCACGATATCTTCGATGACCTTCAGATGATCCGTATGCATGCACAGATCGGCCATGGCTTTTGAGTATTCCAGTTTATCGGACTGGACGCGCATGTTCCAGACGCCCGGACCCTTGGTGGTATTGAGCATCTTGAACTGCAGGGCCGTCCTGTCGGCGATCTTTGGCATCACGCCGCCCAGCGCATCGATCTCCCTGACGACGACGCCTTTTGCCGGACCGCCGATCGAAGGATTGCAGGGCATCTTGGCGATATGCTCCAGTTTGATCGTGACTAAAACAGTATCTTTTCCTGCATGTGCCAGGGACATTGCGGCTTCCACGCCCGCATGGCCGGCACCGACGACGACACAGTCAAACATTGAAGATACCTCTGATCCGTTTATGATAATCGATCACGTCCTGACAGTGTGACATGACATCGCCGTACATCTCGTATTCCAGATCCTCGTATACCTCCAGGAGTCTTTCATAGAGCGGGAACAGACACAGCTCGCTTGCCAGGATATAGAGTCCCTTGACCGCATCCTTGGCCATCGCGTAGTCTTCACTGTCCAGCATCCCTTCCAGCTGTTCAAAAAACTCGTCATCCAGATAGGCATTGACGATCTCTTCGTATTCGCTGATATTGGGATAGCGTTCCAGAATGATATCGTAATTCAGACCGCAGCTCGCATATTTGTTTCTCATATCATATTGATTTTAACATTTTTGCATGAATAATTAAGAGCCAATTCGGGCATCCTCCTGTCATCATCATGCTTTTAATGGTAAAATGCATTTATGCTGCAGCTGAAGAATATCTGCAAGACCTATAAGACCGGAGACCTCGTCCAGCAGGCGCTGGATCATGTTTCCCTGGATCTGCGCGATTCCGAGTTTCTTGCCGTACTGGGACCTTCAGGCTCGGGCAAGACGACGCTCTTGAACATCATCGGCGGTCTGGACAGATATGACGAAGGAGACCTCATCATCAACGGCGTCTCCACCAAAGACTACAAAGACCGGGACTGGGACACCTACCGCAACCATACGGTCGGTTTTGTTTTTCAGTCCTATAATCTCATACCTCATCAGAACGTCCTTTCCAATGTCGAACTGGCACTGACCATCGCCGGCATCTCCCGCAAGGAACGTAAAAGAAGAGCTCTCAGGGCTCTGGAAGAAGTCGGACTACAGGAACACGCCCACAAAAGGCCCAATCAGCTCTCCGGCGGACAGATGCAGAGAGTCGCGATCGCCAGAGCTCTGGTCAACGATCCCGACATCCTTCTGGCAGACGAACCTACCGGTGCGCTGGATTCCAGAACTTCCTTACAGGTCATGGAACTGCTGAAGGAAGTGGCGAAAGACCGTCTGGTCGTCATGGTCACCCACAACCCGCAGCTGGCCGACCGCTACGCCGACCGCATCGTCAATCTCAAGGACGGACAGATCATTTCCGACTCCAATCCCTATCAGGCAGAAAACAGAAACACGGAAAACGAAACAAAGAAAGTCAGAAAGGCCCACATGTCTTATCTGACGGCTCTTTCCCTTTCCTTCAACAACCTGCTGACCAAGAAAGGAAGGACCATCCTGACCTCCTTTGCCGGATCCATCGGCATCATCGGTATTGCATTGATTTTAGCTTTGTCTACCGGTTTTCAGAATTACATCGACAAGATACAGGAAGACACCCTGTCCTCCTATCCCTTAACGATTACGTCGGAAACAGCCGATGCCGCATCGGCCATCCTGACGATGGTGTCCGACAGGGAAAACAATCAGGCGGAAGGAGACAAGGTCAGGGAACGTCCCTATCTGACGACGATGTTCTCATCCATCGGCTCCAACGATCTCAAAAGCCTCAAAGCCTATCTGGAAAGCCATGAGGATGATTACAGAGACGATGTCAGCTACATCGACTATTCCTATTCCGTCAAACCGCTGATCTATACGATTGACGTGAAAGACAATCTCGCCAAGCTCAATCCGAGCTCCCTGATGAGCTCGATGTATTCCGATCAGGCAACTTCCTTCATGTCGTCTTTTTCAATGGGCTCAAACAGCGTCTTCCTCAGGATGAATGAAAATATCGATTCCTACAAAGACCAGTATGATGTTCTGGCCGGCAGATGGCCTGAGCATTATGATGAACTCCTGCTGGTTCTTTCCGAACCCAATTCGGTCTCGGATCTGCTTTTATATTCATTGGGTTTAAGAGATACCAATGAACTCAAGACCATCATCAACAACGTCATGGCCGGGGAATCTTCGGGGGTAAACAATCCTTCCCTGGAATTCACCTACGAGGAACTGATGAATGTCGATCTGCGTCTGATCAGGCCGACCGATCTTTACCGCTACAACGTCAGATATGACATCTATGAAGACATGTCCGGCGATGACGCCTATATGAGAGATCTCTATGACAGATCCCTGAAACTGAAGATCGCCGGCATCGTCTGCCTCAAGGAAGGCAATGATTCGATGGCGCTTTCTCCGGGTGTCGCCTACAGTCAGGATCTGTGCGACTACATCATCGCCCAGTCTGCCCAGACGGCCATCGTATCCAAGCAGCTTTCAAATCGGGATGTCGATGTCTTCTCCGGCAAACGCTTCGATGAAGAAAACAAGGAAAACGAAAACAAGATCGATTTCAACGACATGGTGTCCATCGACGAAGATCTGATCAAGGAAGCCTTTGAGATCAACATCGATGAGGACTCCTTCAAATTTGATACACTGAATGAAAAACAGATGCAGCAGATCATCATGAACTCTGCGCAGACCGCAGCCGACATGATCTCTGAAACACCGGATGCGACGATCCTGACCGGCATCTTCACGATGATCAACACATCCTATCTGAATCAGGCCGTCACTTCCTACAATGAAAACAACCTCATCGAAGAAACGGATGAGGAAGGAACAGTTACACAATACCTGATCCTGGATGAGGACAAACTGAATGAGATCAAACAGACCATCACTCCTGAAGGATACAGGGACTTTGCGAAAAACCTCTTGTCCGCAAACCAGCAGTATCTGGGACAGATGGGCGATGTCGATGTCTCCGCCTTCCTGATGCTGATCAGCGACGGACAGTACGCAAAACTCGCACAGAGCGTTTCCTCGATGTTCGGATCCTATTATGACCAGATCAAGGGGATCGCGGTCGATTCCCGTGTCCGCTATGAAGCGGACGAAAACGACATCACCTACAGCGGAACTTCCGAACTGACAAACAACGGACTGATCATGTCCCTGATGAGAGATTCCGACATGCTATCGAATACATCCGAAGTCATCAATCAGATGCTCAACGATTTCACGGTCATGATGATCGCTTCCCAGATCGGCACGGCCACCGCTCAGATGATGACACCGATGATGGAATCCCTGTCTTCACTGAGCGATCTGCTTTCAGGCAATCTGATGAAAGTCGATACCGACAAATTCGCACAGGCCTTCCGTTTCGACATGGATCAGGATGAACTTTCAAGACTCATGGAGACGATGATGTCCGGTACCGAGGAAAAGACCTCCGCCAACAATCTGATCGCTCTGGGCTATCAGGATCTCGATGATCCGACTTCCATCTCGATCTATTTCCGTGACTTCGACGGCAAGGAAAATTTCCTCGCCTTCCTGGACAGATACAATGAATCCGTCGATGAGGAAAAACAGATCCGCTACACCGATATCACCGGCATCCTGATGTCCTCCGTCAAGACGATTGTCGATGTCGTGACCTATGTACTGGTCGCCTTCGTATCGATCTCCCTGGTCGTATCTTCGATTATGATTGCCGTCATCACCCTGATATCAGTCCTGGAAAGGACCAAGGAGATCGGCATCTTAAGAGCTATGGGCGCATCAAAACGCAATATCTCGTCGATCTTCTCGGCCGAGACTTTCATCATCGGATTATTGTCAGGCTTATTGGGTGTCGGTACGACGCTGGCCCTGATCCCCGTCATCAATCATTATATCCACACCCTGACCAGCAACTACAATGTCAATGCGGTACTGGAAAAAAGAGCGGCTGCCGTGCTGGTTCTGATATCAGTCGTTCTGACGATCATCGCCGGATTCATCCCATCAAAAAAAGCGGCCAGGCAGGACCCGGTCATCGCATTGCGTAGTGAATAGTAGTTTCATCGGCGAAGTAAGTGATATCGGATACTTCGACACCAAGCTGTTCCATCAGCTCCGTGACCGTCACAAGCTGGTATCCCCTGTCGATCAGTTCGGGTACCAGCTTTTCACTTGCCTGTTCCGATGACATGTATAAAGAATGCATCAGGATGACGTCATAGTTATCGATCTGATCCATGATCTTGTCATAAGTGATGTCCGCATCCCGGTTGGACCAGTCCTTGGAGTCCACGCTCCACAGGACCGCCGGAATGGAGATGATCTGTTCCATGTCGGAATTACGTACACCATAGGGCGGACGGTAAGTCTTCATCTCATAGCCCAGTTTTTTCTTCACATAATCGATCGGCTCATAGACTGTGTGCTTGGCTGAATTCGCGCTCAGCTTTCCCAGGTTTTCATGATTCTCGGTGTGGGAACCGAATTCCATGCCCAAAGAGATGCCGTAAGCGATACTGTCCAGCTCCGATTTGGACATGCGGCTGCCTACGGAATAGAAAGTTGCCCTGCCGCCGTATCTGTCAAAAAGATCATACAGAAGCGTGTCCACCTTCTTATAGGGACCGTCGTCATATGTGATCGCCAGCATCGGCCTTTCCGGATCGATATAGACCAGTCTTTCATCCTCTTGTGTCTGTCTGGTCCCCGGATCGATGCCTGTCAGTTCCTTCAGAAAAAGCATCGGCAGTCTTACCGTCTGATCGTATTCTTCATAATATACAGTGATCGCATCGTGTTCGATGACACCTGTGATCTTTGAAAGATCCAGGGCATCCGGAGCCGTATCCAGCCAGAACTGTGAAGTATAGGCGATATCTTTCCCGGCCTTTTTCATTTCATAGCGCAGATGATTGGACAGGATCGCTTCACCGCTTGTCATCGTCAGTTCCGGCTTTGTATCATCTTCATTGACATAGAAAATTCTGCCGTCCAGATAGGAGATCGCATAAAGATCTCCGCTTTTCTTTTTCTGATAATCATAGATCCGCTCTTCTCTGCTTTCGCAAAGAGAGACCGCATATTCCCTGACCTCTTCATTATTGGCCGGATAAAAAGCGACGCATCTGCCGTTGCGGTATTTTTCGGCATTCTCATTGATGCTCTTCGTGCAGCCGCTGCAGCATAGCAGCAGTGCACATAAGAAAATCAGAAATTTTCTACTCAATCGTGATCCTTCCGTCCGGTTTCATATAGTTCTCCGGAATGAACGCCTCGCTCTGACAGAAATCGATCAGACCCAGGACATCCACCGGACCTTCTTCGATGATCCGTTCGCATTCAGAGAAGATGGTGTTGCCGTCTCCGCTTCTGAACAGGGCATAATTGCTGGCAGCAACAGAGTAATAGGCCTTTGGATCGATCGGAACATATTCGCCGTCTCTCAGAACCAAAACGTCTTTCACTCTTCTGTTATCATTCTCAAAACCGGCAAACATGTTGTTGTCATCCAGCATCACACTGCTTTCGATCGATGTGTCGACCGTATACTTCAGACCGGATACCTGGAAGAACCCGCCGAACTCGCCGACGGGATTACCGTCCAGCTTGTAGATATACTCCGTCTGTTTGGCACCGAATTCCAGTGCATCCATGATCTGCTGACCGGTGGCCAGACAGGAACCGAGGATGTTCTGGAACGGCATGACATTCAGCAAGCTCTGATAAGTGACGACGCCGGCCGGGATCGTCGCCCTGACACCGCCGCCGTTGACGATGGCGATATCCGTGCCCATCTCATACCTGAGGGCATCTGCGGAAAAATCGCCGGCTCCGGTTTCCCTGGCACGGACCATCCTGATGCCTTCTTCATCAGTGATGGAGATATCGTTATCGATCGTGCAGATCTCCTGTGACAGGATCTCATTCAGTTCGCCGTTTGCTTTTTCAACAGCCTTCAGGATCACTTCGTCCTGACGATCATACTCCTCAAAATGGACGACAGAGATCGTCTTGTCTTTACCCAGGATCAGCTCTCCGGCTTCCTGCAGCTTTGTGCCGACAGAAGATAACAGCACATCTTCGCCGTCAGCGTTGGGATAATAATCCTCAGTGATCAGTGAATGGGAATGGCCGTCGAGGAAGACATCGATGCCCCTTGTCTTGGAGATCACCGAGACCGCATCATAGGGCCTTTCCTCGATATTGGTGCCTGAATGACTCAGAGCGATGACATAGTCGACCTTCTGCTTTCTGAGCTCATCGACGATCTCCTGCAGATGTTTCGCTTCTCTCTCGCCGTCTTCACCGCCGTAAAAATCATAGACATATTCTCCGTCTTCTATGAAAAAAGCAGGCGTGGAGGAAGTGATGGTGGTGGGCGTCAGGATGCCGATAAAACCAACCTTCGTTCCGTCATAATCCATGATGATATATTCCTCGCTCTTTTTGAGGGAATTGCCTTTCTGTCCGCTGTAGACCGCATTGGAAACGACGATCCTGGCATTCAGCTCATCCAGGCGTTTCGTCAGTTCATCCATTCCGTAGTCGAATTCATGATTGCCGATCGTGACGATATCATAGTTCATTTCATTCATCAGTTCAACGGCCAGACTTCCCTTTGACAGGGTGCCCAGAGCGCCGCCCTGCAGATAGTCACCGCAGTCGACCAGGGTGACATAGGGATGTTCGGCTTTCGTATCATCGACCAGCGCCTTCAAAGAAGCCAGTGTCAGATTCTCATCGACGCCGCAGTGGACATCGGAAGTAAAAAAGATATAGATGTCATCTTTCTGTTCCTTTTTGATCTGGCAGGAACAAAGCGCAAGACACATCATCATTACGACCAGTAACTGAACAATCCTCTTCATAAAATTCACCTGTTACCCTTTCATCTGATAGATCCGGCAGGATATTGTTTCATTATGTATCAACAGACACATCGTGTATTAACAAAAATATTATAACCCCTTATATAATGGAGATATGCTGAAACTGTATTTCCTCAGACACGGACAGACTGAGTATAATCTGGAAGGACGCGTACACGGCTGGCACAATGCCCCTCTGACCGATCTTGGCATCTATCAGGCAAAGTGCGCCGGCTACGGAGCAAGAAAGATCTCTTTTGACTGTGCGTACTGCGGTGATGCCGGCAGACAGATACAGACGGCTGAAACATTCCTTTCCCAGAATGAAAAGCCCTGCGAAGTCGTCCCCGATATGCATTTTAGGGAGATGGGCTATGGAAAATTCGAAGACAGGACCTATCAGGAAATGCTGGGACCCTTATACGAAAAAGTCAATCAGCCCTTTGACGGCTATGAAGGTCTCTATCATTACTACAGCGACCTTGAGATCGGAAAGATGATCGAAGAAAGCGATGACAGCGGCACCTTTGAAGGCCCTGAAAAAGCAGCCCTGCGTCTGCTGGAAGGCATTGAAATGCTGTGTCAGAAATACAAGGACGGAGACATCCTGATCTCCACTTCCTCCTTTGCGATCTGTCTGGTCATACACAGACTCTTCCCTGAATTCCATCAGGAACGCCTGGTCGACAATGCCTCGCTGACGATCATCGGTTTTGAAGATGACGTCTTTTCCATGATCTCCTACAACGATACTTCCTACCGCAAAGTCGGAGAGGCTTTCTTTTCACAGGAAACAGCTTCTCTTTGATTTTTTATCTGCCTTACATTTAGCACTATTTTAGCACCTTTGCTAGCACTTTATGCTTGACAGTGCTAAATAATGTGATATGATATATATGCAGGGTGATCATAGACCCGTACAAGGAGGTATGTAAAATGAAGTATTTTCCCAGAACTTTAGATGTATTCGATGATGTATTTGACGGTTTCTTCCCGAAAGAGACAGTATATAACAACAGTGTCATGAAGACCGATGTCTATGAAAAAGACGGTTACTACAACCTCGACATCGAACTGCCCGGCTACGCCAAGGAAGATGTACAGATGGAACTGATCGACGGTTACCTCAACATCAAGGCGACCCACAATGTTTCCAACGAGGAAAAAGATGCCAAGGGCAATCTGATCCGCTCCGAAAGAAGATTCGGCAGCTGCTCAAGAAGCTTCTATGTCGGTGAGAATATCAAAGCCGAAGATGTCAAGGCAAAATTCGACAACGGCATCCTGAACATCGTTCTTCCTTCGAAGGAACAGAAATCCATCGAAACCAAACAGACAGTTACCATTGAATAATTGAAAAAGGCGCGTTCATCGCACCTTTTTTCTTTTCTAGAACAGTTTCGCTTTCTTGAGCCTGCTGACCAGGATCGGGATCAGCGCAAGCTGGATCGCAATACCCGGCAGAGCCTTGATGAAGGCGGCTGAGAGCCACATCTGTAAGGAATAACTGCCTGCTTTGAAAATGAAGTAGTTCAGCAGACCGTAGATCAGCCTTCCGCCAAGCATGCTCAGAATCAGAACGACATAGATCTTTCCGATATTGCTTCCGGCCTTGAAGACCTTGTTCAGTAAACCTGTCAGGAAGCCATAGGCAGCCAGTTCACAGATCATCTGTGCCAGCATCGGTGCCGGCGGCATACCAAACAGCAGATGCGAAAGGATCGGAGTCAGGACACCGCAGATAGCGCCGAAGACGGGACCCAGGGCAAAGCCCGCGATCAGTACGGGAATATGCATCGGCAGAAAAATGCTGCCGGCATTGGGGATGGCATGGAAAGCCTGAGGCAGGACAACACCGATCGCGATGAACAGTGCTGCCAGTACAAGTTTCTTTGTGTTGTTCATTCTTATCCTCCTAAATAAAAGAAAAGTATCTCTTTCCTTCCAAGGAAACGCGATACCTTCCTGATATCGATTCAGATTCTGTATACCTGAGGCTTCAGCCCGACATCCTAACTTCTGTTAAGATGTTTTTATTATATCACGGATCAGATCCAAAGCTTCTGAAAGCAGCTGCGAAGTGCTTCTTTCAGAGATCCCGGGAACCAGTACATCGCAGCGGTTCAGCGGGATCAGGACCTTGACGCCGTCGGAACCTCCGACTGCTTCCGCCATCTTTGTTGTCACTTCTCCCAATAACGCATCGGGAATGGCGATGCCGATCGGACCGACGATGATGTCGGCCTGTCTGCAGGCAACGATCAGTGCGTTCTCACCGGTAGCCGCTTCATCAGCTCCGCCCTTCAGCATGTTCTCCGTCGCTGCGGAATTGGTGCCGACGGCCCGGATATAGACATCGGGAAAAGACTCCCTGATATCCTTCACCAGTTGTCTTCCGATATTTCCGCCCTGTCCGTCTATGACGATGATCCTTTTCTTACTCATCTTTCGGCAACCTCGGTAAAAAGCTCTTATACAAAGCTAAATACAGTATAACAGATACGAAGACACAGGCAACCGCATTGATCGCCGTTGCACCGGCAACCCAGGTCGCGATGATCTTGGCGGCATCCTGAGGAATGCCCAGCAGATAGTTCCTGTAGAAATAACCGACGATCGGATCGGCGATCACATTGAAACCAAGACCGGCAACAGCGGATACGGTCGCTGCCTCGATGATCTCCTTTCTGTCGGTCTTTTCTCTCAGATGAAACTGTCTGGCGACGGTACCGGCAATGAAGCCGATCAGAAACTTCAGCAGGAACGTTTTAGGTGCCGAAGTGATGTACCTGGGATCCAGGACATCGGCGATCGAAAGACCGATCGCTCCGGACAGTCCTCCGTATATCGGTCCCAGAAACCAGGAAGAAAGCACGACGACAGCGTTGGCGATATGGATCGCCGTCGAAGTTCCGGCCGTGACCGGAATCGTGATTTTTCCGTAAGTGAAAGCCACATAGTTGATCACCGCAAACATGGCGGTATAGACGATTTTTTTTGTTTTTGCGTTTGTCATTTTCAGATTCCCGCCTTTCCTGTCATCAACAGGATAACAGTAAATTGTTTTACTTGAAAGTGCCAATTTTGTATAATTTTATAGTACCAATTTATGTTAGAGATCAATAAGTCCGGCAAGATACCTGTCTATATACAGATCTACGAAGAACTGAAAAATCAGATCATTTCAGGTGAGATGAAAGCAGGAGAGCGTCTGATCGCAACCCGGACGCTTGCACAGGATTATCACCTCAGCCGCAACACCGTCCTTCTCGCCTATCAGCAGCTGGAATCGGAAGGTTTTGTCAGTTCGAAGATCGGATCCGGTTTTTATGTGGAAGAGATCCCCAAGATCGCTGATACCAGACCAGAAACAGAAACGGCCGCAGACAGCGAAACAAAGAAAGAGACCTATCCCTATGACTTCCGCTACGGAAGCATCGAGCCCAATGTCTATGTGACCCGCGGTTTCAGAAAGGCGTTAAAGGAAGCGCTCAGCCAGCTGGAAGAGAAACAGACGCTGCAGGATTGCGAACCTCAGGGCCTGCTTTCCCTGCGGCAGGCTTTATGCGATCACCTGCGGGAAGTCAGAGGCGTCATCACAAAGCCCGAACAGATCGTCATCACCAGCGGACATCATTACTCATTAAAACTTTTGAGCGAGGTCTTCTCTGACCGATACCGTACTCTGGCTCTGGAAGATCCCGGACATCAGGATACCAGGGAAGTCTTTGCGAAAGCGGGCTATGAGATCCTGCCGATCCCCCTGGATGACAACGGCATTCAGACTTCACAGCTTTTAAGCCACCGTAGAGTTCTGGCCTATGTCACTCCTTCCCACCAGTTCCCTCTGGGGACCATCCTGCCTGTCGGCAGAAGACTGCAGCTTCTGAAATGGGCACAGGAAAGCGACAGTTTCCTGATCGAAGATGATTACGACTCCGAACTCCGTTACCGGGAAAGACCGGTTCCGGCTCTTTATTCGCTTGACAGTCATGAGCGGGTCATTTATCTGGGATCCTTCTCCAAATCCCTGTCTCCCGATCTCAGGGTCTCCTACATCGTTTTCCCTGAAAGCCTGAAACCTTCGGCATCGCTGTTTTCATCCAGTGCTTCCCTTCTGATCCAGATGACGCTTTCGGAATACCTTCGGTCCAAGGAGTACCGCAAGCGGATCAATCAGATCCGCAATGCCCTGCGTAAGAAACACAGCCGCATCATCGATTTTCTCCGTAATCATTATGATGATCTCATCAGGATCTACGGCATCGGCGGAGGGACACATTTCGTACTGAAGCTGCCCACTGAGCTGTCGGAAGAAGAGATCCTCTTAGCCTTCCATGAAGAAGAGACCTGTGTCTATCCGGCTTCCCAATACTTCTTTGACAGCGCGGATCATCACAACATGATCCTGATCGGATACAGCGGCATCCCCTTGTCTGAACTGGATGAATATCTCGAACATCTGAAAAAAGGGATCGACAGGATCATAGAAAAGTAAAAATACGATTCAGTCGAATCGTATTTTTATGTTTTTTTTAATGAATGATCTCCGGTTCGTTCAGAAATAGAATATATCCTCAAACTTTTTATCCAGCGCGATCCATTGCCAAGTAAACTTGTCAACATCTTTGTTTTCCCGAAATAAAAAAGTCTTATCACACAGGACAAGACTTTCAGATGAACATATTTTTAATCAGTTATCGCTCCGGTTGTAGGAACACTTCATGTGCACGCTGGCATCACGCAATACCTGAGCCAGGGTATCCAGCGTTTCCTTCTTTGCCATCTCGCAGATCTTTTCGTTGGCTTCTCTGATCAGCGAGTAATCCTTTTCCTTCAGCATCTTCTCATCGTATTCATTGATGAGACGATGGCCTTCGGCAGGCACCTTCATCTGATAACGCTCGACGATCTGTCCGCTGGAATAGAAATGCGGATCCGCCAGTGCGCCGATGAGTCTGGAACCCCAGTAGAAATTGTCCGTGGAAACATCCAGCGAGACATCGCTCATGTACTTGGGCATCACATCGGTATACGTATAGATCGGAACGACCGTGTTGAACGGGTTGGCGCCGAAACAGATCCACTCGAGACCCTTTAAAGGATCGGGCATATAGCCTCTGATCTGTAAGACAGCCATGACACCGGTCCTGGAAATGCCGATCGGACGGTAGAGATGCTTCCTGGGATCATCGCCCTTCTGATAGGGATTGTAAGGCGTTCCCTGGAAATAGGATGACAGGATGTATTTGATGTCTTCGACTGTGATCTTCTTTTCCGCGACCATGGACCAGGGGATATCATCGCTCTCCGGCGTGAAGTCGGCGTTTTCGCCGTCCCACCTGTAAGTCGTCGGATTGAAGTATCTGCCCATGAACCAGGCACGCGGTGTGTTGTAGACATGATCGCCGTCGGAATGGGAACCGAAGACATAACGCGGATTGAAGACCTTTCCTTTATTCAGATCGAGATGATTCTTTTCAATGAAATCCTTCAGATCGGCAGAGCACATGTGATACTTCTGTTCGCCGCAGGCATCATCCAGATCGAAACGGTCGATGCCGAACTGATTGGGCATGATGACATATTCCTCGTCCTTAAGACGTCTGGCGATCCAGTGATGGCCGCCGATGGTCTCCAGCCACCAGCACTCGTTCTCGTCGTTGAAGGCGATGCCGTTGGGCTCATAGGTCCCGTATTTCTCCAGCAGTTCACCCAATCTCTTTACGCCTTCCCTGGCGCTTCTAATATAAGGCAGAACCAGCACGACCAGATCTTCCTCGCCCAGTCCGCCGGCGACTTCTTTCTGCCTGCCTTTCTTTTCCTTGTATACCACATAAGGATCGGCGCCCAATACCAGCGGATTGGTGCTCAGGGTCTCGGTCGCCGTCATGCCGACGTTGGCTTCATTGATGCCGTTGGCCGCCCAGATCCCGCGTTTGGGATCGACGGATGGCGTCGACGTATAACGCATAGGATTGTCAGGCAGCTCGATACTCAGATGAGCGATCTTGCTTTTGTATTTGCGCGGCTGCTTCTTGGGATCGACCACGACCAGTTTCTTCACATCGAAAAAGCCGTCATCGTTTCTCGCGATCATCGTCGAGCCGTCATAGCTCGCTTTCTTTCCTACCAGTATTGTCGTACAACCCATAGATATACCCCCTTATCTCATAAAGAAATCATAGATCCGTTTCTTGATATCCTCACATTCGTCATAGACCGCATGCGAATAACCCTCATAGAAATAAGATTCGCAATGCAGCAGATCGGCCGTCAGTCTCATCTCATCCGGCGAGAAGACCTGATCCTTCAGAGAACCAAGCACCAGCACCGGGATGTCGATCTCACTTAATCTGTCAGTGACATCGAATCTGCCCGCCGCCTGCAATCTGAGTACACAGGCTCTCAGCTCTTCATCGGTGAGAGACTTGTATGTGGCGATCATCACATCGATATACTGATCATAAAGCTCGGGAGAATAAATGTCTCTCATGAAAGCATCGATCAGTCTCATGATGTCCTTCTTCTTCGCATATTCCAGCCATCTTGAAGTCGTTCCCTCAGGGTTGACCCTGCTGACGGAAGACGTCAGGACCAGTTTCTTCACCAGTCCGGGATACTTCAGTATCAGTGTCTGTGCGACCATACCGCCCATTGATACGCCATAGAGATAAATATCCTCCAACTCCAGTTCTTTCAATGCATCAGCGACATCATCCGCCATATCTTCGATACTCAGACCCTTTTCAGGATCCTCCCTGTAATCAAAAAGATAAACGGTGAAATCCGTCGCAAATATCTCATAGGCATCTATCACTGCCTGCGGTGTAACTGTAACCGGCCTCAGAGAGAGACCCGGAAGAATGACCATCGTTTTCGGTCCGCTTCCAAACTTCACATATTTCACATTCATATTACAATTTTCATCCATTTCCTGAGCAATGTCAAAGAAGAATCGGTACTCTTTTCAATGTAAACGCTTAATCACATCAATTCACATCTTTTGAGAATCAAAGCCCTTCAGAAAGTGCCGGTTTCCCGTGTTTTATAAAAGAACTATAATGATAAGGAACAAGAAGTCCTCATGCTGAAACTGTTTCGGAAACTAGATCAGAAATACGGAAACAAAGCCTGGTGGCAGTTCATCAAATTCAACATGGTGAGTTTCTCCACCACTTTTGTGCAGATGATCCTGGCACTGATCATACCGCTGTTTTTCGATTCTTTCAGGCAGCCGCTGCCTGACTTTCTCAGAGGGATCTTTGATGCGAAGGTGCTGTTTCAGGAAGAAAGCCCTTATGTCGTCAACGGTGCCGTGACCTGGGGCTATGTCCTGCCTTTGTTCCTTTCCAATTTCATCGGCAATCTCTACGGCTATTTCATGAACATGCGTTTCACATTCAAAGGAAAGTTCTCGAAACGAAGCATGGCGATCTATCTTGCCGTCATGTTTACGCTGATCCTGATCTCGACCTGGCTGCAGGGAAGAGTGATCTCTCTGCTGCAGGGAAAAACATCGATGGCATTTGCCAGAATCCTGGCAAACTGCGCAGCCGGCATGTTCCAGTACGCCGTTTTGTTCCCGCTTGAAAAGTTCGTACTGTTCAAAGAAAAATAAAAGATCTGAAAAAAGGAGAGCCTGTGCTCTCCTGTTTTTATTCTTTGAAACCGATGAAGTTCCTGAACTTCTCTTCCGAATTATTGACGATCAGATCTTCATCGAAACCGATCTCATCCAGCAGAGCGATCGCGTGTTTGAAACATCCGACTCTGCTGGGATCATGGGCATCCGATCCGACAAAGATATATGCCCGATGCTTCATGCACAGATCCAGATAAGTGATGATATTCTGCCTGGCATTGATCTTCCAGGGATGGGTGAAGGAAGAATCATTCACTTCCAGAGCGACCCCGAGTTCCCTGGCTGCCGGAACGAGCCTTTCGTAATTCAGAGGATAGGCATCATCATCGGGATGGGAGACAAAGAAAGTCTTCGGATCTTCCATGCAGCTGATCAGATTGTCTGTATTCTCTTCAGCTCCTTTATCTTCATAACACAGACCGTGGATGCCGACGATGTTGTAGTCGAGCCTGTTCAGTATCCTTTCCGGCAGGGTCATCTTTCCCTCGTTGGTGACATTGTTTTCGCAGCCGTAGTAGATGTTCACACCGTAAAGCTGTCTGGGTATCGCATGAAGGTTGCTGAAATGGAAGGGATCGCAGGTCCCCGGAATGCCCGGTGCATGATCGCTTATGCCCAGACCGCTCAGTCCAGCCTCTTTTGCCGCCAGAGCGTTTTCCCGTATGGTACCGTAGGCGTGACCCGAAGCCAGCGTGTGGGCATGCAGATCGACGACGATTTTCTGTTTCATCTTCTCTCCTCCTATTCAACAATCACGATCGACTCGATGATCGGCTGATCGCCTTCAGCGATCGAACCGTTATTGTCCGTGGGTCTGGCATCGGCAGCGATCTTCTGGGCGATCTCATAGCCTTCTACCACCTTGCCGAAGGCCGCATACTGGCCGTCCAGCCAGTCGGCATCACCGACCATGATGAAGAACTGCGAAGAAGCCGAATCCGGATCCTTGGCTCTGGCCATGGAGATGACGCCTTCCGTATGCTTCAGGGGATTGTCAAAACCGTTGGCCTCAAATTCTCCGTAGATCCTTTGAGCGCTGCCGCTTGCGTCCATTCCGCCCTGTATCATGAAACCGTCAATGATCCTGTGGAAACGGTTGTCTGTATAGAAACCGCTCTTCACCAGTTTTACGAAATTCTCCACAGTCACAGGCGCGATATCCGGATAAAGCTCCAGCTTCATCGTGCCGTAATCCTGTACCGTGATCTCGCAATGGATTACCTGATTTTCTGCAACAGTCTCTTCTTTCTTTTCTTCTGTTTTCTCTTCTGTTTTGCCGCAGCCGGCAACACCCATCAGCAGTATCATGATCATCAGTATTTTAATAATCTTCATCAGTATTGTCCTCACTTTCATCATTATCTCATGAACACGGTAAAACTTATAAGAATGTAATGCAAATGAATTGTGAAAAGAATCACAAACTGCTAAACTGTAAATGTAAATATCAGGAGGAAAATATATGGCAAATCGTTTTATCTTAAATGAAACATCCTATCACGGCGCAGGTGCCATCAAGGAGATCCCCAACGAGATCAAAGCCCGCGGCTTCAAAAAAGCCTTTGTCGCATCTGACCCGGATCTTGTCAAATTCGGTATCACTGCCAGAGTAACGGATCTGCTGGAAGAGGCAGGCATCCCTTACGAACTGTATTCCAATATCCAGCCCAACCCGACGATCGAAAACGTCCAGACCGGTGTCAAAGCTTTTGCGCAGTCCGGTGCTGACTGCATCGTTGCCATCGGCGGCGGATCTTCCATGGATACATCCAAGGCCATCGGCATCATCAACACCAACCCGGAATTCGCCGATGTCAGATCTCTGGAAGGCGTCGCTGCGACCAAGAAACCCTGCACGCCGATCCTGGCTGTCCCGACAACTGCCGGAACGGCTGCCGAAGTCACGATCAACTACGTCATCACCGACCCCGAATACAAGAGAAAATTCGTCTGTGTCGACGTTCATGACATTCCGGTCGTCGCCTTTGTCGATCCGGAAATGATGGCTTCCATGCCTGCAGGATTAACAGCTGCGACCGGCATGGATGCATTGACGCACGCCATCGAAGGCTACATCACCGGCGGTGCCTGGGAACTGTCAGACATGTTCCACCTCAAGGCCATCCAGATGATCGCCAAGAACCTGCGCTCCGCAGTCAAGAATGAACCGGAGGGCAGAGAAGCAATGGCCCTGGCACAGTATGTTGCCGGCATGGGCTTCTCCAATGTCGGACTCGGTGTCGACCACTCCATGGCCCATACGCTCTCCGCTTACTACAACATGCCGCACGGCAAAGCCTGCGCAACACTGCTTCCGACCGTCATGGCCTACAACGCTCCGGTCACCGGTGAGAAATACAGAGACATCGCTGCCGCTTTCGGCGTGGAAGGTGCCTATACCCTGCCGCTTGAAGAAGCAAGGGCTGCAGCAGTGGCTGCCGTAAAGAAGCTTGGTGAAGATGTCGGCATCGAGATGTCACTTAAGAACGTCGTTCCGATGGAAGATGTCGACGCCCTGTCAGCTGACGCTCTCAAGGATGCCTGCACACCGGGCAACCCGCGTCCTGTCACAGTCGAAGACATCAAGGAAATGTTCCTGTCACTGATGTAATCATCCGGAGATCACGAAACATAAAACAGGAGACCAGGTCTCCTGTTTTTCTTTTGTCTTTCAATACTGTTTTATTCCTGATAATCTTTCAGATCTTCTAGGAAACCTTCATAATGACCGTTGAGCTGCAGCAGTTCAAATCTGCCGTCTGTCATCCGGAAAACGGCCGCAAAACCGTGTGTGACGGGATGCTGGGTCTCATTGTGCTCGCGCATCAGCTGATACATATAATCTCTGTTGAGTCCGAAGACCATGTGGATCATATGCATGAAGATCGCACCGTGGGAGACGATCAGGACGATATCGCCGTCTTCACATTCCTCATAGATTTTTTCGTAGCATCTCAGTACTCTTTCCTTCAGCATCTTGAGGTTCTCGCCGCCGGCATCGCTCCAGTCGGCATCACCGAACCTGCGGCGTCTGATCTCTTCCGGATACTCCTCATCCCTTGCTCCCTCGAAGTTTCCCCAGCTCATCTCCTTGAGATCCTTGGTATAAGTCAAAGGAACATCCCTGCCTTCCAGTATGATGTGAGCGGTATCGATGCATCTTTCCGAAGTGGAAGTATAGGCTCTTGTGAAAGGGATATCCTTCAGCTTTTCCTTTGCCTCACAGGCCTGAGCGATCCCTTCCTCCACCAGAGGAGAATCGCATCTGCCCTGCATCCTGCCCAGCCGGTTGAACAGCGTCGCTCCGTGTCTGACATAGTAAAACGTGACTGTCTTTGACATCATCCCACCTTCTTTTTCTTTCCCGCTTTTTTCAGCGTGATATCAAGTTCCTTCAGCTGAGCGTAAACAGTCTCCGCTTCTTTCTTGATCGTTTCTTCGTCGAGATGACGTTCTTCCACGATATGTTCAAACGCCCCGGTATAATCTCTTTTATATTCCTTGTTCAGTTTGTTCCAGTTGATGTCTTTGAACTGCGAGGCGATCGCTTCATCGTACAGCAGTCTTCCCTGCAGCATCAGAACCGCGATCACCGGATAGCCGGGATAGCCCTGCCAGTAGGTGGCGCTGTCATCGGATGAATAGGCATTGTCCTTCCAACTCACGGTATATGATTTTGATCTGTCAGAAGAAAAAACTTCCGCATGATCCTCATGCATCGTGATCCTGTCATCGGCGATCGCCGTATAGGCTTCATAGATCTTTTCGATCGGTCCGGTTTTCTCCAGCATCTGATCCTCCCAATTGATCTATCTCTATTTTACGATAAAAAACAGGAGCAGTGTTTCCACTGACTCCTGTTTGAGATGATCCGTTTTTAGAATCTTATGCTTTCTTTTCAGCTCTCTTGCCTAAGACATAGGTCACAGCGAAGCCTACGACGACTGCCAGTACCATGACACCCATCATGCCCCAGAAGTTGCCCCATGTTCCGTCCGGATTGAAGTAAGCCGCGAAGGAGATGAAGCCCGGGTTGGCGATGACATACTGAGTCAGACCGAAGAGACCGGCGATGAAACCACCGATACCGCCGCCGACCATTGCACCGATCAGAGGATATCTGTTCGGGAACAGGACGCCGTAGACGCCCGGTTCAGTGATGCCTGATAAAGCAGTGATACCGGAAGAGATACCGACGCCTCTCTTGTCAGCGTCTCTCTGAAGCAGAGCGTATGCAAGGCAGGCACCGCCGACAGCGACGTTTGCCGGAGCCATACCGGTACAGATCAGAGGATCGGAACCGACTTCTGCCAGTAAGAGGAAGAGGACCGGATAAGTGGCATTGTTCATACCGAAGAAGACAAGCCATACAGTGGTTGCACCGATGATGGCGACAGCCAGAGCCGGGAATGCACGATAGATAGCCAGGACAGCGTTAGCAAGACCTGTACCTACCCAGTAGCCTAACGGACCTAAGACGATCAGTGTTACCGGAACAACGATCAGCATCGTCAGAACAGGCAGTAAGACGGTTCTGAGAACGATCGGCAGATGGTTCTGCAGGAAACGGTAGACAACAGACATGAACAGAGTGCCCAGGACGACCGGGAAGATCTGGCCGTTGTAGCCGATGTTGGCAACGTTGATGCCTAAGAAGTTGAGTTCTTCACCACGGTTGAGCGTGACGTAAAGCAGAACTGCACCCAGGAATGCGCCCAGATACGGATTTGATTTCAGTCTTGTTGCGCTTGAGAAACCGATGTAGATCGGCAAGAAGTACAGCATTGCCTGCTGGATCGCTGTCAGAACGAATACTGTTCCGCTTGATGCATCCAGACCTGCGAATGTCTGTAACAGAGAGATGACAGCACCTGTCAGACCACCGGCGATGAATACCGGAATGATCGGAGAGAAAGTACCGCCGACATAGGACAGGATACCTTCGATGATGTTGCCCTTGGCCTGTGTGTCAGCCTTGAGTGCTTCAGCATCATCAACGGAACCGCCGGCCTTGATGTCATTCTTCGTGATCTCTTCATAGAGAGTTGCGACATCCTGACCGATGACGAACTGCTGTTCGCCGTTCTGGACAACGATGTTGATGACACCGGGGATCTTCTTTGCTTCTTCAAGATTCAGGACTGAAGCGTCCTTCAGGTTGAGACGCAGACGAGTCATGCAGTGAGAAGCACCGAGGATATTCTCGACGCCGCCGCATGCTGCAATAATTTCATCAGATAATTTCTTGTAATCTTTCTTTGCCATACTAGCCCTTTCTTATGCTTCCTTTTCTTCTTTTGCCTTGATATCGGAAGCCAACTCACTTGTCTTCGTGAAGTCTCTCCACTCAGACATGTCATAACCCCATTCCTGACCGTTGGATCTGATCAGTTTTGAGTACCATTCGAACGAATCCTTCTTGTAACGCTTCATGTCTCTGAGATCATCGTCTGTCCTGTTGACGAAGACTAGGCCGTATCTCTTGGCCATGCCGTTGCCTGTTGACAGCAGATCGGTGAAGGACCACGGGTTGAAACCGAAGACCTCGACACCGTCGGCGATCGCCAGACCGACATTGTAGATGTAATCTCTGAGATAATCGATACGATACTGGTCATGGATCTTGCCGTCTTCTCCGAGATCCTCATGAGCACCGAAACCGGCCTCCGTGATGACCATCGGCAGATGGTAGTGATCCCACAGATACCTCAATGCATAACGCATGCAGACACCGTCGATGTGCCAGTCCCAGTCGGTCGTCTCGACAAACGGATTTCTGTCCAGCGCATACTCGCCCGGCCAGTTGGTGTAGATGAATTCACCCTTCCTGCCGTACTTGTTGAGACCGATCTCCTGTACGAAGCTCGGATCCGGCCACATGCCGACATCGGAGCGGTAGCAGTTGACAGCGATGAAGTCGATCTTGGCCTGCTGAATCAGTTCCATATCGCCCGGACGGATGTCAGGATCGATATCGTGCTCTTTCCAGTAATTCTTGATGAAACCGGAATACTCTCTGTAAGCATAGAGATCGTCCCAGATCTTCTCGGTCAGTTCTTCCGCGTTCATCGCAGCGATCTGATCTTCAGGCTTGCAGGATTTCGGATAGATCGGGACATAGCCCGGAACCGGACCGATCTTGCCGCCCGGTACCATCTCGTGGCAGGCGATGACTGCCTTGGCGTGACAGAGGTTCATGATGTGGTTGATCTGCCATTTCTTGACTTCCCATTCCTCATCGGTAAGACCCTTGGCAACGCCCAGCCATTTGCCGTAGACGATCTGCATGTTCTGTTCGTTGATCGACAGCCAGTATTTGACTCTGTCGCCGAAGTTCTCGAACAGGACTCTGCAGTAGTAGTCGAATTCATCAATGATGGCGCGGTCATGCCAGCCGCCGTATTTTTCATCGACCCATACCGGCATATCATAGTGATAGATCGTGACGATCGGTTCAATGCCTGCAGCCTTCAGCTCATTGATCAGGTTATTGTAGAATTCAATACCCTTGGGATTGACCTTGCGGTCGGCTGCCGGAATGACTCTTGACCAGGATATACCGAAACGATAAGATGTGAATCCGCATTCTTTCATCAGGGCAACATCTTCTTTGTAATGATGATAGTGATCGGATGCGATGGAGTTGTCCGCAAACGGCTTCTTGGTCTGAGAGTTCAGGTCAATGATCGCCGGCGTTCTGCCATCTTCCGCTGTTGCGCCTTCAACCTGCCATGCGGCAGAAGAAGCGCCCCAGAGGAAACCTTCAGGAAATACAGGATTGTTCTTGTGTTTCATGTTCTCTCCCTTCTCTGATTTCATTATATGAAAACGGTAACAGTCCATAGTTTCACTTTTTGAAACTGTATCGTCAGTTTGGTATCATTTTTTGATACCGGATGGAAAAAAATGGTAAAATTCTGGTATGGAAAACCCAGACCAATACCATGATCACAGTATCAACAGGTTCAATCTTCTGACCTCGTTGCTGTCATTGCTGAACCGGAACGATGAAAATGACACCGATTTTGTGATCGCCCGTTATTTCCTTCGCAATCTGTCGAAGCTCAAGGACACTTCCATCTATAAGATCGCCGATGACTGTTATGTCTCCAGAAGCAGCGTGCAGCGCTTCATCAAGAACATCGGCTATGAATCCTTCACCCAGATGAAACACTCCCTGGATGAGGTATTGGCCCATGAAGTGAGCTTCATCGATTATACCGATCATGTGCAATACAGGGAATACATCTCCCAGAGCATCTCCGAGATGATCGCCGACATCGTCAAGGCGACATCCAACGCAGGCTTCCGCAAGCTCTTGCAGATCTTCAACAGCGCCGACAACGTCGTCATCCTGACCGCGGAAGATTCCTCCCATGCCTGCCGGCTGTTCCAGCAGCAGATCCTGACGACCGGGAAGCTCATCCGGATCATCTCCAGCGCTTCCAAAAACATCTCGCTTCTGGACACGCTCACGGAGAACGACCTGCTTCTGGTCTGCTCTGTCACCGGCAACTTTGCCCTGGCGATCAACGATCAGCTTGACAGCATCAAAGCCCGCAAATGCCTGATCACCCTGAACAGGACGACGGCCTTTGAGGGCATCTATTCCTTCATCTATTATCTGGGCGAAGATCAGAAGATCTCCACCCGCAACATCGTGACCGACCGCAACGTCTACAACAACTACGGACTGACGTTCTTCTTCGATCTCTTCTATCACGAATGTTATATCAACTGGCGCAAAAACAAGTAAAAGAAAAAGCCCTGATCCTTCGATCGGGGCCTTGTTTTGTCAATGGCGCTGACTACAGGATTCGAACCTGTGGTACCTTTCAGTACGCCACCTTTCCAAGATGGTAGGATAAACCGCTCTCTCAAGTCAGCATATCGACACTGTTATTTTGCCCTAACTTGTCATTTTTTTCAATATCAGCGCTCACTTTTCCATGAAAAAAGCTGCTTCCCTTTCGGGAAACAGCTTTTCATATCACTTGTTATTTGATCGCTGTCGAATAGAAATACTGGCCATACAGATCCCTGAACTCGTAGGAGATCAGCGTCTTGTAGGACGAGATATCGACATCGCCCAGAGACAGTGTATCCTTGTAAGTCAGCGTGCCTTCCAGCAGATAAGCATCGACGAAGTTTCCTTCATAGTCGTAGTAATCGCATACCGGCTGGATCACATCGTCTTCACTGAGTTCATACAGTGTCTTGGAGACGACATCGGCTTCGCCTTTGTAGTCAAAGGTCGCACCGATGATCTCTGCGGAATCATCATCGATCATCGTGATCAGGTTGGCATACTTGTCATTGATCATGACCGGGATCCTGCCGGTGTAGATCGTGTTGTCTCCGTCGACTGTCGAATACAGATCGTAGTAGGCCACGATATGCCAGTTTTCGTCATCGGTGGAGATCGCCAGCCAGGTCAGATCCTTGGGTGCCAGCAGGTTTCCGTTTTCATCGACTTCGTAGATGCTGTCCTTGCCCAGATCGATGTAGCCCTGACCGTCATCCACAAAGAGATTGAGCTTGAGCGCATCGACCAGTGACCATTGCTTTTCCGTCAGTGAGATCTTGCCGTTCTTCCAGGTCAGATCGCCGTCGAAGTGATTCTCGACGATGTACTTGACCATGTTCTCGTTTACCCTGCCGCCAAACAGCTGATCCAGTCCGCTGCCGTAGTAGCTCGAGTAGGAATCGTTGGAAGAATATCCGCCGCCCAGGAACAGTTCCATCAGATCGATCAGCAGATCCTCGGAACTCTGGTTGTAGTAGTAATCCTGAGAGTTGTAGCTGTTGTAGCTCTGGTAAGCAGAGTGGTTGCCTCCCGAAGAAACCTGTCCGGAAGTCTGGTAGCTCGCAAAGTTTCTGACGACCTGCGAGTATTCGGAGTTCATGTCGATATTCTTGTAGGTATTGAGCACCGTATTGACATACTGCGATGAACGGTACGGGAAGTAAATGGACAGACCGTAGGCATTGGAGAAGCCTCTGGACGTGTTGTTGTACTTGACGGCCTTCATCAGCGCCTGGCAGAGCTGGTTGGCTTCAGGCGTATTGATCTTGGAAGCCAGGTCAACGAGGTCTACCATATCGATGTATGTCGACTGGGCAAATTCCCTCGTACCCTTTCTGGCAGAAGCGACCGTTCTGTAATCGCTCTGAATCAGATCGTTCGTGCTCTTGGAGAACGCTGTCAGCGCATCCGGAACGATGCCCTCGATCTCAGCCAGGTCGATGACAGACAGTGTTGCCGGCTGGTTCGGCGTCTTTGATGAACACATCGATACGAAATCATCGGCGATATTCTTGCCGATCTCAAGCGTCGGCATCGAAGTGTTGCTGGAGAGCTTGGACAGCCAGTTGGTGTAGTACCAGCCGATGCCCGGCTCGGACTCTTCGGATGCGATCATGTAGTCGGCATGCTCACTCAGCATGAACGCTGTTTCCGTGGTCGCCATCAGACAGGCATCGAAACCGATGAAATCGAATTCAACGCCCGCATTGGTCAAAGCGGAATCCAGCTGTGCCAGAGACATGGATCCTCTCTTGGGATATTTCTCATCATAGCCGTAGCCGCTGACGGAACCTCCGCCGTGATCCCAGAGGATCAGCTCATAACGGTTGGCCTCGAAGTTGTCGGCACAGAACTCGATGAAGCTGGTCAGCGTTTCCGGATCGACCATCGAACCGGTTCCGGCGTTATCTGACAGACAGCCGATCTGGCCGTTGCCGACGACCTGATAGATCTGGTTGACCCTGGTCGAGATGAAATCGGTGTGCCACTTCGTGCAGCCGCCGGTATAGACGATCAGATTCACGTTGTCCGCGATCTTGGCATTCGCCATTTCCTGCAGGTCATAGACGCCCATGGCCGCCTGTGATTCCAGGTCGGAACCGCACATGAAGACCATGATCGTGACCGTATCCTTCTGGTTGCCCAGGATGTTCGTACGTTTCGCTCTGATGCCCTGCGTCACACTGTTGTCCAGCTTGCCGACATTGCTGGTGAGCTGCCAGTTGCTGGAATAGACCGTCGACAGATTGGTGGTAATGCCCTGATAATCTGTTTTCTCTTCTTCCTTCGGCGTTGTCTGCGAAGGCGTCGGTGTCGTGTTGCTGGCGGTGTTGCCGCTGTTGGAAGACTGCGATGTAAACAGTCCCATCAGAAAACTGACCACCAGGAAGGCAACGACCAAAAACAGTAAGAATTTGAGGAAACCGAATCTATTTCTTTTCTTCTTCATTTCTGTAACCCTTCCACAGTCTGCGGAAAGCTCTCATAAATCCAGCTTCCTCGCCGACCCTTTCGTGTCTTCCCAGACCGCGGGCACTTCTCTTCAATTCAGAGACTTCGCCCTGCACCAGGTGTTTTTTCCTGCCGCTTCTTTTTTCACTCATCTGATTCTCCTTCCGCCTGCTCAAAATCCAGGCCATCTTCATTCTCAAACGCATCCAGATAGGACAGCGCCAGATCCAGAGCCGCTTTGTGTTCCTCGGAATCCCTGATCAGGCCCGGGAACTCATTGACTCTGAAACAGACATCGCCGATCTGATCGTTCTTCAGTTTCATATCAAAGCAGATATCGACGTCATTGCCGTCCAGATAACGCTCTTCATAGATCGTGATCTCCCTGATGTCATCCAGAGACATGACATCCGCATTTTCCTTTTTATAATCTTTGCGCTTGGAGATCAGAAACTGCTGATCTTTTTCGTCAAGATACAGGGAATACTTGCCTGCAATGCTTTTAGCAGCTTCGAAGGCCTTCAGCTTCTCCTTGTTCAGTTCTCTGTATTCCAGATGCTTCCTGTAATCATCCAGAGAAAGTTTCTCATAAGCCTCTTCGGTAAGCCATGGCGAAGCAGCCTTGATACAGTTACGGCAAAGCACTCCGTCCTTGATCTTTCTGTTTCCGTATTTGCTTAAGGGTTTCCCGCATAAGCTGCATGTTTTTTCATTATCCATAACAATTCTCCGTATATATATATTTTATAATAATTGTTTTTTCTATCGTATAAATAATAATTCGATTGCTTAAACTTTTTTCTTCCGCTCAGATCACAAAAAAACAGGCCTCAGCCTGTTTTGTCACTCAATACCGGTCACAGGGATCTCGTGCGACTGCTTCACCGAAGGGGGTATGATCACCGGGACCTCTTTTTTTCCGATGTCGAATCTGACATCTTCGCGGTCTTTTACGATCAGATCCTGATGGCATTTGAGATCCTCATCCAGCAGGATCGTATGGATCAGGGAATCATCTTCCTTTTCCGGAACGCCTGTGTATTCGATGACGATCACGTTGTCCGGCCGGATCTCGACGACTTTCGGCAGCAGTCCGTTATATGAGGGAAACTCATGATCCATCATTGAAGCCTCACAGGTCGTATGGTAGAGCTGCACATAGACTCTCTGGGGAGTCAAAACTTCGCCGACCGTTCCGCTCACGATCGATGACCTTTCATACTCCGCATATGGTTCCCTGACCTTGATCTCATAGCGCGCCTTTTCATCCGGCGTGTTATGCAGATCGCCGATACTGTCCTCACTGTTGGAATCGATGATGTATCCGTCAGGCACATTCACGCTGATCAGTTCTTCCGAAGTCTCCAGTGGTGTTCCTTCAAAGCTCACCAGAACATGCTGATCATCATGACGGGCGACATAGGCTTCCAGTCCTTCAGGCATATTGTCAAACCAGTCCGAGATCTCTTCATAGTCATCGATCTCAAAATAATAATCCTCATCGCTCAGTGACAGCAGCACGGTCTTTGATGCGATATTCTCGCCGACAAAGCCGTCCACGACTCCTTCCGCCTCTATCATCAGCAGCACCGAAGCATCAACGCTTCGAAACAGAAACAGAAGAGAAAACAGGAAACAAAACAATACTTTTTTCATCTGATACCTCTCATGCCTTCATTATCGGAAACAGAAACATCCATTCCTAGTTCCGCTGAAGGACATGTCATATAATGAAGATATGAAGAAACAGGTATTCAATCCCTATCTGCCCAATTATGAATACATCCCGGACGGTGAGCCCCGCATCTTTGAAGGACGTCTCTATATCTACGGTTCCCATGACAAATTCGGTTCCCGCTTTTTCTGCGACAATGACTATGTCTTATGGAGCGCACCGGTGGATGATCTGTCCGACTGGACCTGTCACGGCGTGATCTTCCGCAAGGATCAGGATCCGCTCAACGGCGAAAACAATCCGCTCTTCGCTCCGGATGCGATTCAGGGAGCCGACGGAAGATATTATCTTTACTATGCCCCATGCAACACGAAATCGATCGGTGTCGCCGTATCAGAAAAACCATACGGTCCCTTTGACTTTCTTTCCCATGTGAAAGACAAAGACGGAAGACTGCTCGGTCAGAGAGACTTCGATCCCTATCCTTTTGATCCGGCCGTCTTGTGTGAAAACAAGAAAACCTATCTTTACGTCGGCTTTGCCCCGGATCTGAGCTGGGACTTCATGGAAAAAGAATTCGGAACGATCCCGCTCTCTTCCGGTGCCTATGTCACTGAACTGGAAGAAGACATGTACACCCTGAAAGGCTGGCCCTCAAAAATCGAGATCCTCGACTGCCCCGATCCCGGACACGACTTCTTTGAAGCCTCCTCGATCCGCAAGATAGCTGACAGATATTACTTCATCTATTCCTCATGGAACTCCCATGAACTCTGTTATGCAATCGGCGATGACCCCAAAGGTCCCTTTGTCTACAAAGGCATCCTGCACGACAACGGCGACATCGGTCTGGTCAGCGAAAAAGACAGGGTCACCTATACCGGAAACAACCACGGTTCCCTGATCGAAGTGAATGGACAATGGTACATCTTCGGTCACCGACAGACAAATTACTCCACCTTTGCCAGACAGGGCATCGCCGAAAAGATCTGTATAAATGAGGACGGCACCTTTGATCAGGCAGCTCTCACCAGCTGCGGTCTCAATAACGGACCGCTCCTGCCACAGGGCAGCTACGACGCCGCGATCGCCTGCCATCTCACTTCAAAACAAGGCGCTCTGCATTATCTGGACAACTGCGAGGGCGAAGGTTTTCAAGACATCCGCACAAATCATCCGGCCTTTTCCCAGGAGGGAGCAGACAGGGAAGATCATCCAGGTCAGTACATCAGAAACATGAGGGATGGCTCCACGGCCGGATTCAGGTATTTTGCCCACAGCGATGCATGTTCACTGAGTGTCATCAGCAGAGGCGATGAAGGCATCTTTGAAGTCCGCTCGGCTTTAAAGGAGCCTGTCCTTGCTGAGATCCCTCTGACATCGGGGAATGATTACCACGAATCGGAAAGCATCACTTTCCGTATCCCTGATGAAGACAGCTTCTCTCTTTACTTCACTTATAAAGGAAAAGGAAGCATCGACTTCCTCAGTTTCTCGTTCAATTAAAAAAGCAAGCCCTGAAGCTTGCGTATATGGAACAGATATCAGCGATATCTGTAATCAGGAGAAATGTACTTTACCTTCATCGTATCGTACCTCCTTCTTTTTTATTTTAGCACATTGCGGTAAGCTTCGATCACCTTCCGGTCGGCTTCCGCCCATTCGATCCCCTCTGTAAACGGATCGATGAAGGCATATGCCGTATGATCGTGCAGTTCCGGTTCGCCTTTCCTGATCTCACACAGAAAACAATCCATGTCCAGATCAAAGTCCTCGTAATGATGTTTTACCGTGCACAGAAAATCCTTCACAGCGATCTTCATGCCGAATTCTTCCTTGATCTCCCTGATGACCGCTTCCTTTGAACTTTCGCCTTCTTCCAGCTTCCCGCCGGGGAATTCCCAGCGTCCCTTCTGTGTCCCGTACGCTCTTTTTGCGATCAGGATCTTTCCGTCTTTTTCAATGACGGCAGCCGCAACTTTTATCTGCTTCATAACAAAATGATAATACCTTTTTCACCGCTTTGTCTTTTCTTTTTTCATTCACGGAAAAATGCTTCAAAACAGGCGATTTCCATCTTTTGTGAACCTGTGCAACATATAATTCACGTATCCGGGATTTTCGGCAAAAATCTTTAATTTTTCTTTCCGAAAAGGCTTTTTCTTTTCTGAAAACAGGTTATGATATACTTGAGCCGGACCTGATGGCGATTCGGAAACAAAACGGATTCGGATTCTGGTCTGGATCTGCCGGTGATATTTGCCCTTTCCTAAAACATATCCCATTAGCAAATGAAGCATGATCCTGAAATCACGGCAGATACAGTCATATCATAAATGGAGCAAATTCTTCATCAGACCGGCTCATTCATATTCAAACGGCACCGTCCTCATGGACAGTGCCGTTTTTCTTTTCATAGGGAAACCAGGGCAGTTCCTGGTCCGAGGATCTTTCATGCAGGTCATAATCCTTCTGCAGTTCCTCATCCGACCAGCCCAGACGTTTCATCTCCCGGATATAGGATTCAAAACTCACGCTTTGATCCCCATCCTTTCAGCCGTCTGTTTCCCCAGTTCCAGGATCTGATCATCGATGACCGCAAAGACGATCTTCATATCCCCGTCCGGGTTCTTCTTCATCCAGTCATCACAGGAACGCAAAGCGACTTTCCAGGCTTCCTTCTTCGGATAGCCATAGATGCCCGCCGAGATCAGCGGAAAAGCGATCGAAGCGATGCCGTACTGTCTTGCCAGAGTAAGCGATCTTCTGTAGCATTCATACAGCATCCCTTCCTCACCCTGTCTGCCATTGATATAGATCGGACCGACCGCATGGATGATATAAGGACACAGATCGAAACCCTCGGTGATCACTGCATCGCCGGTCTGACAGAAACCGATCCGCTCGCAGACCTGACGAAGCTTTTCGCTTCCTGCCGCAGAGAAGATGTATCCGCAGACACCTCCTCCTTCAAGCAGCTGTTCATTGGCCGCATTGACCACGGCTTCACATCCGCTTTCCGTGATCGAAACTTTTCTGATTTCCAAAGTATTCATCTTCTACCTGCCTTATCTATACAAGAAGATACTAACACGATCTCCCTTGCAAAAAATGTGCCACCGTCTCAAAACAAAGGGCATTCACAATGCCCCTTTGTCTTACTGATTCAGATACTCTTCAAACGCGATCCCCTGATCCATGATCTGTTTTGCCAGAGCGGGATCATCGATATAACGGAAGTGCCAGGGCTCATAGCCGTAGCCCGTGATATCTTCCTTGCCTTCCAGATAACGCAGGATGAAACCGTGTTGCGCCAGATGTTCATGGATCTTTGCGAAGATCTCTTTCTCGGCGATCATCTCATCGTTGTCGTTGATCCTCTTGCCGTCCACATCCAGACAGATATCGATGGCCAGACCGGTATGATGCTCGGAATAACCCGGAACGGCCACATAGGTCTTGACATATTCTTCGCCGAATTCGACCGTCCATTCATCCCAGAGATCCTGCTGTTCCTGCACGCTGCGGTAAGTGCTGTCAAGCTCGATAATGATCCCTTCCTCTGCCAGTTCTTTCTGAAGCGCAAGGAACTGTTCCAATGCTTTTTCCTCGACCAGATAAGTCTCTCCGTATCTGTTCACCGATTCCTTCAGAACGACCTTATCCTCCCAGTCATCCGGAAGCTTGTTCTGCTTGTTGACCAGGACCAGATAGTCATAGTCGTTCTTTGTTTCCGTTTCCGCAGCAGGCTCGTCTGCCGGGGAATCGCTGTTATTGCCGTTGAACTTGCTGAAACCGAAAAACAGTCCGAGAAGCAATAAGATAGAAATAAGTATGATCGCCAGTTTTTTATTCATTTTCAATTTCCTCTTCTTTTCAATCATCAGTCACACTACTGATGATAATCTTCAAAGAACGATTTGTCCATTTCTTCAATGATATATTTCAGTAAACTGGTAATATAATATATGAATCATGAAAAACAGGAATTGTCAGATCCTTGACGGAACGATGCTGAAGCTGATCGCCATGACAAGCATGGTCTTTGATCATGCGGGAGATCTGTTTTTTCACGATCAGCTGTGGATGCGGATGATCGGCAGACTGGCCATGCCTCTATTCTCCTTCTGCATCGCCGAAGGGTATCGGTATACAAAAGACAGAAAGAAATATCTTTTGAGGATAGGGCTCTTCGCACTGATCAGCGAGATCCCCTTTGATCTGGCCTTCACGGGGAAGATCGATCTGTCTCACCAGAACATCATGCTGACATTCTTCCTGTCGATCCTGGCTTTAATGATCTCTGACAGGATCAGGGGAGACGGCAAAAACACTTGGAAGACCATACTGAGTTATCTTGTCGTATTATTCACAGCCATTCTGACCCTGGTCGTGAAAGCCGACTATACGCTGTTTGCGGTCATCGCCGTATTCCTGTTCCATATCTTTGAAGAAAAGAAACACTGGATCAGATGTACGGTCGGTGTAGCTTTCCTTGCTCTGACTAGGACGATGGGCTATTACTGTACGACAGGTCTCAGTATCATCCCTCTTCTGCTGTATAACGGAAAGAAAGGAAAAGGCCTCAAATGGCTCTTCTATCTCTTCTATCCGGGTCATCTTCTGCTGCTTTACCTTATAAGAGTATTCCTGCTGAAATCATAAAAAATCCCGCAATCCGCGGGATTTTCCTTAGAATCTGGGGCCGCCCATATGACCCGGGCCTCCCATGTGCATGCGACCCGGACCGCCGTGCATCCTGGGACCGTGCATCGGTCTTTGATAGAACATCGGACCGAATATCATCGGACGACGGTATACAGGATAACGGTATACAGGATAATAGAATACTGATCTTAACATGATCCAGAATAATAACAGAACGAATACAAACATGTTTTTACACCTCCAAAAATTGCTCACCAACTTTTCATACGGCAAGGTCAGCGCCGATTCTTAAAGGTTTATGTAACCTTTTCATAGGTTCATATGAACCTCTTCAATCATATAATAACATATTCCCGGGAAATGTCAACAATATGATTCATATTTTATGAATTATTTTATACACCTGAAAATGCCTTCTCTATCATACAAGCGTCTTCCTCAGGTTTGCGAAGACTTTTTCTTTGACGGATGCATACTGTTTGAGTTCCTCTAAACTCAACCCATCGTAACACAAAGCCCGATAATCTTCTTCTGCCTTATCAAATTGGTCATCAAGCAGCCCTGC
>JAFTCJ010000004.1 GCA_017454765.1 Erysipelotrichaceae bacterium | reverse complement strand
ATTACTACAACAACGAAAGGATACAGAAGAAAACAAAATGGATGCCTCCTGTGAAGTACAGGGAAGCATCCATCTCAAATCGTGTTATAACTTAGTTATTCAATATGTCCAGATTTCTGGGTACATATCAATCGTACCGGCCTGTTTTTTATTTTACTGTTATAAGATATGAGTCAATCCAGATCCTCTCCGTTGGATTCGATCACTTTCTTGTACCAGTAAAAAGAATCTTTTCTTTCTCTGTGGAAATCACCGTTGCCGTCGTTGTCCCTGTCGACATAGATGAAACCATATCTCTTTTTCATCTCACCTGTCGATGCAGAAACCAGGTCGACGCATCCCCACATCGTATAGCCCATGAGATCGACACCGTCTTCCACCGCTTCCTTCATGGCTTCGATATGTTTCCTTAAATAATCGATACGATAAGTGTCATGGAACTTGCCATCCTCGGCTCTTTCATCATTGGCACCCAGGCCATTCTCCACGACCATCAAAGGAATCTCGTATCTGCCATAGACTCTGTTGAGATAGGTACGGAGTCCTGTCGGATCGATCTGCCAGCCCCAGTCAGATGTTTCCAGATACGGATTCCTGATACCTGTCATCATGTTGCCGCCTGCCTTTTCGTTGACTTCGGGATCTGTTGATACACAGGATGACATGTAGTAGGAGAAGGAATAGAAGTCGACTGTGCCCTTCTTCAAGATCTCTTCATCTCCGGGTTCCATCCTGACATCGATGTTGTTGTCTTTGAAATATCTCTTGGCATAGTAAGGATAATGACCTCTGACCTGGACATCGCCGCAGAAGAAGTTGGACATGTTGAAGAAATCATCAGACAGGAAGACATCTTTCGGATCGCAGGTATACGGATAAGAAAGAGATCCGGCAATCATATTCCCTATTTTGAATTCCGGATTGATCTCATGGCCGATCACAACAGCTTTGGCTGATGCGACAAACTGATGATGGATGGCAGTGAATCTGTCATCTCTTTCTTCCTTTGTCTCGTTCATGATGAACATCGGCTTATGATCTTCTCCCTGCATGCCTAAAGACATGATACGTCCGAAAGAGTTCATGCCGATATTGATCTCATTGAAGGTCAGCCAGTATTTCACTTCATCCTTATATTCCTTGAAACAGGTAGTGGCATATCTGACAAAATGGTCGATGACTTCCCTGCCTGCCCAGCCGTTGTATTTCTCGGAGAGTACCCAAGGAAGTTCATAATGAGATAAAGTGACTAACGGTTCGATTCCGTTCTCTTTACATCTCCGGAAGACTTTATGGTAGAACTCCAGTCCTTTCTGATTGGGTTCCTCTTCCATGCCTGTCGGATAGATCCTTGACCAGTTGATGGAAAGTCTGAAGCACTTGAAACCCATCTCTCCCATTAAGTCGATATCCTCTTCATAATGATGATAGAAATCGACTGCTTCATGAGAAGGATAGTAAACGTCTGGATCTATTTCCTTATCCCAGAGTCTTGGCGTACTTACCGTACCGCCTCTGATATGATCAGGGACAGAAGCTCCTTTACTATCCTCATTCCATCCGCCTTCATACTGATTGGCAGCTGTTGCGCCGCCCCATAAAAAGTCTTTTCTGAAACCCATTGAACTCTTCTCCTTTTCTAGTCCATCTCAAACACTTTTTCCATCAGCGGCTGAGCGCCTGTTACCGGATCCATCTCCATGATCAGGACGCCCTCCATGTATTCATTCCATCTGTCAACGACCGGACTTTCGGCCTGTACCCTGGCTGCGTATTCCGCTCCTTTTTCACACTCATAATAGCCGAAGACTTCATCACCGACATTCCAGATCGTATAGTTCCTGATCCCTGCTTCCTTCAGTACTTCGATCATCTCCGGCCAGATTTCTTTGTGTCTTCTGATATACTCTTCTTTTCTGCCTTGGGCAATCAGTCCCTTCCAGGCGTATTTTTCCATATCGGTCTCCTTTCAAAAAGAAGACTTTGTAAAGCCTTCTTTCTCTCTTATTGATTTACCTTTTCGTATAATTTGATGAATCTTTCTGCCAGGATACCGAAAGCTTCAGCACTCATCAGCTGATCCTCAGCATGAGTCATCAGGATATCCATAGGAGGCAGTTCTCCATTGGCAAATTTGGTCAGCAGTTCACCATGGGCGGCATGGCCGCCGTTGAAGGCTTCCTGGCCTTCCTTGATCTTGGCTCTTGCCTCATCATACTTTCCTTCAGATGCCAGATCGATCGCTTCGATGTAGAGAGAACGTGCCGTTCCTACAGAGGCAATGATCTGGAAAGCAACCATCTCAAGACCTTCCATCCTAATCTCCCAGCAGCTCTTTCACACGGGCGATGACTTTGTCGCCTCTCATCATGCCGTAGTCCTGCATATCGATGGCTTCCACCGGAATTTCCGCAAACCGTTCCTGCGTATCCTTCAGTTTGTATCTGACCTGCGGACCTAAAAGAATGATGTCCGCTTCCGGACCGTAGGTCTCGGATTCTGACAGCGGATGAGCAGCGATCTCATATTCCAGACCTTCTGCTTCAGCAGCCGCTCTCATCTTATTGACAAGCATGCTGGTAGACATACCGGCAGCGCAGAACAATACAACATTTTTCATGATCTGATCACCTCGCTTATACTTTTATTTTAACCTAAAAATATCCGCTTTTAAACAGACAGGAAGTTCTGACAAAAACAACTCAGCAGCGCTGAGTTGTTTATAAAATTCAAATGATACAGACTGTTTTCAGAAGCCCAGATCCTCATTGACCAGGATGACATGGATCCTTCCTGTGTGTCTGGAATAACGGGTGATCAGAAACTGGCAACAGATCGTCTCCGGCGACTTGCAGTTCATGCAGGAACCGGTCTTCGTGCAGGGGGTATTGGTGCCGATGCGGTTGGCATTGATCGGAGCGGCGATGTTCCTTGCCCGTTTCAGAGCGGAATCCACATCTCCGCAGACCTTGTTCATGCCGACGATGAACAGCACCTTCTTCGGGCCCTGGGCAATGGCTGACACTCTGTTGGAATTGCCGTCGATATTGACTAAGACACCGTCATCGCTCATCGCATTGACGCTCGACAGGAAGACATCCGCATTATAGGCCAGCAGCATGGCTTCCCTCTTGTCTTCATAAAGGTTGCGGTCGATGAAGTTGTAATTTCCTTCTTTCAGTGCTTTGTCCAGACCGATCTCAACGATGCTGGCGCCTCCGCCCATCGTCACACTGCTGCCTTCAGGGATCAGTTCCAGCGCTTTCTTCAAGGCTTCTTCCTTGTTCTCCGCATAGTATGCGCTCATGTTCCTGGACTCCAGTCCCTTCATTACCTTATCTGCCCATAAACGGTTTCTCTTCTTTGTGTTTTCGTTCGTTTTGTTGTTCTCCTTTATGTTTTACTTCTTCAGAAACAGCAGGCTCAGAGCGATCAGGATCTGGCCGACATAATACAGACTCAGGTTGGTGATCCTTAGTGAGAATTTCGTTTCCGATCCGAAGGTATTCAGGATCAGAACGATATCACTGATCAGGAACAGTATCGCACCAAGCGCGTAGACAGCCGTGAACGCACAGGGATCGGCGATCAGATTGGCGATCGCAACGCAGTTCATCAGTACGATGACACCGATGTAGAAGATGCCGAAGATCTTGAAAGCCTTCTCGGCGGTGATCTTCGTGAAGATCCACTTCATCAGGAAGAATGTCGCAATAACGCCGGCGATCACACAGATCAGCGGGTTGGGATTACGCGGCAGTATGGCAGCCAGATAGACGATGTGGCCGCTGAGAAAGACCAGTATACCGACCAGAAAGATCAGCTTTCCTTTGGCCTTAAACACATAACGCAGATTCAGCAGGACATCGGCGATACAGCCCAGGATCAGACCGGTCAGGATCAGCGAAGACAGCCTGCTTCCGTTGCCGGTGCTTTTTCCCAATAACACGAAACAGAGCGAAGCCAGACCTTTCAGTATTACCGCCGGAACATAGTTCTCTTTATGTTCCTCATAGATAAACACAGCCGCAAGACATAAACACAAAACAATATACAGGATCATATCGTTCTCCTTTCCGATTTATTGACTCTCCTCAGTGAAAGTCATGAAGGCACCGATCTGATTTGCCTCATTTCCAAACTGCGCCTGCACGATCTCGATCTCGATCGTCGGCAGATACTTTCTGACAGGGCTGTTGACACGCAGCCACTCAAACTGTTCATTGATCCTGTCGATGAGGATCGGCTGCCTGCTGATGCCGCCGCCGATCGCCACCTTCTCCAGATCCAGAAGCCAGTAGAGATTGTAGATCTGTTTGGCGACCTTCAGGGCAAATTCATCCAACACTTTCTGAGCGATCGGATCTTCATCCAGCAGTGCAAAAAACTGTCTGCCGCTGATCGGCTCTTCCAGTCCCTTTGCCTGTGCATACATGTTCAGCAGCCCTCTGGTCGAACATTCCGTTCCCATATAACTGTTGAAATCATCAAAGGCATCGGCATTGGTCAAAAGGAAACTGAATTCTCCGGCCGTGAAGTGTCTGCCCTTGACGACCTTGCCGCCGATGATCAGCCCGCCTCCGACTGCCGTACCGATCACAAAGACCGCTGCGTTGCTGCAGCCTTTCAAAGAGCCTTTATAATATTCGGCTCTGGCAGCAGCCTTGCCGTCGTTTTCCAGCACGACCTTGCATCCGCATTTTTCACTTAGGAGAGGTCCGACATCCGTTCCGTGGTTGTAGAACAGAGCTCCGCCGCCGTTGCATCGGCCTTTCTTCACATCGATGAAACCGGGCAGGGACATCGCGATACCTTCACATTCCTTTTTGTGCGGTTCATACAGGTCAAAGATCACCTGGGCAAAGTGCTCAAAACTGTCCATCGGTGTTTCAGTAAAACCGCTGTCATAAACATTCAGATCTTCATCCATCAGCGAATACTTGATCTCAGTACCGCCGACATCATAAACCATCAGTTTCATCTTTTACCTCACAGAAAGAAAAAGCACACGAAGGATGGATGCCATCTGCTTCGTGTGCATCACAAGATTAATTCAGGACTTTGATCGAATCGATCGCATGACCGAAGAGCAGGACAGCGGAACCGATTCCTGCTTCTTTCATGTATTCCCTGGTCTTGGGCTCCAGGTTCTCATCCTCGATGATATCGGCGATCCTGACCGGCTCAACGCCGTAGAGGAGCGCAGACTGATAATAAACTTTTTCGTTCCTGGTCATGACGATGATCGGCGTCACCGGCTTGATCTGGGAAACTACACCCGGCGATCTTCCGGTATCGGTATAGACGATGATCTTGTCGACCTTGAGTTCATCTGCCAGGTCGCAGGCGGCCTTGCCGACGATCGAACGCTGTGAATGATCGGCAGGATTGTATTCGTTGTTGATGTGCTTCTCAGTCTCTTCGGCGATCTTGGCCATCATCCGTACGGACTCCAGCGGATATTCACCGGCTGCCGATTCGCCTGACAGCATGACGGCGGAAGTTCCCTCATAGACGGCATTGGCGACATCTCCGACCTCCGCTCTGGTCGGACGGGGATTGTGCGTCATCGATTCCAGCATCTGCGTCGCACAGATCGAGATCTTGCCGGCATTGTTGGTCAGATCGATCATCCTCTTCTGAATGTAGGGAACCTGTTCCGGCGGCAGTTCGACGCCCATGTCGCCTCTGGCGACCATCAGACCGTCGGCTGCTTCCAGAATGCTTTCGAGGTTCTCGACACCCTGTGTCGATTCGATCTTGGCGATGATCTTCATCTTGGAATCATTGAAATCCAGTATCGCTCTGACAGCTTCGACATCCTTGGCTGTCCTGACAAAAGACAAAGCGATGTAGTCATAATCCTGGGCTATACCGAAAAGGATGTCTTCCTTGTCCTGCTGGGAAATGAACGGCATCTTCAGATCGGCACCGGGGGCATTGATCCCCTTGTGATTGAGGATATCTCCGGGAACGATGACCTTCGTCCTGATCTCGGTGTTGGTGACACCGGTGATCTCCAGCTGCACCAGACCGTCGTTGATCATCAGCATCGAACCGACACTGACGTCCTGCGGCAACCCCTTGTAGGTGATGGAACCCCTGGTATTGTCTCCCAGAAAATCCTCAGTCGACAATGTGAATTCCTGACCTCTTTCCAGCGTGATCTTTCCGTTTTCAAAATCACGGAAACGGATCTCCGGACCCTTGGTATCCATCATGGTCGCAACCGATACACCCAGTTTCTCCCTGACTCTTTTTACAAGATCCAGGTTTTCCTTCTGGGTCTCATGGGAACCGTGAGAGAAATTGAATCTGGCCACGTTCATTCCGGCCCTGATCATTTCTGTCAGCATCTCTTCATTGTTGGAAGAGGGACCGATCGTACATACGATTTTCGTCTTTTTCATATTATTTATCCGCCTTGGAAACCCGAAAGAGTTTCTTTTCTTAATTATAATTCCTTAAAGTATTGAGTACCAGTTCGCAGAACTTCGGATAATCCAGTCTCATACCCACATGAGTATTAGGTGCTTCCCCACGGAAAGGCGAACCCACCGGAGGATCATCCCAGCGCTTCGTGGAGTTCAGATCGATGTCTTTTTCAGGATCGTTGGTCTGCAGGAAACGCAGATCGGTCACCGTCATGCCTCTGGTCAGGGTTCCGGTCAATTCGATATCGACATGGAGATAAGCTTCTTTGATGATGTCGGGATCGATGATCCAGGCGATCGCACAGGGATCGTGAAGATGGGCATCTCCGCCCCTGCCGAAAAAGTCGCAGAGCTCGGCCGCAAAGACGCCGGCCTCCGTACCCAGGCAACGCATCTGCTCGACGAAATCCTTCCTGACCGGACACTGCCTGGTCAGATTGACACCGACCATATAGATCTCCATGCCGCTGTGGAATACCTTGTATGCAGCCTCGGGATCCTCATAGATGTTGTATTCGGCCGCCACTCTCCAGTTGCCGGCATAGGCGCCGCCGCCCATCAGATACAAGGCATCGACTCTCTGGGCGATCCTGGGTTCCCTGTTTAAAGCGGCTGCGATATTGGTCAGAGGACCGGTCGCACAAAGCGTGACATGGTCGGTATTCATGACCGTTTCCACAATGAAATCGACCGCATGTTTTGTTTCCGGCTTGCGTTTGGGTTCACTGACGACAGGACCGTCAAGTCCGCTGACACCGTGAACGTTCTCACAGATGATCAGTTCACCCAGCGTCGGTCCGGAATGTCCCGGATAGACTGGAATGTCTGTCCTGCCGATCTTCTCCAGAACGACCAGCGCATTCCTGGTCACGTTCTCGAGATAGCCGTTGCCGCCGATCGTTGTCACGCCCAGCAGGTCCAGATTCTGTGCTGCCAGCATGATCGCAAACGCATCATCATGTCCCGGATCACAGTCCAATATAACTTTTTTCATGTTCGCCTCATTTCTATTCATTGCTTCGTAAAGCTGTATTTTTCATAAACGCAGTGACTGCGTCTTTGTTGATCTCATGTCCCGATATCTTGTATCCGGAGACTGCATTGGCAAACTTCGCCGCTTCAAACAGATCCTTTCCCTCCAGAAGGGAACAGATCAGTCCCGCATTGAAACTGTCTCCGGCACCGGTCGTATCCTTCACTTCCACATCATAGGAAGGCCAGGAGTATTCCTTTCCGTTTTCGATCACCAGGAAGCCGTTTCTTCCGTCCCTGGCAATGACGGAGTGATCTTCATCCGCAAAGAAACGGACGCTGTCCTTCCAGTTTTCACCGGGATGGAAGGAGACGAATTCATCTCTTGCCGAACCGGTCAGGTACTTCACATAGGGAAGGGTCTTTCGTATCGCTTCGACTGCTTCCTCATCGAGAAGTGACAGATCGTTCACTCTGGTATTGAGGTCAAAGGAAGTCGGAACACCTGCCTCACAGGCGATCTGAAACAGCTTCGGCAAAGACTGTCTGATGCTTCCTTTGGCCAACAGTGTCATTCCCGAAGAATGCAGCCAGGAAGCTTTCCTGATCTTATCAATATCGATGCGTTCAAAGTCCAGCTGTGAATAGGCGTGATCGACTCTGGGGAAACCCCACAGATACCGTTCGCCCTCATCGTTGATGAACGCAAAGACATTGACCGTATTGAGATCATCGGCAACGATCATGAGTTCCGTATCGATATCCAGGCTTTTCAGTTCATCCAGAATGAATCTGCCGCCGAAATCCTCACCGACCGTTCCCAGAAAAGCAGTCGGCGTTTTTAATTTTGCCAGGGCAACCGCCGTTCCCGCACTGGTCCCGCCGGTATTGATGTGATAGGGCAGAGCCCTGTTGGGATCGGCGTGGATCAGATCATTCAGCGCGATATGGACATCGACACAGGCATCGCCGATGATGATGGCCCGATCGAAGCGATCAGGCATTTCTGGCAGCCTCAATGAATTCCCAGATCTTCACCGGATCCTTGACTCTGCCTGTGATCTCTTTCAGGAACTTGGGATAAGAAGTCAGTGTGCAGCTGTCGACACCGTACGGATGGGTCTGACGGATCGCTTCCGCAACATTGGAACCGTCCAGTCCGCCGGCGATGATGCATCTGACGTCTGTCGATTCGATGATCCTTCTGTCGATCTCCCTGTCATGGGTGATGCCGGTGGCACCGATGCCGATCGTGCTGTCCGGATCCTTGGTGTCGATCAGGAAGAAGTCCGTCGTCGCTTCATAAGCCCTGATCAGCTCTTCGATCACCGGCCACTGTTCCTCGACCGGAATGCCGGAGAAGACCGGGATGGCCTGCATGATCTTCAGGTTCGGGAAAGCATCCCTGATGCGCTGTACGCCTTCCGGGGAAATGTCCCTGATATCGCCGGAAAGATGGAAGACATCCGGTTCAAACAGGCTCAGGTCATTGATGATCTCATCGACATCAGTCGCGATCGTCAGTCCGACTCTCACGACATTCTCAGGCAATGCGTCAAAGAATTCCTTTGCCTGAGCGCAGTTTTTCTGCTGGGGTCCGAGGTGCTTGACTTCACCGAAGCCGCAGCCGATATGATCGGCACCCAGCGCTGCCGCGATCTGGGCATCTATGATCTGTTCGCAGCCATAGATCTGTGTAATTACTTTTGCCATAGTTCTCCTTCTTTCTTTTAGTCAGGTATTACCTTTACAAAAAACTTTCTTGAACGGGGTCCGTCGAATTCACAGAAGACGAGTCCCTGTGACGATCCCAGCATCGCTCTGCCCTCATGAACGATCAGGGTCAGAGCTGTCCCGCAGATCGCACTCTTGATATGACCGGCCGCATCGGTCGGCGTATCGAAATCGTGATGATAGTCATAGCGCATCGGGATGAGCTTGTCCAGCTCTTCCTGGATATCGACATGACCTCTCTTATCCCAGAAGGAAGTGATGATGATGCTGGCGGTCGTGTGATTGCAGTTGATGACACAGATGCCTTCTTGCACACCGCTTTTCTTCACGATCTCCTGCACATCGCTAGTCACATCGTGCATTCCTTCATATACTGTTTCCAGTTTTACGGTCTCCATGTAAGCCATATTTCACTCTCCTAGATCACTCTGATCTTGCTGGCACGGAATCTTGCCGCATTCACATCTTCACAATAAGGTTCTTCACCGTTGCGGAAAGGCTGTCTGCCTCTCCATACACCGATATAGCCGGCAACGAAATCCATCGGGATGTGTTCCATCAGCGGATGCATCCAGACGCTGTCCGGTTTCGGTACTCTGAATACCGTCACGTTTTCCGGGAACAGGGACTCCTGCGCATCGGTGATGACCGCAATGTGCTTTCTGATCGCTGCTGCCGTTTGGATCGTCTCCATTTCCCTGGAGAAGGCCGGTGAATCTTCGTTGGCGATCACAAACAATCCAATATGGTCAGAGTCTTTAATAAAGAAATTGATATGACACCAGTCTTCGCTGTCATCGTTGGTCGTCAGTCCGCCGAAGGCTTCGACCATCTTGGCCGAACCGAAGAAGGCTGTCGCATAATCGGCACCGTCACCGACAAAGTCCATGCAGTCGACACCGTCTTCCTCCCACTGTTTCGCCAGATCGAAAGCCTGTTTGGACAGCCTGTCCATGACTGCTTCATCATAAGCTTCCGCATACTTTAATAAATCTTTCCTGCTTTGTTCAGCCTGGGCTTTTGTCAGGTTCTTCTTGCAGCAGTTGAGATAGAGCGCAAACATCGTCAGTGAGAAGACCGATGAATAATAGGAAGTCACGTTCGGTGCCAGGCCGTAGGACGGCAAGGTCATCGGAATGACATATTTGCAGTTGCCTGCCAGCTTGCCTTCCGGATTGGCGGTGAAGGCGATGCTGGTGCCGCCGTGCTCATTGATGCGAAGAGCCGCTTCATTGGGTCTTGCGGGAGAACCGGAAATGGAGATTGCACACAGGGCGTTCCTGCCCAGTGTCAGCGGATTCCATCCGGAGAAGGTGTTGTAGAAACGTGAGAAATCGATGTTGCGGAAAGCCGCTGTCGGAATGCCCGGAACCATGCCGGTCTTGGTGGAGGTCTCCGCATTCTCAAAGATCGGCTTGGTGGCGATCGATGCGCAATAGCTGTCTCCGCATCCTGTCAGCAGGATATTGCCGATGGCTTTGGCGACTTCGGGAGGTACGCATTTCTCAATGAATTCAAATGTCTCGTTTTCAGCGATCGTTCTGATGTCTTTCACGCTGTTTCTGACCTGTTTCAGAAGTTCACTGTCGTAATCTTTGTGATCCATCTTATCCCTCCTTTTCTCCGTTTACACAGACGCTGTAGGTCCTGTTTCTGGGACCGTCATATTCCGCAAAATAAACATCCTGCTTTCCTTCGCAAAGCAGTTTTCCCTCTTTGACGATCAGGGAAACGGAAGAACCGAATAAAGCGCTCTTGATATGGCCGGCGCTGTCTTCCGGTGCATCCTGATGAGAGAAGTTGATTCTGGCGGGAATGATCCTTCTCATTTCCTTCACGATGTCATCCAGTATCTCTTTTCCATAGGCGGAAATCATAAGAATACCGGCTGTGGAATGTGCTGTTTCAACGACAGCGATGCCGTTAAGGATACCGCTCTCTTTAATCGCTTCATTGACGGAAGCGGTGATATTGTCTAAGGAATTCTTTCCTGTTGTGATCTCAAAATCTTTTATGAAAACCATCGCCGTCCTCCTATATGATCAAGATCTGCGTACCGCTCTTGAGGCGGTTCTTTGCCAGATCGCTGTTATAACGCTCGTCGTCCGCCCTGAATCCGGTTTCTCCTTTGAGGGCCGCGATATAGCCGGCTACAAAATCAAAGGGGATGTGCTGTATGAGCGGGTTCATCCAGAAGTATTTCGGTTTTACTGTCGTGAAGACTTCCATCGTTTCCGGGAATGCTTCCTTCTTTGCGTCCGATACGATCATGCAGGGACTCTTCAGGATCTTCACCGCATTGATCGTTTCCAGCATCCTGTCATAGGAAGGTGAGCTTTCGTTGTTGATCACAACTCTGCCGATCTTTTCGGGATCAGCCAGGAAGTAATTGATGTGACACCAGTCTTCCGAATCATCGTAAGTCGTATAGCCGCCGAAGGTTTCGATGACTTTTGCCGAACCGAAGAATGCCGTCGCATAATCACCGTAGTCGCCGATGAAATCTTCCGCTTTGAGACCCTTCCATTTCAAAGCGGTTTCAAAAGCTCTTTCCTCGTATTCGCTGACTTTCTTCTGCGCTTCAGATACAAAGGAAAGCAGTTCCTTCTTCATGTCTTCATATTCCAGCGGTGTGATCTTGTTTCTGATGCGGCCTATTCTCAAAGCGATCGCAAACAGAGCGATCATCGATGCGTTGTAGGTCGTGAGACCCGGCTGATATTCACCGTCTTCAGGAAGACCGACGTGGATACAATAGCGGCAGTTCTCCGCCAAAGGCGAATTGGGATTGTTGGTGATGGCGATCGTATTGGCACCGTATTTACTGGCGCGTTTCGCACATTCGATCACCCTGGCAGCAGTTCCTGAATAAGAGATCAGGATGACCAGAGGGGTGTTGGGTGAATAGCCCAGGTTCTTGTTGGAAAGAGCCCGGGAAAAGTCGATGGCTCTGGGAGCGTTGGTCTCGATCTTTGTGACACTTTCAAAAGCCGGCTTGGCGGCAATACCCGCAAGCCAGCTGTCTCCGCATCCCGTGATGAAGATCTTCTGGGCATCCCAGATCTCCTTGACAGGCAGTTGATCGACCTGAGGAAAAACACTCTCATAAACGATCTTCACATATTCCTCAAGCCTTCTTGCCTGCCTGGCAAGCGAATTGTCATAATCATTTCGGTTCATAGGGGTTCTCCTGCTTTCAGTTTTTCATATATCTCTTCAGAGATCTTTATCATCTGCTTCCTGTTTTCCTCACTCATGTCGAGGAAAGGACCGTACTGTCGGACGTTGTAGGAAGCTACGACGTTGCCGATGACGCAGCTCATCAGCGGATCATAGCCTTCACACCACGCCCATAAGGCAGCTCCTGTTGAAGAGTTGCCGCAGCCGGTCGGATCGATCTCTTTTTCTTTCTCGACCGTCGAGATCATCGGAACGAAGTATTCCTGATGATCGGCGATCATATAGGCACCGTCCGTACCGACTCGGTAATAGACGGGCAGTTCAAGCTGTTTCAGCAGAGGAATGATCTGTTCATCATTCTCTTTTTCAAAAATGATCTCGCATTCGTTGCGGTTGATCGAAAGGATGTCGATTGCCCGCAGATAATGCTTCAGGCCTTCGATGCCTCCTTCCAGATATTTCTGATGGGCGGCCTCAAGACTTGTGGATGGGATCTCCCACATGATCTGACAGCCGTTTTTCTTGTGTTCCAGCATCAGCTGTGTATTCTCATCCGTGAGTGCCTGGGAAGTATACATGCCCTTGGCCTCATCCATGAACGGAAGACAATCTTCCAGCGTCAGGTAATGTTTCCTCTGTTCGACAGGATCCTCGACCGGAAGGTACATGATTCCTGATCTTCTTAATTCCGCCAATTCCTCATCGGTATATTTTCTTCCGTAGATAGAGTATTCGATGTAGCTTCCGTCCGGGAAATACTTCAGATCGTTGTACATCGTCTTTTCGGTCCTGACGAAGAGACCGTCACGGCTGCAGCTGTTGGCGTCAAACCACGCACCATAAAAGTCATCAAAGTCTTTGCCTACCGATGACAGATACAGGCAGTCGTCGGTACACATCCGCAATGCCGTATATGCGTAGAAGCCACCTCCTCCCATGATATCTTCTTTAACTCTTCCGTCCAAGAACAATAACCTGTTGGTGATCGTAGCACCTTCTGCAATATATTTCATATGTGGACCTTTCTCTGATGACTTTTATTTTATGATTTCGATTTCAGTAATTATTCGGCCTTGACTTCTTCCTTGCCTTTTTTCTTCTTGTCGTCCTTGGCCTTGCCGCCCATCTTCTCTTTTCTCATCTCGGCAGAGCCGGTGATACATAAGCCTATGATCGTGATGATGTAAGGGATCATGTTGGCGAACTGATAAGTGAACTGCAGCATCTGCAGCTGGTTGGCAATGACCTGTGACACCGCAAACATCAGGGCATACAGCAGGCCGTACAGCGGTCTGCCAAGCGCCAGGTTGGAAGCGGCGATACCGATAAAGCCACGTCCGGCGACCATGTTTTTCGTGAAGAACGAAATGTAGGACATGGACATGAATTCACCGGCCAGACCGGCAAAGACACCCGATATCAGCATGGCGATCATCTTCGTCTTTCTCACGTCAATACCCAGTGAAGAAGCAGCTTCCGGAGAACGGCCGACTGAACGGATACGTAAGCCTAAAGTACTCTTGTATACGATGAAGTGGGCCACGAAGACCGAAATGATCGCAAAGTAAGTAACCAGGCTCTGTCCGGACAGGATCGTACCGATGACCGGGATATCCTTGATGATCGGGATATTGATGATCGGATAGTTGTATGAAACAACCGTACTCGAGTCAGCCTTTCTGCCGATCAATACGAAGAGCAAGAAGATCGTGAAGTAGTTCGAGAAGTTGTTCATGGCGATACCCAGAAGAGTATCATAGGTATCCAGATAAATATTGAAATAACCGTAGATCGCAGCGATCAGCACACTGGCGATGATGCCGGTGATGATGCCGCCGATCAGTGAATTGGTATACGAAGTTCCTAATGTTCCGGCAAGCGCGGCAAACAGCATCATACCTTCATAAGTGATGGTCTGAACATTGGCCTGTTTACCGATACACGCGGCCATGGCACACAGGATCAGCGGGGTAGCAACACGAATGACTGTTGAAAGGAAGTTCGCGCTGAAGATCAGCGGCAGTAACTGACTAAATAAATTCATGCCTGCACCTCCTTATCCGAAGGACTCTCTCCTTGGGCAGCTGCCTCCTTTGCCTGCAGCTCGGCATTGCGCTTCGCATTGGCAACGATGGCTTTCTGCTGCGGACCGGCCAGCAAGCCCTTGGCAGCGATCATGATGATGACGACCTGCTGAACGACGTTGACGATTTCAACAGGGATATTTGAAGTCATGTTCAGGACATCGGCTGAAGTACGGATGTATGCCAGGAAGGCTGCACCCGGGATACACAGCAGTGGGTTGTTGCCGGCCAGGATAGAGATCATGATACCGTCCCAGCCATAGCCGGTAGGCACATCCCATTCCATCCTTCGGTAGTAACCGTTGATCTCGGAAGTCGCACCGATACCGCAGAAGATCGCGGCAACGATGGAACCCAATACGACGACCTTGCCGACATTGATGCCTGAGAATTTTGCGAACTCGGGGTTCTGACCGACTGTTCTTGCCTCATAGCCGAAGTTGGTCTTGTAGATGAGGAACCAGCCGATCACACAGCACACGATACCGATGATCAGACCCAGGTGGACTTTCTGTCCGCCTACGTTGTAGATGATCGGCAGCTTCGCGCTCTGGGCGATGACCTTGGTCGCCTCCTTTGAATAACCGTTGTCTCTCATCGGGCCGGTGATCAGATAGTTGCCCAGAGAGTTCAGGATGTAGTTCAGCATCAGTGAACAGACGACGATGTTGGCGTTGAACTTCAGTTCCAGTACAGCCGGGATCAGCAGCACGAGGATCGCTCCGACACATCCTGCCAGACAGGCCACGATGAAGTGGAACGGCGCCGGAAGGAAGTTCTCCAGGACGCTGATCGCAGCGGAAGAGAACGCCGCCATATAGAAGGCACCTTCGACCGCCAGGTTAGCGGTGTTGGCTGAGAACAGAACGCACATTGCCAGAGATGTAAACAGCAGCGGGCTCATTCTGATCAGCAGCAGGGCAAAACGGCTCTTTGAAGTCAGCGGCGCAACGATGAACGTCACGATATCCGAAAACGGTTTGTCACTTGAAATAAAGATCAGTACGAAACAGAAAAGAAGTGAAACAGCGATCGCCAGTGCTGCACGGATGATCGTAAAGCGCTGTTCGATCTGGGTGGTCGATGTATAACCCTTTTTCTTAGCCATTATGCTTCCTCCTTTTCATGCATGACTGCGGCAATTTCTTCATCAGACATCCTCTTGACGCCTAACATATATTCACCCAGAACGCTCGGTGTGACACCTTCAAGTTCCGGGAAGTAGGCAACGATCTGGCCGTCATACATTACGATGATGCTGTCGGATACGTTGATCAGCTCATTCAGGTCTGCCGAGAACAGCAGGACAGCTGAATTGTATTTGTCTCTCAGGTCAACGATCTTGCGTCTGATCAGGTCGGTCGCACCGACGTCGATACCTCTGGTCGGATGGCTCGCCACCAGCAGTCTCGGCGTGGAAGAGAACTCTCTTGCCGCAACGACCTTCTGTACGTTACCGCCGGAAAGCGTCTTGACCAGGGCTTCAGGTCCGTCACACTTGACGACGAAGTCCTTGATCAGTTCTTTCGTCTTCTCGGTGATCTCCTTGTGATTCAGGATGCCGCGTTTTGAATAAGGCGCATTGAAATATCTGTCGGCCATGACGTTTTCTTCGATCGACTGATTTCTGGAAGCACCGTAGATCGTACGGTCCTCATGCATCATGGATACGTTCATGGCTCTGATCTTGTCGATGCCCTTGTCAGCGATCGACTGACCGTCGATCGTGATGCTTCCGTGCTGTAAAGGCAACAGGCCGCAGATCGTATCTGACAGTTCGCTCTGGCCGTTTCCTTCAACACCGGCAACACCGAGTATCTCACCCTCACGGACATCGAACGACAATCCGTCGATCGTCTTGACGCCGTATTTATCGATATGTTCCAAATCTCTTACTTTCAGAACTGGTTTTCCAATATTTGGTTTGTCTTTCTCGATCTCAAGATCGACATCTCTGCCGACCATCATTCGGGAAATATCTGCGATCTCAACATCCTCGATGTTCGCATGTCCGGTCACCCGGCCGAGTCTGAGGACGGTGATACGGTCACAAATCTGTTTGACTTCCTGCAGCTTGTGGCTGATGAAGACGATCGTGAAACCCTGTTTCTTCAGGTTGATCAGCTGAACGAAAAGCTCCTCTGTCTCCTGAGGTGTCAGAACGGCCGTCGGCTCATCAAGGATCAGTACCTTGACGCCTCTGAGCAGGACTTTCAGGATCTCGACTCTCTGTCTGTAACCAACCGACAGGTCTTTGATCAAAGCGTTGGGATCAACCGGCAGGTTGTACTTGGCGGCTGTCTCCTCGGTCATTTCGATCGCCCGCTTCTTGTCGTAGACGATGCCTTTTGAAGGTTCGGCACCCAGGACCATGTTGTCAGCTACCGACAGCGTATCCACCAGCATGAAGTGCTGGTGCACCATACCGATACCTAACTCCAGCGCATGGGTCGGGTCAGTGATCTGAACCTCTTTTCCTTCAAAGATGATACGTCCCTCTTCAGGCCTTTCATGACCGAACAGAACTTTCATCAAAGTTGTTTTACCGGCACCGTTTTCACCGACAAGTCCGTGGATCTCTCCTCTTCTTAATTCAAGATTGACATCCTTGTTGGCGATGAAACCGTTGCTGTAAATCTTGGTGATGTTCTCCATCTTCAGGATCACATCATTGTTTAAATTGTTTTCCACATTAGTCATATTCTTTCTCCGAATACGTTAACAATAAAAAGCAAGATAGCCAGTTACCCGGCTATCTTGCATCACAAAAATCTGATACTGATTAGTTAGCTGAAGGATCAGCTTTTGCCTTTTCAGCTTCTACATACTCAGTTGTAGCGCCGACAGCAGTGCCAACTTCGATCTTGCCTGCTAACAGGTCAGCAACAACTTCCTCGTACTTAGCATAGAGTTCCGGCTTGCCTTCCTTGATAACCTTGTTGAAGACATCGGTCTCGATCATCTCTAAGTAACCTGAGTCGAAGTCGAATGAGTTGTTGGAACCCCAAACGATTGTGCCGTCATAGATGCTCTTTAAACCATCATAGATAGCGTAACCGAACTGTTTGACAGCTGAAGAAACAGTGTATTCTGCCTGTTCCGGATGGCTGATTGCCAGCTGGCCGGAGTGGTCAGTATCAACACCGAATGCATATCTCTTATCTTCATAAGCAGCCTGACATACACCGAATGAAGCCGGAGCACAAACACCGAAGCTTACGTCTGCACCGTTGACATACTGGTCATGAGCTAAGTCGTGAGCCTTGCCTGAGTCTTCCCAGTTACCTACATAGGAATACAGAACCTTGACTTCCGGATCAATGTAGTGAGCACCCTGAATGTAGCCGATGAGGAAGTCATCGATAGCAGTGATCATACCACCGCCAACGAAACCGATAACCTTGTCTTCATTAGCCAGTTCAAGATCAGATTCAGTCATCAATGCACCTAAAGCACCGGCTGCGAAAGCCAGAGTGTTCTGCTTGCAGAGGTAAGATGAAACGTTGTTCTTGATTTCAGGATAAGAATCGAAATCGATTGTGCAGTCGAAGACCATGAACTTGATGTCAGGGAAGTCCTGAGCAGCCTGCTCAACATACTCTTCGATTGACCAGTAACCGGTAACGACTACATCGTACTTGCCTGATGAGCACAGTTCAGCCAGTGAAGAAGCTGTGTGAGTGTCATCATAGTTCAGCTCGAATGTGTCGACTGTAGAACCTGTTTCTGCACAGAACTTCTGAATACCTTCGTAAACGAGGTCTTCGCAGGATAAGCTGCCCAGAGTCTGTGAGACGAACTGTAAGATTCTGAGAGGTTTGCCGGTCAGATCAGTTACTTCGGGCTCTTCCGGAGCGGGTTCTTCTTTCTGGCCACAGCCAGCGAGAGTCAGAACCATCAGGATAGCGAGTAATAAGGTTAAAAATTTCTTCATTTTCTCCTTTAGATCATAAACGCCTCTTGTCATGACGCTTATTCTCTTTTTCCTTTCTTAAATTGAGCCTTTGATGCAGACATGAGTGCTGTTAGCGCTTTCATGCCCTGCCGGAAGAAGAATTATCTCAGACAGGATCCGCAGATGACAAGTTTCTGCTTCTCCATGCTGACCATCACGTTCATCAGATGATGTCAGTGATCAATGAGCGTTTCCTGACACAAAGGCTTAAACTGTCAGGAGGACACTCATGTATCCTTTTGATCCGGTGATCGGCCGTTTTTCCGATAGAAAAAGACCTTTCTTGTACCTTAATTTTATCACACAATTTTCACAATACAACGACAAGAGGATCTGTTTTATTCTGTTTTATAATAGAATCATGATTCTGCTGACAGGAAAGCCCAATACCGGAAAATCCACCTGTATCAAAACACTGATCGATCTGCTGGGAAAACAAAGATGCGGCGGTTTTTACACGGAAGAGATCCTTGAAAACGGTCAGAGAAGCGGTTTCAGGACACGCACCCTTTCAGGCAGGGATTTTGTCTTTGCGCATGTTGATTTCCCAAAGGAATATGCCGTGGAAGAATTCGGTGTAGATATTAAAACGTTTGAAGAGATCGCCTTGAATGAACTGAATGATCAGACAAAGGAATTCCTCATCATCGACGAGATCGCTTCCATGCAGCTGTATTCAAAACGGTTTGAGCAGTTGCTGATCAGGCTGTCGGAAGAAAACAGAAAGATCGCTGCTGCGATCTGTGAAATCGATAATGATTTCACCGCTTCCCTGAAACAGAAATACCGCGATCACCTGCATATCCTGACAGAGAAAAACAGGAACGGGATGCCCTTTGTCCTGGCGGAAGAACTCAATGAAGATGATGAACTTTATTTATCCAAGCTCAGATTATCTGAAACATATGCCAGGCAGCCTGAACGGTTTCATTACGAAGGCGGCAGGATCATACTGAATTCCACTCACGGAATCAGAACGATCACAGAAAACTGTTACGGATATCACTGTACCTGTGACTATTATCATGACAACGGCACCTGCAGTCATATCATGGCCGTGATACGAAACAGATACAAAGACCGTCAGTCATTCACGATATAATGAATCAAGGGAGAAAACCATATGAAAGAATTTTATAGAAAAGTTATCCGTGCTTCGGGAAGAATCAGCGATATCCTGGTCTTCACAGCCATACTGTGTTTTGTCGTATCGATCCTGGGAGCTTTTCCGGGACAGCTTATTATTAACTGTCTGACGCCCTTCCTGGAAAAGCTTGCCGGCAATGAAGGTGCTGCAGATTTTCTCGGCCGTTATCTTAACACGATCGGTGCCTGGATCGCCGGCCTCTTGTTCATAGCCATTTTCAGGAAAAACCATCCGATGTTCAAGAGTCTTGCCTACAAAAAAGGAGGCAACGATTTCAAAAACCTCGGCATCGGTCTGCTGCTCGGTCTCGGGACCAACGGGATCTGCATCCTCTTCTCCTGGCTATCGGGAGACATCAAACTCTCTTTCTTCGGCTTTGATTTCATCCTGCTGCTTGCCTTCTTTATCGCGGTGTTCTGCCAGTCAAGTTCCGAAGAGCTGATCATGCGTGTCTACGCCTATCAGAAACTGCGCAGAAGATACAGACATCCCCTGATCGCTATCATCGGCAACGGTGTGGTCTTTGCCCTGATGCATGCCTTCAATCCCGGCTTTACACTGATAGCCGCATCACAGATCTTTCTGATCGGCGTGATCTTTTCTCTGCTGATATACTATTATGATTCTTTCTGGATGGCATCCGCTTTCCATGCCGGCTGGAACTACAGCCAGAGCATCATCTTCGGTCTGCCCAACAGCGGCCTTGTTTCCGCATACTCTCTCTTCAATCTGGAAGCGGCTTCCGCCCGTGACGGTCTGTTCTACAACGTCAACTTCGGTGTGGAAGGAAGCATCGGATCATCGATCATTCTGCTGATAATCCTGGCCGCGATCATCCTCATGAACAGAGGCAAAAAAGAAAAGACCGATCTCTGGGCCGATATGGAATATCAGGAAGAGATCAGACGGCAGCAGAAAGAAGCTGAAAAGAATAAAGTTGAAAACGGGCAGGAATCTTGATTCCTGCCCTTTCTTTTTTTACAGACTTTCTTTTGCTTTCAGAGCCCTCTGGCCGATGTCATGACGGTAATACTGATTATCGAAATGAACTTTATCAACGACCCTGTAGGCATTGGCGATGGCTTCTTCCAGGCTCTTGCCGATACCGGAACAGCCAAGGACTCTGCCGCCGTTAGTCAGCAGCCTGCCGTCTTCCAGTTTCGCTCCGGCGACAAATACCATATTTGATACTTCTTCCGGAATAGCGATCTCATAACCCTTTTCGTAGTGCTCAGGATAACCGTCTGATGCCATGATGACACAGGCTGCATAGCTGTCCTTGAACTTCACTTCGGTCTCTTCAAGGGTTCCGTATGTCGTTGCCTGCATGATCGTCAGCAGATCGCTGTCCAGCAGAGGCAGTACGACCTGCGTCTCCGGATCACCGAAACGGCTGTTGTATTCGACGACCTTCGGTCCGTCTTTCGTCAGCATCAGTCCGAAGTAGAGACATCCTTTAAATGTTCTTCCTTCCGCATTCAGCGCTGCGATCGTCGGCAGGAAGATCTTTTCCATGCAGGTATCGGCGATCTCTTTGGTATAGTAAGGATTCGGTGCGATCGTGCCCATGCCGCCGGTATTGAGACCTTCATCAAAGTCATGAGCTCTCTTGTGGTCCATGGATGAGACCATCGGCTTGACGACCTTGCCGTCGGTGAAGGACAGGACGGTCACTTCCGGACCTTCCATGAACTCCTCGATGACGATCTGGTTTCCGCTGGCACCGAACTGCTTGTCCAGCATGATGCTTCTGACCGCATCAGCCGCCTCTTCCCTTGTCATGGCGATAATGACGCCCTTGCCCAGAGCCAGACCATCTGCCTTGACGACGGTCGGGATCGGACAGGTCTTTACATATTCCAGTGCTTTTTCCGCATCGTCGAACGTCTCATAAGCCGCTGTCGGAATATTGTATTTCTTCATCAGGTTCTTGGAGAAGACCTTGCTTCCCTCGATAATGGCTGCGTTGCCCCTGGGACCGAAGGCCGGGATATTGACTTCTTCCAGGCGGTCCACCAGACCCAGTACCAGAGGATCATCCGGTGCAACGACCACATAATCGATCTTGTTTTCCACACAGAACTCTACGATCTTGTCCAGATCCTTGGCACCGATATTGACGCAGGTCGCATCTGCTGCGATGCCTCCGTTGCCCGGTAAAGCATAAATCACTTCCACATTCGGGTTTTCCTTGATTTTTTTGATGATGGCGTGCTCTCTTCCGCCGCTGCCGATTACTGCAATTTTCATATACTCTATAGCTTCCTTTCTCTTGCGCTTTCATTGTATCACTTATGAATGACTCTTGTGCTATACTGACGAAGGAAGAAGAAGGAAAATATCATGATCAGAGAAATCGTCATCTATGACATCAACAGAAAAGACAACAACGAGATACTGCATAAGAAACTCAAGACCGTAAGCGACTTCAAAGCAAAAGAAACTCTCGACTGCATTAAAGACCTCAACGATACGCTCGACGACATCATCGCAAAACAGGGAAACAGACGCGGCGCTATCGGTCTTTCCGCCAACCAGATCGACTATGACCTGGCCGTCAGTGCCGTTACTTTAAAAGATAAAAGATACATTTTCTGCAATCCAGAAGTCCTGGAAGAAAACGGAAAAGAAAGACTTTTCCGCATCGGCTGCTTCTCCGTCGACGATTACCGGGCTCTGGTCAGATACAATGATGATGTCGTGATCGGCTATGAAGATGAAAACGGAAAGAAACAGACGATCGCTCTGAAAGGAGATCAATCCTGCGTCGTCCAGCACGAGATGGATCATCTGCAGGGGATGCTGCTGTTTGAAAAAGCAGAAGACATATCAAAAGACTTCTTCATTCCCAGGGAAACAGTATACAAAGACGGAAACGTTCCTCTTAAGAATCACGGCTGGCTCTTTGAACTGCGCAGAAGGCTCGGCTTAAACAAATCGATGATCACGCCTGCCTACTACAGCTCCCTGTTCAATGACTACACCGATTACTGCGCCTTTGTTCAGAAAGAAGCGGCAGAAAAGAAAGAACTGCTGGAAATGATCATGAAACACACGCCTGAAAAAGGAAAGATCCTGGAAACAGGCCCAACAACCTCCGCATTATCTGTGATACTAAACCAGAAAGGATATGACACCTATTGCCTGGAAAACGATCCCGACATGTATGATCTGGCCATTGCCGTAAACGAACAGAACAAGACGGAAGTCATATACGCTCAGGGCGAACTGTCAAAGCTTCCTTATCCCGACCGTTACTTCGATACGGTCTTCTCTTATCAGGAATTGGAATCCTATGAGGAAGAAAAGCTTTCCAAAGTCCTTGCGGAAGGTCTTCAGAAAGCTGACAGATACATCTTCATGGTTCCGACGATCAAGGTCGTATCTAATGCCCTGAAAGGAAATGAGATCCTCAGAAGCGAGGGTACATGGAAAAAACTGATCCGGAAGAACAGCCTGAAGATCGTTGATGAAAAATCGATTGGCAACGGCGGCTTCCTGATTCTCGTCATCGGAAAATAAACAACAAAAAAGAACCCTGATCACTTGTGAACTGACCCCCATTATTTGGACACGTTAAGTTCTAAGAACTCGTTAAGGCTTGATTCCTGTATTCTGCAGGAGTCAGGCCTTTTAATCTGCTTTTAATTCTATCATTGTTGTAGTAATAGATATAATCTTCTATTGCCT
>JAFTCJ010000003.1 GCA_017454765.1 Erysipelotrichaceae bacterium | reverse complement strand
CGACTACATTTCTCAAGTGGAGGACTGGATCGAGTTCTATTCTACCGAAAGGATCAGAAACAGAAAGAAGAAGGACTGACGTCCTTCTTCTTTATCCAGAGTCCTTTTTAATTGTGTACACTATTTGGGGTACACTTCACGGGACCCTTATTCTTATTTTGTGTGCTGATCAAACCAGTCTGTTATTTCTTTCAGACGGCGTATCCTGTGGGAAGGTTTGCCGGAACGCGAAAGTTCGTGATTCTCGCCGTGGAAGAGGACCAGTCTCGTTTCGACATCCCTGTCAGCCAGTGCCTGCATCATCTGCATACCTTCGTTCATCGGACAGCGGTAGTCCTGGTCAGAGTGGATGAACAGCGTCGGAGTCTTTGCATTGTCGACGTATTTCAGCGGAGAGTGTTCCCACATCTTCTTTGCATCCCTGATCGGTCTGTCGGTACCGCACTGATCGCCGGAGAAGTAATAACCGATATCACTCATGTAGGTGAAGCCGGGCCAGTTGGCGATGCTTCTTTGCGATGCAACGCAGCAGAAACGGTCGGTATGTCCGATGATCCAGTTGGACATGAAGCCGCCGTAGGAACCGCCGGTCTCACACAGCTTCGTCTCATCGATGTTGGGATATTTCTTCAGTACCGCATCAGTGAAATCCATCAGATTCCGGTAATCGTCATAACCGTATTTTCCTCTTAAATCCGCAAACTCATCTCCTCTGCCGTCAGATCCTTTGATGTTGGTGAACAGGACGAAATAGCCTCTGTTCGCCCATACCTGCATCTCGTGGAAGAAGGCTTTCGTATAGATGGCTCTGGGCCCGCCGTGGATATCCAGCACTGCCGGATATTTCTTCTTTCTGTCAAAGTCTTTCGGAAGCAATACCCAGCCGTTGAGTTCCATGCCGTCAGATACATATTTCAGTTCTTTCGGGAGTGCGATATATCTGTCTTTCAATGCGTTTGTATTGAAGGAAGATATCTTAGTGACCTTTCTGTTTTTAAAGGAATAGGAATACAGTTCCAGAAGTGATCTGTCGTCGCTGCCGCAGAAGACGATCTGATCCCTGCCGACATCGAAGAAAGAGATCAGAGGCATGGAGACCAGTTTCTGTTTCCTCATCTCGTGATCGATCTTCCAGAGTTCGATATGATCGGTCTCTGAAGCAAGCGTATAAAGAATATCGTTCTGATTGACTCTTCCCTTGCCTCCGCCCAGCGCGGTATCGACAGCCGCCGATTCATACAGAGTACGGTCGTATGAAGGAAGTGCCTTCAATTTTCCGTCTTCCAGAAGATGGAACTTTGCAGTTTCGTTCATGCCGTATTTTTTTCCATCGGTCGCCAGGACATGGAGTTGGTCTTTCATGAAGAAAAGACCGGAGAAGGCATGATCCTGTTTCCCGTATAAACATTCACTCTTGCCGGTATCGATGTCATAGACATAGACCTGCTCGAACAGGGGCATGCGCCTGGTATAGGAACTGCCGTTATAGCAGACCTTTCGGTCTTTGACTTCCGCATCGGAAACATTGAAGAACGGTTCTGTGATCCTTTTGATCGAGAACGGCTTCAATTGACAGATAAAGAGCGCATTGCGTTTCTTGTTTTTGAAACCGACACCGTTGAACCAGTAAGGGATCTCATCCAGCACCTCATAATCAGCTTCTTTTTTCAGCTGTTTTTTCTTCTGTTCCAGTTTTTCTTTGTTCAGCTGATAAGTGTCGGGATCGTTCGCGTCGATGCCGGCAGAAAAAACAAAGGTATTGGGATCGACAACTTTCAAAGAAGTAATACCTAACGGAGTCTGGAACAGGGTCCTGCGTTTCCCGTCTGCCAGATCCAGAAGCAGGTACTTGTTGAAAACAAGATTCTTGTTTTTGTTTTCTTCGGATATGATCAGATGATCATCGTCATACCAGGCAAGGATCGATGTGCTTTTGTCTGATTTATATGCTTTCTTGTTGACATAAACAGTACGGAAATAAGTGTCTTTCTTTTTATCAATCTCGGCCACCTGATAGGCATATCTGTTTCCTGAGGGATCAAAAGAAAGATTCTCAATGAATCTGAATTTCAGTAAATCTTCGATTGTGAGTTGCTTTGACATAATGGATATACCTTCCTTGTGGTGATTATAACATATACAGAAAATTACCGTGGCAATAGAAAACTGTGTTTTTCTGAGAAAAAGAGAGAGAAATAAGTAGGAAATCTGATTTTTCCTGCGAATAAAGATACGGAGGTAGAAAATGTATTTAAAAACGCAACTCAAAATACCATAACCCAATTGATTCGATGTAATGTATCAAAACGCTTGATAGTAAATATAAAATAAATATAAAATAATTATGGAGGATCAAATGTTTGTTTTTATATGGGATCCCGATAAAAACGATATTAATTACAAAAAACACAAGATATCGTTTGATGAAGCGTCATCTGTGTTCTATGATGATAAAGCAGTTTTGTTCGATGATCCGGATCATTCTGATAATGAAGAAAGATTTCTCATTATCGGAATGTCTTCCAAAGCCAACTTGTTGCTGGTATGTCATTGCTATCGAAAGAAGGGAAAAATCATAAGAATCATTTCCGCAAGAAAAGCTACAAAAGCAGAAGAAAAAGATTATATAGATTTTCAGAAAGGCTGGTAATTATATGAGAGAAGAATACGACATTAAAAAACTTAATCCAAGAAAGAATCCTTATTCAAAAGAATTGAAAAAACAGATTACGATCAAAATCGATCCTTCTGTCATTGAGTATTTCAAAGACCTCTCCAGAGAAAACGGAATACCATACCAGACACTTATCAATCTTTATTTGAAAGACTGTACCGACAAGAAAAGAAAACTGAAGCTGAACTGGGAGTAGTTATAATTCAATATCTCTGTATGTAAATATAAGAATTTCAATTATAATAGAAGAAGACATACGGAGATGTATCGAAGTGGTCATAACGAGAACGACTCGAAATCGTTTGATCGCCAAAAGCGGTCCGTGGGTTCGAATCCCACCGTCTCCGCCATATAACAAAAAAGCGACTGTTATAACAACGGCCGCTTTATTTTGTCTGATCTGTCGGAATCATAATTTCAGTACAGCCGGCATTTCACAGCCTTCCAAGTACCACTCGGGTCTTTCCTCAAAACCGAAGGAACGATACAGCTGTTTTGCTGCCTCGTTTTCCGGTTCGTAGGAAAGCCAGCAGTATTCTGCTTTTCCGCAGGGGAATGTCCGGATATATTCAAGAGCAAGCCTGACTGCTTCTCTGCCATAACCTCTGTTCTGGAAGTTTTTATCGATCATCAGGCGCCAGATGTTATAACTGTTTCTGATAAAATCCGGTACCTCTCCTCTGCAGCAGCTGGTATAGTCATAGCCGATCATCAGAAAGCCGACCGGTATCTCTTTGTCATAGATCCCGAAGCATTGAACGAACCTTCCTTCCGCAAGGGTCGCATAAGCTTCCGCCAGACTGTAGATATTTTCCACAAGAAAGCCTTTCTGCGTATCATCTACCGAAAGATGAGTCATGGCATCAAAGTTGTCCGTGTCGATTTTCACAAGCCTGACGTTTTTGTTTCTGTCTTCGCTGCTTTTGCTTGCTGGTTTTGTTGATTTCATAAGATGGACCTGATTTTCTTAATTATATCTCACCTTCTGCGGCATGAGAATCCAAGATGTATCAGACATTGCTTATCATCCTTTGGAAACGTTTTTCAGCTGTTTTTGTGCTAGAATTCAATTGACAGGAGGAGCACGAAATGGCAACAATGCAGGCGCTTCTTGAAAAAGACAGAGAACGTTTTTTACATAATATGGCAGCAGCCAAGTCATCGGCTGAATCGGTCAGAACGGTTGAAGAACAGCTTGGCCGTATCCTTTCCGCATACAACGAGGAAGAAGAAAGCGAGCGTATCAAATCCACCGCTGTATATCTGGTGGAAGCACTGACTGCTTCTGCCGGTTTTCTGGACTGTGACGGCGAATCAGTCATCTGGTCGAAGTCGCAGTACCGTCCAGGTATCAGCAAGCCGAAGAAATCGGTCTGGTTCTTTATTTTCTTCCTGCTGGGCATACTCGGTCTGGCAGCGGCAGGCGGCGGACTGATCTACTTCACCGATTCCATTCCTCCCACCGATGAGATGATCATCGGCCTGGGTGCTGCGGCAGCTGCGGCTTTCTTCCTTTTCCTTTCCGGTATTTTTTCCGCGAAGAAGAAAGAAGAAAACAGACAGGAATTATATGCCGAGACCATACCTGACGGAGAGAAGAGCTATCACATCCTTCTCAACAGCGTGCTGACGATGGACAGGATCCTGGAACAGGTGAGGAACGAGGAAGCGATCGAAAGCAAGAAAGCTCTGATCGAGGAAAAGGAGAATATGAAGAAAGAAGATATCCAGCTTCTTTCGGATCTGCTGGAATCCGCGTACGGCGAAGCCGACAGCGAACACAGCAGACAGATCATCTCCGAACTGAAATTCTATCTGCACCGCAAGAATATCGAAGTGATCGATTATGACGGTGAGAACAGGGATTATTTTGAACTGATGCCTTCTGAAAGTGCAGGGACGATCAGGCCTGCTCTGGTGATGGCCGGAAGCGTATTACGCAAAGGGCTTGCGGCAGGAGATTAACGATGGATCGCTATTACGGTTTTGATCTGGGTGATGCCGAAAGCGCAGTCACCAGGTTTGATAAAAATAAAGACACATCTCCGGAAGTGCTCAGGATCAATGAGGCAAAGAGTTTTATTACGGCTTATGCCTTATTAAGAGACGGCAAACTGCTGATCGGTGAAGGAGCCTGCTACGCTCCGGATGCGACAAAAAGAAAAGAACGTTTCAAAAGCCGTTTCCTGACAGATCCCGAAACTTCCAAGGACGTGAAGAGCTTTGCCTCGGGCGTTCTGGGAGAATTGTATCTCAACGGCGATCTGATCAAGTCGGATGATTCCTGTTTCTATATCGGCTGTCCGGCAGGCTGGGACAAAGTCGCCAGAGAAGAATACCGCAGCATCTTTGAAAAAGCAGGATATCCGCCTGTGAAGATCATCTCCGAATCAAGAGCTGCGCTGGTCTCGGCATGTCAGTCCAAGCATCTGCAGGTCGGATACGACATCCTCAACAGACCGGTACTGGTCGTTGACATCGGTTCTTCCACGACCGACTTCGCCTATATCATGGGCGGCAAGGAAGTCGAGCTCAAAACGGGCGGAGAAGTCTTCCTGGGCGGCGGCGTCATGGATGAGATCCTGCTGGAAGAATCCGTGAAGGTATCTCCCAACGAAGCCAAGATCCGCAAGATCTTTGAAGAAAGCGAACCGTGGAAGAGCTACTGTGATTTCGCGGCAAGAAGACTGAAAGAAAAGTATTTCTCCGATGAGGAATACTGGAGCAGGAACGAATGCAGCCAGTCCGTATCGATCCGTCAGGGACTGCTTCCGGTGAAGCTTGTATTAAAGATCGACCCTGAGATCGCCGACAAGCTGCTGAATCAGAAAGTCGAAAGACTTGAGAACAAATCGTTCAAAGAAGTATTCATCGAAAGCCTGATCCAGGCAAAATCATCTATCAAGGAAAAGCAGCCGGAACTGATCTTTCTGACCGGCGGCGTATCCAAAATGTCTGTCATCAGAAACTGGTGCCGTGAAGTATTCGAAGACGCGGTGGTCATCACTTGCGCGGAACCGGAATTCTCAGTCGCTTCGGGTCTGGCATGGTGCGGAAAGATCGATGATGAGCTGAAAGGCTTCAAGGAAGAAGTCAGCGCCCTGATCGATTCCAGCACGGTCGAGCAGATCGTCGAAAAACACATCAGTGAACTTTATCATGATGCGGTGGAGACGATGGTCGAACCCATTCTGGAACATGTCGCTCTGCCGATCTCTGAAAAATGGAGAAACGGTGATATCGAGAAACTCTCGGATATCGATCCGCAGATGCAGGCAGAGATCGATACCTGGCTCCATACTTCTGAGGCCAGGACCCTGCTGATGAAGCCGGTCGCCAAATGGCTCAAGAGTGTATCCTACGAACTGGAAGAACACACGATGCCGATCTGTGTCAGACACAATGTGCCGTATTCTTCCCTGTCTCTGAATTCCTTCCTTTCCATGAGCGATATCGAGATCAACGTCGAAGCAAGGAACGTCTTTGCGGTCAACGAGATCACCTGGCTGATCGATGCGACGATCTCCATCGTCGTCGGACTGCTGTGCGGAGGCGGCGGTGTCGCTCTGATCGCCAACGGTCTGCCCGGCATCATTGCCGGAGCCGTCATATCGCTGCTGATACTGGCTTTGGGCAAGGACAAGATGCAGGAAGTGCTGCTGAATTCCAACATCCCCAATCCGGTCAGAAAAGTCATTCCCAAGAGCTATCTGAAGGCCAGGATGGATTATATCTCCAAACAGGTCAAGGACAATCTCTATGAGAAGCTGGAACAGGAGAAGAACCAGGAGATCAGCCAGCGTCTGGCCAAAGAGATCTCGGTGCAGATCGAAAGCTGTCTTACCAAGATGGCAGAGGTTGTAGAGATACCGTTAGGATAATCATAAACAAAGACCATACCGGATCGGAATGGTCTTTTTGTATACACAAAACAGCGTCTGTCATATTGACTTGTGATGAGCCAGGTGAAATGATTGATGATGAAGAAACAGCTGAAGCGTTTGAGGGATACAGATAAAAACCGGACATCATGATAAGAAGATCACAGATCACAGACAAGGATGAGATATATGCGCTGATATGCGCTCTGGAAAACACCGTCCTGGACAGACAGGGTTTTGATGATACGTTTGACGTGCAGTCATCGGATGACAGGTATATTTGTTTTGTTTATGAAGAAGACAAGACGATTGAAGGGGCCATCAATATGCGTATCGAAAAACAGCTTCATCATGTCGGGAAGGTGTGTGAGATCATGGAGCTGGTCGTCTCTGAAACGAAGCGAAACAGAGGTATCGGAAAGCAGCTTTTACAGAAAGCGATCGAAACAGCAAGAAACGAAGGATGCAAAAGGATCGAGCTTTCTTCATCGAATTGGCGTACAGGTTCCCATCGTTTCTATATGGAAAACGGATTTGATGCGACACACATCGATCTGACCATGGATCTGTAGAAAACAGCATTGTATTGTTCTATGATAAGAGTATGAAAGAATATCTTCTGACAATACTGATCGGATATGCGCTGGGCTGTTTCAATACAGCTTATTTCATTTCCAAGGCAAAGGGTTTTGATATCAGAGATACCGGAAGCGGCAATGCCGGTGCCAGCAACATCAAGATCGCTTTGGGATGGAAATACGGAATACTGACGGCGCTGACTGATATCCTCAAATCTGCTGCGGCTGTCTATATCTGCAGCAGGCTTTTCCCGGACAATCAGGTCGTTCCTTTCCTGGCAGGCGCCATGGCTGTCGTCGGCCATATCTTCCCGTTCTACATGAAGTTCAAGGGCGGCAAGGGCTATGCCTCCTATTTCGGAATGATCCTGGCTGTCAACTGGAGACTGGCTCTGGCCTTGGCTGTGCTGGGTGTACTGATCACACTCATCAGCAACTACATCGCCCTGGCGACACTTTCCACAGTTGTCGTCACGCCGGCTTATTATTTCTTCCTGCATGCCTCGATCTACATCATCGTCATCCTGCTGATCCTGGCAGCGCTCATGTTCTACAAGCATAGGATCAACATCCAGAGGATCATCAGACACGAGGAGATCGGACTGAGAAAGAAAAAAGCCGAAGCATAGATACAGCCCGGCATTTCTGTATGAATCGAAAGAAAGAGGTCGAACGGATCGGCCTCTTTTTGTGTGAATGATGTTCTGCTTATTTCAGCAGCTGATTGAGTACTGAGAACAGTCCGCTTGCGGAGACGGTTCCGGAGTTGTTGACTGCCAGACCGGCTGCCTGGGACAGGATGTTGAACAGCTGTCCGTACTGAGAGTTGTTGTTGTAGTTTCCGTTGACGAAGTTGATCAGGTTGTGTAAGCCGTTGTTGTTGGTGTTGAGGCCCAGGAAGTTGCCTAATCCGCTGTTGTAGTTGTAGGAAGAGTTGAAGAGATTTCCGTTGGAATAGCCGCTGCCGAACAGACCGCTGCTGGTATTTCCGCCCAGCAGTGACTGCAGGATGGAACCGGTACTGCCGGAGTTGAGACCCAGCAGAGTTCCCAGCAGTCCGATGGCGGAGTTATTGTAGGTGTTGGAGTTCTTTCTCTTGAACAGCTTCAGCAGGATGATGATCAGCATGATGTCCTTGAGATCCAGTCTGCCGTCAAACAGTGCTCTGACAGCTGCGTTGTTGTTGGCTCTTGTGCCTCTGACGCCGCCGACATAGTCCAGCAGATCCTTGGCATCGAGGGATCCCGATGATGCCAGATAAAGCTGAACAGCGGGGTTGTTGGCCAGATCCTGTGTAACCTGGCTGACATCTTCGACAGATGCGTTGGGGCCTACGATATTGTAGACAGGATTATTGACTGCGCCGCCGCGGGTCATCGGTTCATTCTGTGCATTCAGAAACTGATTGAGCAGTTCCGGATTCTGATCGATGGAATTAAAAACCTTTTCTGTATATTGATTCATTGTAAACTTCTCCTTCTGATTTGATTATAGCAGGAAACAGAAACAGTCAGATCAAAGACTTTTGAAAAAACGGTATGATTCAAAACAGGACTATGAAGCGGCAATGTTATAATGAAACAGGAAAAGGGAGGCGCTTATGGTAAGTAAAAACATGTATGACAAACTGGCGAAACTGGTCGTCAGAAAAGGAGTCAACGTACAGAAGGGACAGCCCGTTCTGATCAATGCGTCCGTCAGGGATGCGGCTTTTGTCAGGCAGGTCGCCTATTATGCCTATGAAGCGGAAGCGGAATATGTCAGTGTTGACTGGAGAGACACCGAACTGACCAAACTCGGTTACCGTTACATGAGCAACGAAACGCTCTCAGAGATCCCGCAGTGGCAATACGACAAGACGAAGTATCATCAGGACAAAGGTGCCTGTTATATTTCGATCGCTTCCGAGAAACCGGGATCGATGGCCGATGTGGACGGTGAAAAGATCAATATCGCCAACATGGCTTATTATTCCAAGATGGCTGATCTGATGTCCTATACGATGAACAATATCGGACAGTGGTGCATCTTCGGCATTCCGTCCGTGGAATGGGCGAAAGTGGTGTTCCCCGATCTTCCCGAAGAGGAAGCCTTTGAAAAACTCGGCGACGCGATCTTTGCAGTCACCAGAGTGAGCGAAGACAACGATCCGATCAAGGAATGGGAAGACCATGACAGGGAGATGCTGGAACACGCCCAGAAGCTCAATGAATATAATTTCAAGGAACTGCATTTCACCAGTGAACTGGGAACGGATCTCACGGTAGGCCTCGTGAAGGATCACATCTGGGTCGGCGGCGGATGTTACACACCCAAGGGCGTCTTCTTCGATCCCAACATGCCGACTGAGGAATGTTTCTGCATGCCTTTGAAGGACTCTGTCAACGGTATCGTTTATGCCTCCAAGCCTTTAAGCTACAACGGCAAGGTCATCGAGGACTTCTGGTTCCGTTTTGAGAACGGCAAGGTCGTCGACTATGACGCAAAGAAGGAAAAAGAAGCCCTGCAGAAGCTGCTGGAATTCGATGAGGGTTCCTCCTATCTGGGTGAAGTGGCACTGGTGCCGTATGATTCGCCTGTTTCCAAGTCAGGTATCCTTTTCTTCAACACCTTATATGATGAAAATGCCGCCTGCCATCTGGCTTTAGGCAGACCTTATCCGGAAAACCTCAAGGGCGGCATCGATATGAGTAAGGAAGAACTGAAACAGCACGGTGCCAACGATTCGATGCAGCATGAAGACTTCATGTTCGGTACCAGGCAGATGAACATAGACGGAATCAAGGAAGACGGAACAGTCGTTCCGGTCTTCAGAAACGGCAATTTCGTATTTTAAAGGAGAAACTTATGAAAAACATACTGATCGTCGTCGATATGCAGAACGATTTCATTGACGGTTCTTTAGGCACGAAGGAAGCGGTCGCGATCGTGGACAACGTCGTGAAAGAGATCGGAAAGGATTATGACTTTGTGATCTGCACCAGAGACACCCACCACGACAATTATCTTGAAAGCAACGAAGGAAAACATCTTCCGGTCGTACACTGTATCGAGGGTACAGAGGGCTGGCAGATCAGAAAGGAAGTGGCAGAGGCCGCTGAAGCAGCAGGAAACTGTCTTGTCATCAACAAGCCGACTTTCGGTTCGGAAAATATGATCCTGGCTCTCAAGGAATTGGATGATCAGGAAAAGATCGAGACCATTACACTGCTGGGTCTGTGCACGGATATCTGTGTCATCTCCAATGCCCTGATGGTGAAAGCAGCCTTCCCGGAGATCAGAGTCTCTGTAAAGGAAAACTGCTGCGCCGGTGTCACGCCCGAAACGCATGCTGCGGCCATCACATCCATGAAGATGTGCCAAATTGAGATAGAATAGAAACAGAGGAAGGATGAGCGGAAACAGGAATTCAAATGAAGCACTGATGGTAAGCTTTTTCGGATCTTTTTCCATGTCTTATCACGGAAAGATCATCACCGATAAGGCCAAGAACAGCGAAAGTCAGTTCAATCATCTGATGCAGCTGATGACGCACTTCACTCAGGAAGGCGTCGGCAAGAACACATTGCTGAATGCGCTGTTTTCAGGACGCGATCTGATCGATCCCAACCACGCCATCCATTCCATCATGTACAACGCCAGGAAGAGACTGCAGTCCTTCGGTCTGCCCCGTGTCAATTACTTCGTTCAGAAAGAGGGAAGATATTACTGGATGATCAGATAAGGATCGTCGATGATTCCAAGGAATTTGAACGCCTGATCGCTGAAGCGGATCGGTGTGAAGACGAAGAAGAAAAGATCGATATCCTGCAGGATTCCATCCATATCTATCAGGGCGATTTCCTGGAGAAACAGATCGGTCTGCCCTGGATCACAAAGGAGAACTGGCGTTTAAGAAAACTGTTTACGGAAACGGCGGAGAAGCTTTCCCTGCTTCTGAAAGAACAGGGAAGATATGAACAGCTGGAAAAACTGGGTTTATATGCCAGCCAGATACAGCCCTTCTCCGACTGGGAGACTCTGACGATGGATGCCTACATCGCTTCGGGAAAGACGGAAAAGGCTTATCAGCTCTTCGATGACACGATCGAGCTTTACCTCTACGAACAGGGTATCAAGCCTTCCAACAAGATGTTCGATCTGGTGACCAGGCTCGGTGAACAGTTCGAACACTCCTCCGCCTCACTTAAGGAGATACAGGATCATTTGAAAGAAGATGAGGAAGCAAGGGGCGGATACATATGCTCCTACCCGGTCTTCTTAGGCATCTATCAGGCGATCAGCCGTATCGCCGAACGTAGCGGGCAGATGATCTATCTGATGCTGTGTACGATCGTCGACACCAAGGGCAACATCTTAAACAAGGGCGAAAAACTGGAAGAATTATCGCCCCGTCTGGAAGAAGCGATACGGACGACCATCCGTCGTTCGGATATCATGAACAAATATAACAAGGGCCAGTACCTGGTACTGCTGATGAACACGACCATGGAAAACTGTGAGATTATCGAGAAGAGGATCAACGAGAAATTCATGATCAACAGACAGCGGATCAGTGTGAAGTACTATGTCAGTCCGCTGTGGTAGGTGAATTATGAGTCAGAAATATCTGGGAATACCCAATGCGGTCGTATTGTGTATCGACCGTTATACAAACGTCTGGAAAGGAAGGATCTATCATCACTTCAGAAAAGATCCTGTCCTGTTTGAAAACGGAACAGAGATGCTGGAGCGGATGGAGGACCTCTATGATGCATTAAGATTCCCGTCTCCCGGGAACAACGAGAGACATTTTGTCGAAAGAAAGGAAATACCGATGGAAGAAGAGATGACAAGAGTTTTGGAAGATGAAGAGATGCTGGATATGCACGGGGATCTGGGTACTTTTATCATCCGCGTTCAGCACCGCCAGAACAGCAGCTGGCAGGGACGCATCACCTGGGTCGAGGAAGACAAGACCCTGTATTTCCGCTCGGTCTGGGAGATGATGAAACTGATCGAGGAAGCACTCAAAGATCACAAGGAAGACGAAACGGAAACATCGGACTGGAATGAAGAAAAATAAGAAAAGCCCTTCGGGGCTTTTCTTATTTTATAAGGGGATAAATATATACGATACAATTATGCAGGGGGCTTGGTATCGGCAAGGCCTCACTTTCCTTGCATCTTCATGATATAAAAACTTTGTATCAGGAATATGGCGGAATTGTGGAAAATTATGTTATGGACAGAAAAAGACCGTCAAAAACGGTCTTTTTTATATATTAAGAATTTCAATGCGTTCTGTGAAACAAGCCATGAAGCCGATATGTATCCACAGATCTGTTTATCATGACGAAAAATTCTGTCAGCTTCAGATGATGAAAGGATGATATGGGATATATGATCTTATTAATGGCATTACTGTTTTGTTTCTGCGAAATGGTAAGAGTCTGCCTCATACATATCATGTAGGCAGAATGGACAAAGGATCTTATATTCATCAGATGCAGGAGGAAGATTCCTTAATGTCTCAAGAGTAGACATGGGGACTTCCTCTTGATAGCCGCAGGCTTCGCATTTCATCAATACAGTCTTTTCGATATTCTCTGTCATTTGATACTCCTTGTAGAGGGTTATAGGTATAAACATAATAGAAGGTGTTTCCGCATTCACATCTGAAGATATCCTTATTGTAGGTATCGGCCATCTGGGTGCGGAATCTCAGCTTATCAAGTTTCTGTTTCAGCTGTTTCTTTCTGGCTTCCTTATCCCTGTATACTTTCTTTTCTTTTCCCAGAAGCTTATGTATCTCATCAAGTAATTCCTGATACTTAGGATGATAGAATCCATAGTATCTGACCATCCTGAATCCTTTATCCGGGATATGGATGATCATCTTCTGAAGCAGTTCAAGTCCCGATTCTTTTACTTCGACTTTTTCATTTGTCGCATGATCTTCATAGTACCAGGTGATGTCATCGCTGTCCTTATTGTAGTATGTGATACGTGATTGCGCCATCGCAGGTCTTGAGGCATATCTCATCATATAGCTGACACAGCCTTGAATGTTTTTACTGTTTGTGATCCCACTGTATCCATCATCATCCTTATTCAGATCCTTCTTTGCGTAGACATAGAAGCCTTTATCCTGTTTCCTGTAGGATTCATCGATCAGTTTCTTTATGATCTTATCGTTATTGAAGTGTTCCAGTAAGAGCCTGTTTACTTCATACATCCAGGTCTTCCTTAAGGATTCAAAGTCAAAGTGAGTGATGTGCTTTATCCTTTTCTTCTTATTGTCATAGACAAGCTCGGGAATAGGGGCGTGGATATGGGGATTCCATTTGAGATCTCTGCCGAAGGTGTGAAGGGTGGATATCATAGCGAATTCATTCAGATACTTATAGTTGCGAAACAGATAGATGTTGTCTCTTGGATTTGAAAGGATGCCGCCTCTTTTCTTTCTCATCTTTCTGAACAGGGAATGATTGAAGGTCTTCATCATCGTATTCCTTGAAGCGACAAACAGGATGTTTAAAGAGTCCCTGTCTTTCCTGAATATCTCTCTGTATCCTTCAGGTATCGTAAATACCACGTGTCTGTGGGGCACATCAATACACATGACTTCCGCCTTGACGGAAAGCTGTTTCTGATACTTTATGCCGCAGCTGTTACAGAATCTGGAGTGACAGTGTCTGAATAGCCAGATCCAGTTGTCGCAGTTTGTGCAGTCAAAGGCATCATAGCCAAGATAGAGAGTCTTACATAACAGCGTCCTTTGAACATTGTCAAGGATCGCATCTCTGAGCCTTCCTTCCTCATAGGTTTTTTCTATCCAGTCATAATGATTCCATAAGATATCTTTTATCCTTGGCTGATCAGGATCATAAAAGAGCTTATTGGCTTCATAGGAGATCCTTTTGAATTCATCGCTTCCGTTATGGAACCTGTGATCTATCATCAAGATGATTATAAATCAAAACGCGCAATCCTGTCGGATTACGCGCTATGATACATATTCATCTGAAGTTCGATCAACGTGAGCGGAAGCGAACTTTTTTACTGTTGATCAGATAAGTTTATACATCTGTTTTCATAAACGGAACCGGGTTTCTGGCAAAGACCGTTTGACGCCTTATCAGCTCAGGTATATGATGATGATAATTGATTTTGGAGAAAAGCGATGAATTTGAATAATCTGACCAACAGACAACAGATGATCCTGTTGATACTGATTTCCGCCGACAGACCTCAGACGTCGCTTTCAATTGCGAACCGCCTATCTGTAAGTAGCAGAACCGTAAAAAGCGAGATGATTCAGATCGAAGATGTACTGAAGCAGAACGGGGCAAGGCTGATAGCCAAGAGAAACAGCGGTTACTCTATCGAGGTCGCCAGCGAAGAAAGATTTGCCGACCTGAGAGAACAGCTG
>JAFTCJ010000002.1 GCA_017454765.1 Erysipelotrichaceae bacterium | reverse complement strand
TGATGCAGAATTTCCTGGCTATCCTTCTTTTTCCCCAGCCATCCAGTTTCCATAATCTGTAGATCTCTAATTTGTCTTCATACGTTAGTTTCATAAGAAAAACCCCTCCATTAGGTTGTCCTAATTTTGGGGTTCAGTTCATTGATCAGGGTCCTTTTTAAAATCCTTTCGTTTCTCTTACTGCAGATAGAAGTAAAGGCTGTTGTATGACATGCACAGATCGGTCTTTAGTTTGAGCGTCTTGTCATCGACGATCTTGAAGACGATCTCCTTGACATCTGCTCCCGCAAATCCCTGCATCGTCGACGCATCGGTAACGGTCAGATAGTAACGGTTCTCTTCCTCGTTCTTCTTGTAGGTCCCCTTGAAATGGCCCATACCGACATAGGTGTTTTCCGTGAAATCAAAATTGCCTGCACCGTCAAAATAGATGGTCGGCTGGAATTTGTCATCCACATCCTTGACGTTGGCCTTAAAAGTCCTGGCGCCTTCAGTCGCACCTTTCTTCCTTGTTTCGAAGTTGACGGTCCTTTCGATATCGCCGCACTTGATGTGGATCTGGGTCTTGCCTTCATTCACAGCCGTGGCGATACCATTCTCGTTGACCTTGACGACGTTTTCGTCATCAACTTTGTAGGTGATCTTGTCCGTCGTGTTGGACGGTTCAGCCTTGACTTCCAGGTCATAGCTCTTGACGCCCTCATATGCCCAGTAGTTCTTATACAGAGAAGTCAAGCCTGTGCAGGGGATCCTTTCAGTTGAAGTCTCGGGTTTTGTTTCCGAAGAGGATGTATCGCTGCCGCCTGAACCGCTGCCACTGCCTGAGCTGTCGGAACTTCCGCTGGAACCGCTGTCTGCAGGTTTGACGCTCGATCCCTTGATCTCGTTGATCGAGAACGTATCATCGGACTTCGATCCTTCCAGCGTTGTTTTCAGTTTCAGCGTATCGTTATCTTCCACTTCGAAGATAATCTTGGAATAGGAGCCCTGTCCCGACTTGTCGACGTTCAGGGTGACGACGTTTTCATTGAGTGTCCAGCTGCCGTCGATGTCGTAGTAACCTCCGGTATAGGAATCGCTCAGGACAAAAGAGCCGTCCTTGCCGAACCATACCTTGGAATGATTGTCATGGCCGTAGTTGTCTACCGTGTTGTAGTAGGTCTTTCCTCCCAGGTCATAGGCGGGACCTGCCGGTTCTTCTTCCTTCTTGGAAGAGGTGCAGCCGCTCAGACACAGAAGGATGCAGAACATCACAAACAATATCGTTCTTTTTTTCATAAAAATCTCCTCTCTCCCGCCTTCAGGCAGGACACTCAGACATTGATTGTTTTTTATCTATCTTTACTTATATTATACAGTATCGGGTTCTTCTTGACGGAACGGAAATTCAAATTAAACAATAAAAGAAGTATCATATATATGACATTAAAGGAGATTTATCATGGGTGTATTTTCCAAGTATCACCGCTACCGCGAGGCAGGCGAAGAAGCCAATGTCAACAACGTTGAAAAATTCGGGGAACCCTCCCGTTCCCTGTTCACCAGCACAAAGATTCTGAACTTTCATCACGAGATCGAGATCACTGATGAAAACGAAAACATCGTATACCGTTCCTATTCCAAGTTCCTGTCGTTCCACGACAAGACTGATGTGACTGACGCAAGCGGTAAAGAAGTCGCACACATCGAACGGAAAGTCTTCACGATACGTGAAAGACATTTTGTCACCATGGCTGACGGACTGCAGTTCGAACTCTCCAACGAACTCTTCCATCTGATCAAAGACATCACCAACATCGAAGGACTGGGATGGCAGCTCAGGGGAAATATCCTCGGTCTGAACTTCGAACTCTATGACGAGAACGAAGAGATCGTTGCCGTCATCTGCCAGAAGATGCTGTCGATCCACGACAAGTACTGTATCGACATCTATCAGGAAGACAAGGAAGAGATCGTCATCGCCATACTGGTCGCTTTGCAGCACATGATCAGAGACAGATCCACTTCAGTTTCATCCGGATCGTCCTCTTCATCCTCTTCTTCCGGTTCATAAACAGGAGAACCATTCACTGTAAAACAAAAACAGAGAGACATTCAGTCTCTCTGTTTTCATTCTTTTGTCTGTATGTCTTATGACTTAAGGCGTTACATGGACCGTATAAGTCTTTGAAGTGACTTCCGGATACAGATCTTCATCTTCAAACGAGAACCAGACCTGTACATCGGTGTTGCTGCTGACGGAACCGACTGCGATCAGTCTGCCCTTGTTGTCGTAGTCGATGATCGACAGATCGCTGACATGGATATCGACCGCCAGTCTCAGGTCTTCGTTCGTGACGTTCCAGTTTTCGCATTTCAGTTTGTAACATTCAAAGTAAATATACTCTCCGCTTCCGCCCTTGACAGTCGGATTGTCAGGCATCTCTACCACAAAGAAGGAACCCTCGACACAGACATCCACCGTCGTTGAGATGCCGTTGGAAGCGGTGATGGTCGCCTTGCCGACACCCGGATGATGCGGAAGAATCCTGTTCTCGTCATCAAAGGTAAAGACGGAAGGATCGCTTGACTTGTAAGTCAGCGTCTTGTCAGTAGCGCTTTCCGGTTCGATCTTCACTTTGATCGGCTCTCTTCCGCCCAGCGGCAGAACGATCTTGTCTGATTCGGGAACCAGTTTCGTCACAGCACCTTTCTTCCTTGTTTCGAAACCGACGGTCCTTTCGATGTCACCGCACTTGATGTGGATCTTGGTCGTACCCGCATTGACAGCCGTCGCGATGCCGTTCTCGTTCACTTTGACGACATTCTCATCGTCTGAGTTATAAGTGATCTTGTCTGTCGTGTTGGCCGGTTCCGCTTTGACTTCCAGATCATAGTTCTTGACGCCCTCATATGCCCAGTAGTTCTTGTATAAAGAAGTCAGACCGGTGCAGGGGATCCTTTCGGCTGAAGTCTCGGGTTTTGTCTCCGAAGAAGATGTATCGCTTCCGGAAGATGTTCCTGAAGAACCCTTGACTTCATTGATCGAGAACGTATCGTCAGACCTCGATCCTTCCAGCGTCGTCTTGAGCTTCAGGGTATCGTTATCCTCCACTTCAAAGATGATCTTGGAGAAAGAACCCTGTCCCGACTTGTCAACAGTCAGCGTCAGCACGTTTTCATTGAGTGCCCAGGTTCCGTCGATGTCGTAATAGCCGCCTGAGTATGAATCATTCAATACAAAGGATCCGTCCTTTCCGAACCATACCTTGGCATGGGTATCGTGGCCGTACTCATCTACGGTATTGTAGTAAGTCTTGCCGGCAACATCAAACGTTTCCTTGACTTCCTCTTCCTTCGGAGAGGATTTGCAGGCACTGAGTGACAGCATCATGCATAATACAATAAACAGCAGGGATAATTTCTTCATGGAACTCTCCTTTCATTGATCGTTATTATTTTCAACGTATTCTATACTTTTATTATATTCTATTTTCCGATCGGTACAGGAATCAAAAAACAGACAGGTATCCCGTCTGTTTCTCATTCGAAATCTTTCTGACTGTTTATTTCTTTCCCGCTTTGTGTGCTTTCCTGATCCTGTAGGCAGCAACATTCACCACAGCAGCCAGTGACATGGCAATGACCAGATTGATGATGACCGATGCGTTGATGCCCGACTGGCTGATCGCCGCAAAACTGCTGTAGGCAACGCCGAACAGGGAAAGCACGGAAAAAGTCCAGGCTGCCGTTCCGTACTTGTTGTCCCTGGAAGCCAGCAGCGAGAAGATACCCTGACCCAGGTTGGCCACGCTGGAAACAACTGTTTCAATACCGTTGATGCTCTGACTGTCTGCACCGAGAAGTCCCGGTCTGACAGAAGTCTTTGCTTTCATCATGATCGCGAATGCGATCACGGAACCAAGGATCGCCAGTACACCTGTGATCTTCATGATCTTTCTTGCATTATCAAGTTTCATAGTATTCTCACTTTCTACCAGATTTCATAGCACTCAGGCGCTTCTTCGTTGCTGCTGCAAAGTTTCCTTTATGCTCCAGAGATATTTTAACGTTTTTTCTTCTACATGAACAACATCATTGTCCCGATCGTATTGATCGCCAGATTCGCACAGCCGTGCACGAACCAGGAAGCAGCCAGATTGTCTTCCCTGATCTCGATCAGCTGCAGGAAGGCTCCCGCAAATGCCAGCCCCGCGATACACAGGACCAGGATCAGCGGATCGAACCACAGTGCCACGATGCCCAGATGATAGAATGCAAACAAAAGGCTGCCGTATATCATTCCCGGAAGAGAATATCCTTCCCTGCGGAATACGTTATAGATGAAACCTCTGAAAAACGCTTCTTCCAGAAAGGAATTGATGAAGATGATATACGAGAACACGAAGATGAAATTTTCCTTTGTGACGCCTTCCTTCTTCAGCAGGTTTTCTCTGATATTGGACAGGTCGATCTGGTTCTTTAAGATCAGATAGGCCAGGATCATACTGATATAGACAAGCCCCATCACGATCAGCAGTCTCCTGGAAGGCAGTTTCTTTTTGAGATTCAGCAGATCACTGATCTTTTCTTTATATATCAAACTGTAAATGATCACAGCCGAAGAAAAACAGATCACTTTGATAAAGCTCTTGATCCAATAGGAAGGCTGAACGACACTTTCAAAAACACTCATGACTCCTACAGCCGTAAGCGAGAAAACAACAGCGCTTATGATCTTTCTGTTTTTCCTCATTTCATCCCTTCAAAGCCGTTGCGCAGCTGTATCCTGTCGACAGTGCGATCTGCAGATTGAAACCGCCGGTCAGCGCATCGACATCCAGTACCTCACCGATGAAATAAAGACCATCGCAGATCTTCGATTCCATCGTCCTGGGATCGATCTCATTCACATCGACACCGCCGCTGGTGACGATGCCTTTATCAATGTCTTCCAGTCTATCAAAAGACAGTCTGAAATGTTTCAGATGATCCAACAGTTCTTTCCTTTTTTCTCTGGTCAGCGAGTTCAATGCGAGGTCAGAGTCAATGCCTGTATTTTCAATAAAGAAGGCACAGATCTCTTTCGGCAGCAGTGTCGTTAAAAGATAAGATATGTTTTTATTTGGATTGTTTTCGGTCTCCCTTAAGAGTCTCTTATCCAGCTTCTCATCATCCAGAGCCGGTTTGAAATCAAGCGATAATTCAACAGGGTCTTCCCTGTTGATCAGTGATGACATACTTAAAACGATCGGACCGGTGACCGATCCCGGCAGGAATTCCATGTCACCGAAGATCGTCTTATGGAAACGGTCATTTTTCGCGCTGAGACTTACATTCTTCAATGTCAGTTTCAGCATCTCCCTGTTTATTCTCTCTTTCACCCTGATCGGACACAGGGCACTCTTTAATTCAACGACACGATGTCCGAACTGTTTCGCAAAGCGGTAGCCGTCGCCGGTCGATCCGGTCGAAGAATAAGACCTGCCGCCGGTGGCGATGACCAGCTTGTCAGCGGCAAACTCACGGTCTTTGCATATCACATGAAACTGATCTTTTTCTTTTCTGATCTCTTTCACTTTCTGATCGAAAATGATCTTCACTTTGTTTTTCTTACATTCCTTCACCAGACAGTCGATGATGTCTGCGGAATGATCGGATACCGGAAAGACCCTGTTTCCTCTCTCCGTCTTCAAAGGGCAGCCGTGTTCATTGAAAAAAGCGATCGTATCGGCAGGAGAAAAACGGTGGATCGCCGAATACAGGAATTTCGGATTCCTGACGACGTTGGCGATGAACTCCTTTACGTCACAGTTGTTGGTGATGTTGCATCTTCCCTTGCCGGAAATATACATCTTTCTGCCGGCTTTGGAATTGGAATCGATCAGGATGATTTCGTTGTCATCGGATGCGCAGTTGAGCGCAAAAAACAATCCGGAAGCACCGGCACCGATACAGATGATCCTTGTTTTCTTCTTTGTTTCACCCATCCTGATTTCTCTGTTTCAATTATAGCTGATTTCATTTTTCTTTTCTTTGTCCGAAGGGGTTTATAATTTTCTTATGAGAGAAAAACTCAGCCGTTACATCTACATCTCTATCCTGATCTGCCTTTTTTCCTTTTCCTATTTCTTTCAGATGAACCGTCTTCTGAAACAGGATCTGCAGAAAGAGAAAGAAAGAGCTGAACTGCTGAATCAGGAGACCGATTCGATCAGGGATGAGATCTCCACAAAGAAAGAAGAACTTGAACAATTATCCGTGAACATCAGAGCGGATGAGCTTTCGCTGTGGCAAAGGCGTCTGGAACAGCTGAAGGAGGAAGCGGAATGAAACAGTACGACCGTTTCGGCATCGCGATCTGCCTGCTTCTGACTGTCTTCTCCGTTTCGCTGTTTGCGGAAAACCGGAAACTGCTGAAAGATACCGAAACAGCTGAAAAAGAGAATTTCGAACCGGAAATGAAAAACGCTCTTCTTCAAAAAGAGGTGAGCGAACTTACAGAAGAATGTCAGGTCTATGAAGATATCGATACGCAGATCGAAGAAGTAAAAGATCAGTATTTTTCTCTGGCGCTGGAACTGGAGACAAAGATAGTGAACGGTGAAAGCGAAAAAAAGATCGCCTATCTGACTTTTGATGACGGACCTTACTACCGCTCGGAAAAGTTCCTCGATGTGCTGGAAGAATACGATGTCCCGGCCACGTTCTTTTCGCTGATGAAATGCGCTGAAACAGGTTATGCGGACGAAGATGAATTCTATGATTCGATTTACCGGCGCATCCTCTCATCAGGTCATACCCTGGGCAATCATACCGCCACCCACAAACTGGGATCGGGCGGGGTTTACCGCTCCGTCGATGCCTTCATGGATGAGATCGTCAGAAACAGAGACTTCATTGAAGACAGATACGGATATCGCACCGTGATCATGCGTTTCCCCGGAGGCAGCGCCACTTCCTCCAAGACGCCCGACATCATCCCTGAACTGCGCAAGATCGGCTACGGCTATGTCGACTGGAACAGTGCGACCGGAGACGGCGGCAAGAATCAGGCTCCGGAAGTCTTCAGGGACAATGTCCTGAACAACACAAACGGCAGAAAGATCCTGGTTGTGCTCATGCATGACTATGCGCAAAATACCCTGATCGCTCTTCCGGAGATCATTGAGGGCCTGCAGAAACAGGGATACATCTTCCTGCCTCTGTTCTATGAATCATCCATGGTAAAGAAATAAGAATCGCCGGATCTCTCCGGTGATTCTTTTTAACACTCGTATTTCTTTTTCAGCATCTTCAGCTTCAGGCCGCAGTGTGTCAGTAGATAAACATACAGCACAAACATGAAGGCTGTGAAAATGCCGAAGACCGTGCCCCAGGGGCCGATATACTCGCCGTCCAGGAATCTGATGAAATTCGGTACGACACTGGCCAGAAACAGAACAGTCAGCGGCATGATCCTTGTCTTGACGATCTTGGTGATCATCTCGACCTTGGAAGGATTGTCGGAGAACAGTTCGCTTTCTTCCGCCGTCTGTGCTTCATCTGCTTTCTTTCTGAAATAAAGCCAGCCGACACACTGTCCGACATACTCCCAGCCGAAATCCTTCACCATCTGAAGATATTCTTCACTCTGTTCCCGGTTGCGGAAATCCAGTCTGTAGATCACATCTTCCGGTTCACAGGATTCAAAGATATAGAAACAGGGAGGGATCATCTTCATGATCTTCCAGCCCTTCTGATGCTGCTGTCTGAGCCAGATCTCTTCTTCTTCATAGTCAGCGATCGTGAATACTTTTATTTCTGTCTTATTCATCGCAGTTTTCTCCTTTGCTGTTTTTATAAAGCCTTTCGATCCTTCTGATCTCCGTATCGAGGATCTCTCTTCCCAGGTCCGTGATCTGATACAGTTTCCGCTTTTCTTCTTCCCTGCAGAATCTGATCAGTCCGTCCTGTTCCATTTTGGAAAGTGTTCCGTACATCGTACCCGCACTGATCGTCACGGCGGCTCCTGTCATCTTCTTTACCTGCTGGGCAATCCCGTAACCGTGCTGGGGCTGCTGCAGGCAATAGAGGATATAGAAACCCGATTCAGTCATCGGAATGTAGATACGTCTGATTTTATCGTCCATAAGTTTCTCCTACTATCACAGTTCGATATATCGTACTTCGATATAATTATATCGGGGTCCGATATATCTGTCAAGCATTTATTATAAAAAGTGCTTCATCTTCCGACAAAGCACTTTCTGAATGAAATATTGGAACTTTATATCAATCTGCAGGCTTCTCTCTGATCAGACTCTCCAGCGTCGCAAACAGCGCTTCCGGTTCGACCGGCTTGCTTAAGTGGGCATTGAGTCCGGCCTGCAGGCTTCTCTGGACATCTTCATCAAAGGCATTGGCCGTCAGGGCGATGATCGGGATCTCTTTGGCATCCTTTCTCTCCAGAGCTCTGATCCTTCTTGTTGCTTCAAGACCGTCCATCTCCGGCATACGCATATCCATCAGGATCGCATCGTAATAGTTCTCTTCATGTTCAGAGAATTTTTCAAGAGCGATCTTTCCGTTTTCCGCAAGTTCGACTTCCGTTTCCCTGCCCTTAAGGACCATCATCATGATCTCGGCATTGATCTGGACATCTTCTGCCAGCAGGATGCGCTTGCCTTTCAGATCGGCTTTCTTTTCTCTGAAAGAGATGCCCTTGCGTTTGAATGCGGATTTGAATTCCTCTATGACGACGTTCGCAAACAGCGGTTTCGGAATGAAACTGTCGACACCGGCTGCCAGGGCTTCTTCCAGGATGTCATCCCAGTTGTAGGATGTCAGAATGATGATCGCCGATTCGTCTCCGATACACTCCCTGATCTCCCTGGTCGTTTCCACGCCGTCCATTTCCGGCATCTTCCAGTCGACCAGGATCAGATTGTACGGATTTCTTCTGGCGTGGTGCAGCCTGACCATTTCGACCGCTTCTCTGCCCGAGTGGGCAACGTCACAGGAGATACCCGCCTTGCCTAATACCAGCTTGCCGTGTTCGCAGGCCAGCGGATCATCATCGATGATCAGTACCGACATCTCCTTCGGATAATCTTCTTCATCGATCCCTTCAAGGTCTTTTCTTTCGGAATTATCCAGGGTCACAGTGACCTTAAAGGTCGAGCCCTTTCCTTTTTCGCTTTCCACCTCGATATTTCCATTCATCAGTTCGACGATATTCTTTGTAATGGCCAGTCCCAGGCCGGAGCTGCCGTATTTATTTGTTGTGGAGTTGTCTTCCTGGGCAAAGGTATCGAAGATATGCGGCAGGAACTCCTTGCTCATGCCGATACCGGTATCCGAGATCTTGAACTGCAGGGTTGACTTCTTTTCAAAACGGTTGATCCTTTCCACACCGAGTTCGACCTTGCCTCCTTCCGGCGTAAACTTCACTGCGTTGCCCAGGATGTTGATCAGTACCTGACGCAGCTTCATGCTGTCGCCGATATAGTAATCATCGACCTGGGAACCCATATGACAGTGATATTCCAGTCCGGCTTCATTGCACTGTCCGGAGAGCATCGTATTGATCGTGCTCAGCAGCTTCGAGAAAGAGAACTCCTCATGCTTGATGATCATACGCCCGGATTCGATACGGGACATGTCGAGGATATCGTTGATCAGGTTCAGCAGATGATCGGCAGAGCCTCTGATCTTGGTCAGATACTCCCTGATCTTCGGTGTCGTCTCCGGATCGTTCAGAGCGATGTCGTTGAGGCCGATGATCGCATTCATCGGTGTACGTATCTCATGCGACATGTTGGAAAGGAAGGCGGTCTTGGCCTTGTTGGCCTCTTCCGCGGAATCCAGCGCATTGCTCAGGGCTTTGTTCGTCTCGATCGATCTTCTCGTTTCCGCATCAATATCACAGAAACAGGCACCGACATTATGGACCAGATGATCTTCCCTGTCTTCCGGATGTCTGACGCCGGCAAACTTCACCATCTCATAGGATTCTCTGCCGTCGATATTGATCATGTATGTATAGGAGATGACTCTGTGATCTTTCAGTCCCTCCCTGACGTTGTCCGGCTGAATGAAGCTCAGAAATTCGTCACGGTATTTCTCCACCACATAGCGATTGCAGTATTCCGTTACCGCTTCAAGATAAGGAAACTGTTCACCCACTTTAAGGCCCGGCAGGTCGGTCCTCGCCTGGTAACAGACGCCTTTGTTTTCATCCAGTTCCAGATAGTAGACACTGCGATAGTCGGAAGCCAGAGCCGTGATCAGCTTTTCCTGTTCTTCGCCCTGTGCTTTCTGTTCCAGCAGCTCTTCCTGGAGATGGAGCCTCTCCTCCATTTCCTGCTGCTTGATCCGGGTCTCTGCTTCAAAGGATTCCGCTTCCGCCATGACTCTGGCGTTTCTTCTGACCTGGGCGATGATCATCGCAAACATGGTGGCCAGCACAGCGACCGTAGCGATGGATTGTATGATGCTCTTGTTGACGATGTCTTCGGACAAAGAGGAGATCCTCTCGGAAATGACGCTTTCCCTGATCAGGTATGTCAGCATCCATCCGGTACCGTTGACCGGAACATAGCTCAGCGTTTCCTTGATGTCGTTATAGGTAAAGGAAGCAACGCCTCTGTTCCCTTCGCTGAAATCGTTCCTGATCTCTTCCAGGGAATAACCTTCTTCAAATTCGGCTGTTGCCAGTGCATCGAACAGATTGACATCACTTGCAGTTCCTCCCAGAACTCTTTCCGTCAGAGCCAGACCGTCTTCTGTATAGATGTTTGAGAATGTGATATCGGAATTCTGTGTTCCCAGGGAAATATCTTTCATCATCTGTTTCATATCCACTTCCATGAAACAGACGACCAGTTCTTTTCCTTCAAACTCAATATGATCGATCGGAACGGAAATGATCACTTTCTTTTCATTGCTGTCGGGATTCAGCACAGAGATCACCGGTTCTGTGAGTGTCCTGTAGTCAAAGCCGTAGTCACCGATGTTGTCCTGATAACCCAGTGAGGTATAGATCAGTCCGTCTTCATCGACAAACGCAAATTTCTCCAGATTAAAGAAAGCCTTCATCCTTTTCTGGAACGCTTCCAGGTGTTCCTTGTCCTGCAGGTCTTCTTCAGTAAGCAGATTGACGGCGACGCTGATCTTTTCAATGTCGTTGTTCAGCGTATCCTCTACGACCTGTTCCCTTCTGCCGGCCAGCTCATCCAGGTAAAGCAGGGAAACGGAACGCACCGCTTCCTGCGTATCCTTCTTGGCGCTGGAACCCATCCAGAGCGTACCGAACACCAGAACAAGTGCCAGGGCGACGATGCCGATGATGGCGATCCACAATGTATTTATATTTTTCTTATCATCCATGGCCTGATCCCCCGAAAATGATCTTTATTGTTCTTAATCATTATTTTATCATTCTTTTTTCACAACGTCCCAAACAGAAAAAGGGGTTACCCCCTTCGTTCAGTCATCATAAGAAGAGCACGCTCTCATGTCTTCATAGAATTCATGCGGCACGATCAGATCTCCTCTGCCGCTGCCCAGCTGGATACCCGGTTTATTCTCACCGTGGAAATCGGAGCCGCCGCTGCGTTTCAGTTCAAACTTTTCTGCCAGCAGATCTGCGGCATATCTCATCTCTTCATCGTATTCCGTATATCTGGTCTCAATGGCATCCAGTCCGGAGTTTTTCGCCTTGGGAAGGAATTCGTTGAGTTCACCGTAAGTCAGGTTCAGCAGAGGATGGGCTATGACGGCTGCCGCACCGAAGGCCTTGATGAAACGGATGGCAGCGACGGAAGTGATCCTTTTTGCCGGAGTATAGATGCCGTTTCCTTCTTTCAGCAAAGTATCGAATGCTTCCTTGACGCTGCCGACATATCCCTTTGTCATGAGCACCTTGGCGACATGGGCCCTGTTGAATTCACCGCTCTCCGTCAGCGCTGCGGCCTCATCATAAGAGACGTCATATCCTCTGGCTTTCAGACTGTCGATCATGCGCAGATTGCTGTTGTGCTTGGCGATGTTCGTCAGTTCCAGAAAGTCATCCACTTCCGGCCAGTACTTCTCTTTGAAAAACAGTCCGACGACATGGACTTCCTTGCCCTGATATTCCGTTGAAAACTCACAGCCCGGAACGGTGATGACAGAACTGTTTCTGCCGGCTTCCATGAATTCGCTCAGACCGCCGGTCGTATTGTGATCGGTCAATGCCAGTGCCGAAAGGCCTAACGATTCCGCCTGTTTCACAAGTTTCGTCGGCGTATATGTTCCATCCGAAAAACAGGAATGCGTATGCAGATCACATCTTCTTTTGTCAGCCATGCCTCTTACCTCCTGTTTTTCCGTTGGGCTTAGAAATCCCATAAACATTGTATCAGTTTCTTTTCCTGCTTTTGAACAAGCATCTGTTTTTTTGGAAAGAAGCCTGCACATATTCAAAACACATTTGCTTCAATAACCGCTAAAATAACATTGTTGGAGATCGCATATGAACAAGAAAAAAATATTCACCCTTCCGTTTTTCATGATCCTGATCATGTCCGTCATCAGCGGATCCGCTTCCTACATGGTCAATCCGATCCTGCCGGCCTTTCTGGTATCCAGAGGTGCACCGATGGAGATCACCGGCATCATCTCTTCCCTGATGAGCCTGGTCGCTCTTTTCGGCAGGCCTTTCTCCGGTGCGGCCGGTGACCGCTTCAACAAGAAGAAACTGATGATCCTTTCCTATGTGCTTTCCATCTTCTGTCTGCTGCTTTACTCGATCGCCGACAGTGTCCCGATGATCATCTTCGTCAGGATCCTCAACGGCATCGCCTTCTCATTAAGCGGAACGGTATCCATGGCCTTCGGCGCCGACTTCCTGCCGCTGGAAAGACTGGGTGAAGGCCTGAGCTATATCGGCATCGGTACCGTGGTCTCCACCATGATCGGCCCGCAGCTGGGCGATATCATCGATGCCCGCTTCGGCATGGAACAGATCTTCGTCTGGGCAAGCGCCCTCAATCTGCTGTGTGCGATCGGCACTTATCTGATCCCTTATCAACCCAGGAACAGCGGAAAGAAAGAAAAATTCGTCTTCAAGGCGGAAAACTTCTTTGCGAAAGAACTGCTCATGTATGTCTTCCTGATCTCCGTCCTTTCCGTCGGCAACGGGATCCTTTTATACTATCTGAAAGACTTCGGCACCTCCCGGGGCATCGCCAATATTTCTTTGTTCTATACGGTCAGTTCGATCGTCACCGTTCTGACCAAACCTTTCACCGGCAAGTGGCTGGACCAAAAGGGCGTCGCCTATACCCTGTATCCGGCTTTCCTGATATCGGCTGTCTTTGCCTTCTTCTTTGCCAGATCCTATACGCTGCCGATGGTCCTGATCGCTGCCGTATTCAAATCGATCGGTCAGGGCAGCGGCACTTCGGCCATCCAGGTGGATTCCGTCAAGAAGCTCGGACTGGACAGAAGCGGTGTCGCATCCAGTACCTGCTACATCGGCATGGACCTGGGCAACATCCTGGGACCGGCCATCGGTGCCTTCATCATCTCCGATCACGGCTACGGTCTTCTCTTCGATATCTACACAGTGATGCTGCTGCTGTGCATCCCGATCTACTGGCTCTATTCAAGAAAGACACAAAACGATGTCAAAATGTAATATATTATATATAGTTTTTATGAAGGAGATCCTATGAAACTGAAAACTGTAAATGCCATTCTGGGCGTTATCCTGATCCTTCTGTCATCCATTATCGGTATACTGCTTTACACGTTCATCATCAAGCCGGGGAACACAGTCGTTCCGGATTTTATCGGAAAGAACGTTGAAGAAGTCTATACCTGGTGCGGCAGTCTTGATGACATCCATTCCTGTGAAGTCTCTTACGAGGACGCAGATGATTTTGAAAAAGACATCGTCTTCGAACAGTCCATCAAAGGCGGAAACAAATTCAAAGAATCCACCGTTTCCTTCAAAGTAGCCACCGGTGCTGAAAAGGAGATCGTTCTGCCGTTCATCGGACCCGATACCAACAAGTCGGATATCGAAGCCTGGGCAATGACCTTCGGCGTCACCAACATCACCTACAAGGAAGAATACAGCGATACTGTTGAAAAGAACCATGTCATCCGTCTGGAACCTTCCGCCAATGTACGCAGAGATACTCCGATCACTGCTTACATCTCTGCCGGCAAGGAGGAAAAGAAAGAAGACAAGAAAGAAGAACCGAAAGAGATCGAGGTCAAATTCGGCGATTATATCGGACTCACTGTCGAAGAGTTTGAAGCAAAGGCCAAGAAGCTCGGTCTGAAACCGAACCACAATACCAGCCGCGACCAGTATGATCCGCATGTCAAATTCGGAAACATCGTCTGGCACGGATCCGGTACCTATGTACCTGATGAGGTCTTCAACTACGGTATCTGCATCAACGAACTGGTGATCACCGCCGGCAAATATGTCGGCAGGACAGAGAGCGAATTCATCAATATCGCAAACATGTTCAGTCTGATCCCGACGCATCTCAGCAACAGGGATTCCTTCTCTACCACAGTTCCGGAAGGATCTGTCGTCACCCACGGCTCCGGCATCTATGTCAAGAACGAAGTCTTCAATTACGGTCTGTCTCTGGGTGCCGCCAAGGTCGAAGGCGGATATGAAGGCGCCAGCGAAGAAGTCTTCCTGAGCTATCTTTCCAAGTTCGGCCTGAAGGCCAACAGAAAGACCGCTGTTTCGGAAACAGTCGCCAAAGGCAGGATCATCTCCTACAATACCGGCAAATACAGCAGCGGCGACAGTGTCACTTATGTCGTATCGAGTGGACCGGAAGAGAAGATCAACGTGCCTGATTACAGCGGCAGAAGCGAAGCGTCATTCCTGAAGTTCCTCTCTGACAACGGTCTTGTCGCCGGAGTCAGATCCGTCCAGAGCTCCATGACAGCGGAAGGAAACATCATTTCCAACGATACCGGAAGCAAGAAGAAAGGCAGCAGCGTCAACTATGTCGTTTCATCCGGACCGTACATCCCGACTGCCAAGATGGATAAGTTCGAATATCTCTCCGAGATGATCTCATCCGATGATGATTTCGATGAAGCAGCGGAAAAAGCGGAACTTTACCTGAAAGAAAAAGGATTCACCAACTATGAGATCCAGTCGGTCTTCCTGTCTTCCGTCAAGCCCGGACAGCTGCTCATGATCACGGTCGACGGCGATATGCACAGCGTTGCCAAGGAATATCCGACCTATGCTCAGATCGTTGTACAGATCAGCAGCTGGCTCATGTCTCCGCCTCATAACTAAATACCGGAAAACACATACACAAAGGTGACGGTGACCGTCACCTTTTTTATGCCTTTTTCCAAAACGGGGTCGCATTTCTTCAAACAACCGATACAATAGAAGTAGGAGAACTGCGATATGTATATAGATAACGAAATCGAACGCATCAGACAGAAATATCACAATCAGCCGGAATTCGTACAGAGCATTGAAGAAGTCTTCTGTTCGGCCAAACCGCTGATCGAAGCCCATCCGGAATACCAGAAAGCCGACCTCCTTCACAGGATGGCGGAACCGGAGAGGATGTTCCGCTTCCGTGTCGTCTGGACAGACGATGAAGGAAAGGTTCGCACCAACGTCGGATACCGCTGTCAGTTCAACGGAGCGATCGGCCCCTATAAAGGAGGTCTCCGCTTCCAGAAAAACATCAACGAAAGCATCATCAAATTCCTCGCCTTTGAACAGACCTACAAGAACGCCCTGACGGGACTGCCGATCGGCGGCGGAAAAGGCGGCAGTGATTTTGATCCGGCAGGCAGGAGCGAAGATGAGATCATGCGTTTCTGTCAGAGTTTCATGACGGCATTATACCGCTACATCGGTCCGGACATTGATGTTCCGGCAGGTGACATGGGCGTCGGCAGGAAAGAGATCGGCTATCTCTTCGGCCAGTATCGCAGGCTCAAGGGCAATTTCGAAAACGGCGTGATCACCGGCAAAGGCCTCAGCTACGGCGGGTCGCTGATCCGTCCGGAAGCGACGGGCTACGGTGCCGTTTATTTCCTGAACGAAGTCCTGAAACACGAAAACGACAAACTGGAAGGGAAACGCATCGGCGTATCCGGATACGGTAACGTCGCCTGGGGCATCATCAAGAAAGCTGCGGAACTCGGTGCCAAAGTCACCTACATGTCAGGACCTGATGGTTATGTCCATGATGAAGAGGGAATCTGCACAAAAGAAAAGATCGATTTTGTCCAGGAACTCAGACTGACCGATCCCCTGCATTGCAAACCCTACGCCGACAGGTTCGGCTGTGAATTTGTCCCGGGAAAGAAATTCTGGGGCACGAAAGACGTCGATATCTACATGCCTGCCGCCGTTCAGAACGATGTGGATGAAGTATCAGCACAAAAGATCATCGATTCCGGCGTGAAATACTACATTGAGGTCGCAAACATGCCGACGACGGCACAGGCCTTAGAGATGTTAAGGGGCTGCAAGGACATCATCGTCGCACCTTCCAAGGCCGTCAATGCCGGCGGCGTCGGTGTCTCCGCTCTGGAAATGAGCCAGAACTCGGAACGTCTCTCCTGGAGCGAGGAAGAAGTGGACGAGCTTTTGCACCTGATGATGAAAAACATCCACAAGAACTCCATGATCGCCGCCAGTGAGTTCAATCTCGGCTATGATCTTGTCGCCGGTGCCAATATCGCCGGATTCAAGAAAGTCGCTGAAGCGATGATGGAACAGGGCGTCTTCTGATCAGAAGATATATCATGTATTCAAAAAAGCCTTTCACAAGGCTTTTTTATTATTTCTGTTTTCCTTTGTATTCCATGCACAGCATCGTCAGGTCATCGAACTGTTCCGCTCCGCTGACGAACCTGTCGACAGCTTCCCGTACGTTTGTCAGAATCTGTTCCGGCTTCTCATCCGGTGCTTTGTTCAGCGCCTTCAGCAGACGCTCCATGCCGAACATCTTGTTGTCGGCATCGCTAGCTTCCGGAATGCCGTCCGTGTACAGGAAGATCTTGCTTCCGACAGACAGATTCAGTTCATACTCATGATAGGTGATGCCTTCCATGCCGCCGATGACAAAGTCGTGCTTGTCCTTGAGGATCTCAAAGCTGCCGTCGGCATCCTTGATGATCGGATACTCATGTCCGGCATTGGCTGCCGTCAGTCTGCCGGTGGAGATCTCCAGGATACCCAGCCACACCGTCACGAACATCTGCGCCTGATTGTTGGAACAGATCGCGTCGTTGGTCAGTGAAAGGATGACATCCGGCGATCCGCTGAACATCGCTGAGTTGTGTAAGACGGACTTTGATACCATCATGAACAACGCGCCCGGTATGCCCTTGCCGGAAACATCCGCCATCACCAGACACAGGTGATCGTCATCGATGAAGAAGAAGTCGTAGAAGTCGCCGCCGACTTCCCTCGCCGGATCCATGCTGGCATAGATCTCGAATTCATCGCGGTCCGGGAAAGGCGGGAAGACATGCGGAAGCATGCTTCTCTGGATATTGTTGCCCATCGCCAGTTCGTTGCCGATGCGCTGTTTTTCGCTTTCTTCCTTGTGTTTCTTTTCCAGCTTGCGCTCTCTGGCATCCACATATAGCGAGATCAGCGCAAAACCGACCAGCAGCGAGGAAAGCCCCGCATAGACATAGAACCACAGCTGTTCATACATGGCTTTTTCCTTGACGATCTGAACGGCAGAACCGACCACGTCATCCGACATCGAGTGCTTCAGCTGCATGATGAAATTATAAGTTCCGCCCGGCAGGTTCGTGTAATAGACCGGGAAAAGATCTTTGGCGACACCGGTCGTGTCATATTCATCGAAACCGTCCAGCCGGTAAGTGATCTCCGGATCCACCAGTGAATAAGTGTAGATATAGCCGTAGATCGTCAGCTTCTTGGTCTCGGCAGGAATGATGAATCTTCCCGTTTCATCCGGGAAGATCCTCGTATTGTCCGCATCCACATAAGGGACCGCAAAACGCAGTTCACCGACATCTTCGAACGGAGCCTCGATGTTGACCTTGGCGACACCGGTCGTTCCGGAGATATAGAGATCGCCGTCTTCTGTCAGCTCGCTGTAGGAGTTGGCTGTCGCGATGCAGGGCATGCCGTTTGATATCGAGTAATGCAGGGCATTGATCTCCCTGTCTTCCAGGATATCGTCCGCCTTGGCGACATAGATGCCGTTGCCGGAAAGCACCCAGAGCTCTCCCTTGCTGTTTTCATAAAGATCGAAGTTGTTGGAATACGGGAAGAGGTCCGCTGTCGTAAGATTATACTTGCTGTCAAGCCAGGAAAGGGAGTTGCCTGTCACGATCCAGTAGACGCCTCTCTTGGCGTCTTTCTTGATACGCATGACGGAATCGGAAGTCAGTCCCTCCGTATGATCGATGTGTTTCATGCCTCTGCCGGCGATCACATAGATGCCGTCACCGTCTGTGCCGATGATGATGTCCGTGCCTTCTCCGGCGGAAACAGAAAGGATATCGGTATTGGTGATGCCGTCTTTCTCACTGTAAGATACGACCACCTTGCCGTCACGGATGATACTGACACCGCCGTTGCAGGCGACAAGGTATCTTCCGTCTTCGCATTCACAGACTGCTCGCACCAGATTGGAAGCCAGGCCGTTTTCTTTCTTATAGGATTTCAGATCTCCGTGATCGTAACACAGAGCACCGTAATGCCGCCAGGTGGAGATCCACAGACGGTCCTTGCTGTCGCGGATCAGCGAACGGATACGGCAGTTGTTCAGCAGTTTCAGAAGATTGTCGGTCTCATCGTCTTCGCCGTAAACAGCCGTCTTCTGATTCAGCGGGACCTTGTCCAGAACGCCTTCCTCGCCGATCGCCAGCAGGCCGGTATCGGTTGCAATAAAGAGGGTTCCGTCATACATGCAGGTGGAATTGACGACTCTCTTGGAGAGATCGTAGCGTTCGAAAATATCGACAAATCGGTTCTTGACGACCTTCATGACACCTTCTCTTGTGGAAGTGAACCAGAGGTTGCCCTCATAGTCGGTCATGACGTGGCCGATGGAAGAGTTCATCGGGATGTTTTTCAGGATATGGAAACCCGTATCATCCAGCACACCGACACCGTTGCGGGTGCAGATCCAGGTCTTTCCGTCGATGCTTTCAAAAGACTGCACCTGATATAACGGAGAGATGTCGATCGGCTCACTGCCTTCAAAACCGCTGCTTAGAGAATCATGATATACGATGCCTTCCAGGGTCTCCACATAGAACAGATCGGGATCTTCGGGATCGGGAAGGATGCAGTTGATGCCTTTGACAGATCGCTGTGAAAAAGGATAATACTGATCGATCTTTCCGTCTCTGATGGCGACCACATCGCCGGAATTGGTCACGGCATAGACCTTCCCGTCCGCCGCCAGCCTCAGTTCATGCAGGAAGGTGTTGATCACTCTGTCATCTTCCAGATAGGAAAGCTGCAGATCCTGATCGATGATGGCCAGGCCTTCCGTTGTCGCGATATAAAAGTTTCCGTCTTTTCCTTCCAGGATGGAACGGATCGAAACAGACTTCATTCCGTTGATCAGATCCCATTGCAGCTGTTTATCATTATCGATGAGAATGACGCCGTTGTCGTTGGTGCCGACCCAAAGCCTGTTGCGGGAGTCGACGTAGAGACATCTCACACTGGTGATGCCGCCTGTGGAATCCAGACGTTCAAAACGGCTTCCGTCATAACGGATCAGTCCGCCGTAGCTTCCGATCCAGATGAAACCCTCGCGGGTCTGAACGATATCGTTGGCCTCCGATGTCGGAAGACCGTTGGTATTGTTGTAAAGGACGGCTGAAAAACCCTCCTCCTGTCCGATCGGATCGACGGAGATGGGTCCGTTGTGCTTTCCTCCCGATTCAACAGTGACATCATCTTCATCGCTGAACACAGGTGCTGCCTGCTGCATGACAAACACCAGCATCATCGCACACAGAAGAAGCTGAATTATTTTATATGATTTCAGATCATTTGTTTTCATTAACTCTATTATAGCTTAGAATGATTTTCCTTTTATTCCACAATACAGTGATATCACCCGTTTTCCGGGAAAAGCGGATCGGTATAATACGGATCCTTTCTTGCCTTGCGGATAAAGAAGATAAAGTATATGTTCAGGATCAGGCAGGCCGCTGCGATCGGCACAGCCAGCAGGGTCCAGTCTGCACCTTCGAACGCTTCAGTCAGACACAGATCGTAGAAGCCGTGGATCAGTGTCGGTATGAAGATACCGAGAGGCACCGGATTCTTTCTTCCCTTTTTGTATCCCTTGCCGATGATGGAGCCCATGATCAGGCCGAACGAGGCGTGCATATTCGTGATGCCGCGTACCAGGATCTGACCGGCATTGCTTTCAATGAGATAGAAAACAGCTTCCATCAGTTCAAAACCGATCGCCGAGATACAGGTAAAAGACAGCAGATCCAGACAGCTGACCTTCTCATGGTTCTTTTTCATCGTCTTTCCTGCATTCAGATACTTCATCAGTTCCTCCGACAGAGCCATCAGCACAAAAGCGCTGAATAATGCCTTCAGGACAGGAAACGATCTGTCTTTGGTGAGCAGGGCGAAAATGATATTGCATGCAAAAGAAAAGCCGAAGACCGGGAAGCCCAGCAGCAAACCTCTGAGCAGGGTTTTCCAGCAGTCCTTCTGATATTCTTCGTCTTCCTTATGACCGTTTTTCAGAAAAAAGAAATATCCCAGCGGGAAGATGTAACTGACAAGCAAAGCTCCGACAAGCACCAACATGATCCGATTCTCCTTAATGTTTATTACTTCCATTATACTCACAAGAGACACGCAGTTTCTCTGCCTGTCTTCCGTGATGATGACTTTATGCAGAAAATATACTATAATCTGTATTTAAGCATGAAGCACTTCTGGACACATAAAGAAAAAATACCTGAAGGCCAAGGCTACGGTCAGTTTTCGCCGGCTCATTACATGACACTGGGACTGACGTTCCTGTCGATCGTTTTCATCGTGTTTCTATATGTCAACGCCGGTCCAAACGAAAGGATCGTCATATTAAGGATGATGTCCTTTACGCTGATCCTCTCTGATGTCTTCAAGACGATCCTGATCGCCTGCACCGACGGTGTGAAAGTATCCGACTATCTGCCTTTGGAAGCCTGCAGCTTCGGCGCCTACGCCTGCTTCTTTGATTCTCTCTGGCCAAACAACGGCATCCTGCCGCTGATGCTGCTGACGCTGTTTATGCCGGCAGCCTTTCTGGCTGTCATCTTCCCGACAACGACCGATCTTCCGGTCTTCAATTTCTATACGATCCATCAGTTTCTCTATCACGCCCTGATCGTTGCCTACGGACTCGCCCGTTTTGCAGCCGGAGAAGTGTCTCTCACTTTTATCGGCGTCTGGAAAGCCATTGCGGCATTCTTCGTGCTGGCGATGATCATGTATCTGATCGATACGGTCTTTGATAAGAATTTCATGTTTCTGCGCGACGCCTACGACAACGCACTGCTGTCAGCTATCTGGAAAATCACCGGAGGCGGTATCGCCTATGTCGGCGGCCTGTTCTGTTTCTCGATCTGCGTGATCCATGTTTTCTTTCTTCTCTTCAGACTGATCGAAAAACTCTTTCTGTAAATAAAAAACTCCGCAGCAGCGAAGTCTTTCTTGACCTGCAATGCAGGTTTTTGTTTTATCTAATACTCAAACTGTCTGTAATATCTGCGGGTGCTCAGCGGATGATCCAGAAGCAGTTCCATATAAGTATCCACCCGTGCATTGACTGCCCGGATCACCAGATGGGAGATCGATCCTCGAAACTGTTCACTGATACCTTTGAGTTCAAAATCCTTCGTGTCGATGATCACATAATTCTCACAGACCTTCGGCAGGAAGCGGGCGACCCTTTCAGCCAGGGGTCTTTGTTCGTCTTCGCCGATGAACAGAGTTACCGGCGTATCGGCAACGATGATCTCCATCATGCCGTGGAAGAATTCGCCGGCACTGATCGATTTGGTGCGGATCCACATCTGTTCCTCCCAGTAACACATTCCGTAGGAATAGGCGGCACCGTAAAGATTGCCGCAGCCGATGAAGTAATGCGGATAATCGGGATGCGCACGAAAGAATTCAACGCTCTTTTTTGCCCGTTCGTAGCCCCAGGCATCAGACTGCTTTTCCACTGTGATCAGAGCCTCCGCCAGGTATGTCTCCATTTCCTGATTGTATCTTTCGTATTCCGGAAATTCACCGTTCTTATACATGAGATAGTTTGCGGTCATGTAGAACTTGAGCTGTTCGTTCATCGGATAGACGACAAGATGATCCTGTTTTTCTTCGTTTGTTAAAAGCGATCCCGGCGTGTCGATGAAGGCAAACACTCTCGCCCCCATGCCTTTGACTTTATCGACGAGTTCGACCATCTCCTTGGTATTGCCGGAGACTGACGAATAGATCAGCACTGAATTTTCAGTAAATTTCTTGTTCCCGGTCGTCAGAAATTCCGCTGCATTGTCCACATAGGCAGGCAAAGAACTTCTTCCGCGCATGTATACTTCGACCTGCAGAGCACTGGCCCATGTTCCGCCGATGCCCATGAAGAAAATGCTGTCAAAACCCTCTTGCCAGATCTGATCGATGATCTTCTCGATCTGCACTCTTAAAGCCAATGCGCCGTTGATGCTTTCTCTGGTCTTTTCTTCATCAAAATTGCGCAGGTACGGCCCTTCCTTTGTGATTGAATGATCCATACTGATCCCTCCTGTTTTTCTGCCTTACCAGGCTCCGAAATACTGTAATGTCTCCGCTGCCGTTTTCGCACCTTCGGTCATGCATTCCTCGATCGCAAGACCGGAAACGATGCCCTCAAGGAAGCCGGCAATGTAGGAATCGCCTGCTCCCATGGTGTCAACAACATCGCATTCTATGATACCGAAGCTGTGATAGTCTTTCCCGTCATAGCACAGCGATCCGTCTTTCCCCAACATAGCTGTAACGAGCCTCGGACCTTTATTCTGATATGCTTTCATCTTTTCCCTGAGCTCAGGTGTATCACCCTTGTCAGACGAAAAGAAGAGATAGTCGGTATACGGCATGGCCGTCTGTGCTTCCCTGTCTTCAGGCCTGTCAGCACAGTCAAAGGCTGTCGTGATGTTTCTTTCCTTTAAATCTCTGAACTGTCCTTCGACCTTTCCCCACAGATCACATACAACAAGATCATGTCCGGCAATAAAATCAATATCCTCATCGCTTAAGCGATAATCAGCCAGGACACCTTCATCGTAATCACCGAAGATCCTCTCGCCGTTGATCAGTTCGACTTGCGATACCGCGGTCTTCCCCTGCCTTACACGCATATGAGAAACATCGACGCCTTTTTCTTTTACGGCTTCATACATGATCTGTCCGTATTCATCGTTTCCGATCGGCCCGATATAGGAAGCCTGTCCGCCGTTTCTGACGGTATAGACCGCCATGTTGACCGGACCGCCTCCGGGAAAGACTTTTCCGCCTTCGATGCTGCTGTAACAGTCGATGCAGTTGCTGCCGATACAGGCCAGTTTCATCTGAGTGACTTCTTCCCCTTCAGTCTCACGCCGTCGATATCGATGAGATATCTGCCGTTATCCTTATTCAGGACGACAGTCTGCTTGGCGTTGCGGCCGTAGCCTTTGACAACTGCTTCCGTTTCGTTGATGACATCCAGATAGCAGTCGGTCTTCTGACCTTCTTCAACGATGGTCAGTACCGGTTCTCCGTCCTTCAGCTGCAGTGTCGCTTTTTCGATGAGGTCTTCGAAATGCTTATCCTCGCAGGAATAATCGCCCATGGCCTTGAGCCAGGCGACATTGATATTGGGTGTCACGTATTTCTCTCCCGTGACGGCTTTGATACCTTTCTGTTCGCTGATCAGAACATCATGTCCGAAATAGGATGCCTCAAGAAAACGGATCCCTTTCAGTTTTTTGGCAATGGGCGGAAGCTTGCTCCAGAGAGCACCGGGCTCGGCGCACAGCCATCCTTCCTCATCTTTCTTTAAGATGAACGGGACTTTCTGCAATGTTGTGCAAAGTCTGCCTTTGGCATCGACAGTGAACTCGATCGGGGAAGGCAGTCCGTCATATCTTCCTTCATATTCCTTCGGATCAAAAGGAACATATTTCTTTTCCGCTTTTTCTTTTTCGGCAAAACCGTTTTCCTTCAGACAGGCGTTGAACAGGGCAATACCGATCTCCCGGGAAAGTCTGGCACCGGCTTCAAAGTTCGTATAGACGATGACGCCGATCTTTTCCTCTTCCAGGAAGTTGAAGAAGGAATGGTGATATATCGTATTGCCTCCGTGGCCCAGTATCCTTCCGGTCTGATAATCCAGATCGAGCGAATGATGGAAGAGTCCGTATCCGACGCATACCAGCATCTCATCAAGTTCATCATTGATCTTCAGGCTCTTCATCTTTTCTATCGTTTCTTTATTGTAGAGCCTGACGCCGTTACATTCGCCGTCATTCATCAGCAGCATGCCGACTTTCGCCAGGCTTTCCGCTGTCGTATAGGTACATGATCCGGCCGGATACATCCTGCCTGCCAGATCTTCACATCTCTTTCCCTTTTTGTCATAGCAGTGAGCGACCCTGTCGGCAAGTGATTCGGGCAGCTGTTTTTCGACCGCATAGTAGACTTCCATTCCCAGAGGATCAAACAATACTTCTTTCAGAAACTCGACATAAGGTTTTCCGCTGATACGTTCTTCAATGATCCCCAGCAGGGAATATCCCAGATTGGAATAAGCAAACATCTCTCCGGGCACACTGGTGCGGTAGGTATCTTTCAGACCTTCTGCGACTTCCTCATAACTGCTGTTTTCATCCACAAAAAACCGATACAGGTCGCACTGGATACCGCCTCTGTGCATCAGCAGGTTCTCGATCGTCACCGGGTATTCGCCTATCCTTGACTTCACACTGAATTCCGGGATGTAGTCCGTGATCGGATCTTCCAGTTTCAGCTTCCCGTCTTCCAGCAGACGGAAGATGCCCAGCGAAGTAAAGACCTTGGTGTTGGAGCCGATCATGAAGAGGCTGTCCTGCCTGGGAGACAGTTTCTTCTCTTTGTTGATGAAACCGTCATAGAAGCTGCGCAGGATCTTTTCATTGTCAAAGATCACAGCACTCACGGCACCTTTGTTTTTCTTTCCGATCGCTTTCAGGAACGCTTCTTCAAGAACATCTTTTTTCTCTGTCATAGTTTTTCTCCATTTATTCAAAACCGTCTGCCAGGGCAATATCTTTTCTTTCAATATAACGATACAGCAATACATCAAGCGCAAGATATAAAACGCTCAGGATTGCACACATCACATACAGATCCATGTTCAGAATGAACGCCAGCACGGCGACCAGTCCCATGTTGAGCAATGAGTATGCCATCGTGAACATCATCCGCATATTCTTCTTGACGATCTGGATCTCGCTGGTCCAGTCAAGCTTCGGTCTTCTGACGTCGCTCAGGATCAGGAAGCCGTGAAGGATCGAATAAAGGACAGCTACCGGGATACTCAGCAGTACATGAATGAGCGGCACCCTGAACAGGATCATCGCCATGACGGCGACGACCGCATAACTGAGCAGGCATACCGCGATATCCGGTATCATCTTGCAGATCAGCTGTCTGTGAAAAGCAACAGGCAGGTACTTCATCGCATAGGCATCATGTCCGTCTTTTGATACTGCGATCGTGGATATGAACGAATACATCGATATGAACATCACCAGAAGGATCAGAACGGCAAAGACATAGCCGCTGAAGTCGCTGTCCGCGTAGATGAAATCCAGTCCGGCAGAAAGCTCCTCACCCATCTGCGAAACGATACTGAAATAAGTGATGCCGATCGTGAAAGCCGGCAAGAGCAGGCAGGGCAGGATCAGCTGGACAAAGAACGTCGGTCTTCGGAAATAGACCCTGATCTCCTTCATCACATAGCTGAACATGAGGCCCTTTGACTGATAACTCTTCTCGTTCAGCTTCTTATCGGAAATACCTGATGAAGAATACAGCGATCCCAGCATACCTCTGTAGTAGAGTTTCTGCGCAAAGATACTCACCAGGGCATAGGCGGCAAGCGATATCACGATCAGCAGGATCAGGGAAAGGATATCGTATTTCGTCAGTGCATCGATCGCCATCGGCATGGTCACAAAAGCCTTCTTGTATATGCCGACCAGGCTGCCGGCCTTGTTCATCATCGCCATGACATCTTCATTGGTATTCATTGAAGAAGAGACCATCGAGATCATCAGCGAGAATATGACTGACAGGCTCATCGTGATCAGCTGGACCAGGCTTTTGTTGCGGATGCCTCTGGTGAGAGCCATGATGCAGATGACGATCATCGTCACAAGCAGCAAAGGAACGACCGGCACCAGCAGCAGGACGATGACCATGAACAGATAATAAAGGATGTTCTGCTTCGTCATCCAGCCGTACATGGCCAAAGGAGCGATCCCCAACATCATCTCTTCCATGTAGACATAGATCAGCAGGGTATTCAGCTTGGCGCAAAGCACCTCAAGAGGCTTGAAAGGAAGCGGCAGGACAAAGAGGTTGTCATCGGAAAAATACAGGACGTTCATCGTGGAGATGATCGTCGTAAAAAGGACCAGGGTGATGATCGCCATCAGGATCAGACCTATGAAGGCTTCCTCCTGTTTCACAGCGATCAGACCGCTCAGTACCTCATAAGACAGGTAACCGAAGACGCCTGCCAGATAGATGAACAAAACAGCGTAAAGAGCGATCTTTCCGATATTGTTTTTCTTCTTTCTGTTTCCGCCTCTGGAGAAGGAAGAGATCAGAAAGACCTTTGTCAGATTGATGATATTTCTAATCATTCTCTGTGATCTCCAGAAACAGCTCTTCCAAAGAAGCGTTCTCTTCAAATGTATCTCTCATCTCCTGTAATGTACCGGTAAACAGGAGCTTTCCCTTATTGATGATGCCGACGCGGTCGCAGAGTTTTTCCGCCACATCCAGGACGTGCGTTGAAAAGAAGACACATTTTCCTTCATCGGCGTGTTTTCTCATCATCTCTTTCAGATCAAAGGAAGAACGCGGATCAAGACCGGTCATCGGTTCATCCAGGATCCAGTTTTTCGGATCATGCATGAGACAGCCGCAGATCACGATCTTCTGACGCATGCCGTGGGAATAGGATTCGATCCTGCTGCTCAAAGCATCGGCGATCTCAAATTTCTCACTCAGCTGCTGTATCTTCTCTTTTCTGTTTTCCACATTGTAGACATCAGCCATGAAATTGAGATATTCGATCCCTTTCAATGCCAGAAACTGATCCGGATCGTCAGCCACATAGCCGAACGTCTTCTTGGCTTCGATCGGCTCTTTTTCGATATCTTTCCCGTCAAGCAGGATCTGTCCCTCATCGATATTGAGTATTCCCGTCAGCATCCTGATGGTCGTGGATTTGCCGGCACCGTTGGGTCCCAGAAATCCGAAGATCTCGCCGTCATTGATCGTCAGCGACAGATCATCGACGGCTTTGATTCCTTTTCTGTAAGATTTAGATACGTTTTTGAATTCAATCATGCTTCAACCTCTTTTCAGTTTTGCCCTTGTAGATATTTTACCTTTAAAACGGGTTATAATTACAGTCGTGGACAAAAACAAGATCAGGGAATTCTTCAACAGCCGGGCTGACGGATGGGATGAGGGCATGGTAAAAGACGACGTCATCATGAACATCATCCTCGACAACGCTGAGGTATCGGAGGGAAAAGACATCCTTGATGTCGCCAGCGGAACAGGCGTCATGATCGATTATTATCTTCAAAGAGGCGTAAACTCCGTGACCGGCGTCGATCTTTCAGACAGGATGTGTGAGATCGCATCCGATAAGTTCAAAAATCAAAATGTGAAGATCATCTGCGGAGATATCGAAGAATTTGAAAGTGACAGAAAATTCGATGCGATCGTCGTCTATAATTCCTTTCCCCATTTTCCCGATGAAGAAAGACTGATATCCCATCTTTCTTCCCTCCTTAAAAAAGGCGGGATCCTGACGATCGCTCACGGCATGTCCAGAGCCTTCATCAATTCCCGCCATTCCAATGTATCTTATGAGGTCAAGCACGATCTGATGGAAGCAGACCGGCTTGCCAAGCTGTTCTCAGAATATCTTGAAGTGACGACAGTCATCTCCGATGAGAAGATGTATCAGGTCGCCGGAAGAAAGATCTAGACAAACAAGGTCCCCAGAGCGATCTCAAACATCTGCTGACCCGCTCTTTCCCGTTCTTCAGAAGTGGCATGTTCGTTCTTTCTGATCAGGTCCACCGCCTGCATGAGACCGGCAGCTTTCTTGCCTGTCACAGCGGCGTTGTGGAACAGAGCGAAACTTTCACACTCAACGATATCGCAGCCGTACCGGTTCTTCATCCGATCAGCCAGGACGGCTCTTTTTTCTTTCTCATAATAAAGCACATCGCTGGAATGGGTCCTGACTTCAGGAAGTACGATGCCCATGTTCAAAGCGCTCTTTCTTAACTTCTCCAGCAGTTCTTTGTCGGCATAGGTGATGTGTCCTTCATAGCCGCTCTGCTCCAGAGCGAAAGTGGAAAAAGAGAATGCCTCGCTTACCAGCATCGTCTGAAGCAGACTGACCTTCTCATCGTTGTAGACGCCGCAGGTACCGACCCGGATGATATTGTCCACATCATATTCCGTGAACAGCTCATGGGAATAGATGCCGATGGAACAGATGCCCATTCCGCTTCCCATGATCGATACTTCTTTTCCTTTATAGTAACCGGTATAACCGAACATATTCCTGACGGAATTGAACTGATGAACGTCTGTCAGAAGTTTCTCTGCAAAATACTTCGCCCTTAAAGGATCTCCGGGCATCAGTACGGTCTTGGCGATCTCTCCTTTCGAAGCGCTGTTATGAGCAGTCGGCATAGATGAATCCTCTTTTCTTTCAGTCTCATTATATGAAAAATACTGAAAGGAAAAAATCTTTCTGTTGACAGATCGGAAGAATCGTACGATAATCTAAACAGTAAAAAATCTATGTATAGAGGTAGCGATGCAGATGAGTAGTGCACGGAGTCGGCAGACTGTGAAATGCATGAAAGGCAATCATCGCCGAATATGGTATGAAGGCATTCGTATCATATGGGGTCACAGGAAATACCTGCGGCACTCCTTCGCAAGAAGAGGCGCTATTACTTACTTTCGATAAGGTCGTATGTGATAGTGCATACGATTTTTTATCGAAAGGAAGGAAAAGATATGAAGAAAATTTTAATTGTGATCCTGCTTACGGTCCTTTGCGGATGTGCAGGTTCAGGAAACAACGCTTCCGATGAGGAAGTGCTGCGTGTGGGAATGGAGTGCGACTACGCGCCGTTCAACTGGACACAGATCGAGGACAGCGAAACGGCTGTTCAGATCTCCTCTGTCGATTATGCGGACGGCTATGATGTCGTCATCGCTTCCATGATTGCAGAAGAACTGGGAAGAAAAGTCGAGATCGTCAAGACCGACTGGGATTCCCTGATCCCTTCACTCAACGCCGGTCAGATCGACTGCATCATTGCCGGAATGACCGAAACACCGCAGAGGGCGGAAGAAGTAAATTTCACGACCCCGTATTATGAATCGGACATGGTCGTCATCGTCAGAAAAGATTCCGATCTGGTGAATATCAGCGATATCCAGCAGCTTGCCGGATATAACGTGCTCGGACAGGCCAACACGACTTATGATGAAGTCATCGATCAGATCGAAGGTGCCGTCCACATGGTCCCGCTCGATACTTATCCGCGCATGATCCTGTCCCTGCAGGCAGGAGAAGCCGATGCGATCACGGCTGAGCTTCCGGTCGCCAACGGCGTCGTTGCCGCCAACCCGGATCTGGCCATCGTCATGTTTGAAGAAGGAAAAGGCTTCGTCATCGATACCTCTGTTTCCATCGCCGTTGCCAAGGAGAATACCGATCTTCTGAATGCGATCCAGAATGCATTAGACAAGATCTCCGAAGCAGACAGACTTCAGATCATGCAGGATGCGGTAAGCAGACAGCCTGCCGCCGGTGAATAGACATGTCTTTGAAGAAATGTCTGGAGATCATCGCCAGATACTATCCCAGTTTTCTGCTGGGCATCAGGACAACGCTGCTTGTTTCTCTTTCAGGAACGCTGATCGGTCTGCTGATCGGGCTTCTCGTCGGCGGTATCAGGGCGATCAGGCTGGACAAGACGGCTTCCCGTTTTGCCAGGATCCTCAAACTGTTCAGTGACATCCTCGCCAGGATCTATATCGAGATCTTCCGGGGAACGCCGATGATGGTCCAGGCCGTGTTCATCTACTACTTCATCTATACCAACGTCATCCGCTGGGACAAGATGGTCGCTGCCGTCTTTGTCATCTCGATCAATACCGGCGCCTATATGGCAGAGATCGTCCGTTCCGGCATCCAGGCCGTGGATCCCGGACAGAATGAAGCCGCCAGATCGTTGGGCATGTCTTCGATGCAGACGATGATGTCTGTCGTTCTGCCTCAGGCGATCAGAAACGCTTTTCCCGCCATCGGCAACGAACTGATCGTCAACATCAAAGACTCCTCGGTCTTACTGATCATATCGATCACCGAACTGATGTTTCAGTCCAACTCGATCGCCGGAACGACTTACCGTTTTACGGAGACTTATTTTGTCACAGCCATGATCTACCTGATCATGACAAGTATCTCCAGTATCGTCCTCAATATGATCGAGAAGAGGATCAACAATACAAAAACGTCTCTGCCGCAGTCGGATACCAGCTTCAGCAGTATCACGATCGCCAGGAAAGGAGTCCAGCATGTCTCTCATTGAAGTAAAAAATGTCAGAAAAACTTTTGACGGGATGACGGTGCTTTCCGATATTTCCTTTGAAGTAAAACAGGGCGAAGTCGTCTGTCTGATCGGACCCAGCGGTTCGGGCAAATCGACGATGTTGAGATGTATCAACCTGCTGGAAGACATCGATGAAGGAAGCATAAACGTGTGCGGAGAAGAGATCGGCAGCATCAGGGACATCAACGCCTACCGCAGGAAAGTCGGCATGGTGTTTCAGCAGTTCAATCTCTTCAGCAACATGAACGTCATCGATAACTGCATCCTCGCCCAGGTCAAGGTACTGAAAAGAAGTAAGGAAGAGGCAAGACAGACTGCCTTACAATACCTGCAGCAGGTCGGCATGATCGATTTCGCAAACGCTTCCGTCTCCACACTTTCCGGCGGACAGAAGCAGCGCGTGGCGATCGCCAGAGCTCTGTGCATGAATCCGCAGATCCTTCTGTTTGATGAACCGACATCCGCGCTTGATCCGGAGATGGTAGGAGAGGTGCTTTCCGTCATCAGGGATCTGGCCGATGAGGACATGACGATGATCATCGTCACGCACGAAATGGCTTTTGCCAGAGACGTTGCCGACAAGGTCATCTTCATGGATGACGGCGTCGTCCTGGAAGAGGGAGATCCCTCGCAGATCTTCAATCATCCAAAAAACGAGAGGACAAAACAGTTCCTCTCCAGGATCCTCTATGAAAACAGCGCAGTTCAGTAGAACTGCGTTTTTCTGATTGCGTTACAAGAAACTTTACCTGCATCCCTGCGATACGGTTTTTGTACCGGAAATCATATGTCGGACAGACCGCTTCCCAAAAAGGGAACAGACAGCCGAACGAAGCGGCCGTGTTAAAATAATAAAGAATCAGGGGGACAAAACAATGACAACAGACATCAAAAAGAAAATACCAGTCAACGGCGTGATGCAGAGAATCCACGTCGTAAGCAATGACACTTCGCTTCCGGTGCTGCTCTTCCTGCACGGAGGACCGGGCGTCGTCAACCGTCACAGCGTTCTTGCAGATGACAAGGATCTTCTGGACAGCTTTACGATAGCCACCTGGGATCAGAGAGGTACGGGCGGATCTTATTCAGGCGTAAAGGCAGACACATTGACGATCGGCCAGCTCACGGAAGACGCGGAAGCAGTCGTTGAATGGCTGTGCAAGGAATTCAACAAAGAAAAGATCTTCATCATCGGCGGCAGCTGGGGTTCTTTGCTTGGAATCCGGCTGGCCCACGCCCATCCTGAACACATCGCTGCCTTTGTCGGTTTCGGTCAGTTCGTCAGCGGTGAGAAAAACGAAGCCATCACCTATCAGTTCACGCTCGATGCCGCAAAGGCTGCAGGAGATGAAGAGGCTGTCAGAAAACTTGAACAGGTCGGCCCTCCTGTCAAAGGCATGTACAAGGGCGGATTCAACGGCATGATGGTACAGCGCAGGCTCATGATGAAATACGGCGGCTATTCCAAAGACGAGGAAAAGAGAAACTACATTGATTCCTTCGTCAAACCGATGATCTTGTCCGGTGAATATTCTTTATCCGATTTTCTCGGTATCGTTCTGGGATACAAGAAGGTCCTGAAGATCATGTGGCCGGAAATCGGATCTGAAGATCTGACGGAATATAAGACCTTTGATGTTCCGATCCTGGTCTTTGACGGAAAGCTCGACATGAACACGCCGGCAGAACTGGTCGAAGACTGGTTTGCGGGAATCGAAGCTCCTAACAAGGAACTGATCTGGTTCGAGAATTCGGGACACAATCCCATGGGAGACGAACCCGAAAGATTCAAAAAACTGCTCAGGGAAAAGCTTTCCGCTTTCTCAGCCGAATAAAGAAAAAACTGCCGGTCTATTGCCGGCAGTTCTAAGTTATTCTTTTTCTCTTTTTAAGTTTGATAACTTGTAATTTACACATCTGTGTAATGAATGAAATATTGAAAGGATTTTTAAAGATTTTTTCCTTCTGATCAACCTTGTGTCACCTCATTGCCCGGTTGATCATCAGGCCAATGAGGGGATTAATGAATTTCTTTCAGAATCTCCTTCATATCTTAAAACCTCTCTTTCCTATCCGGCACCCACCGGATCTTAATTATTTTTTCCTTCTCTTTACACCTTCATAGTAACAATTTCTTTCAAAAAGAAAAGACTGTTTTTTCTGAAAAATCTGTGAGATAATAAACCTGTTGGGGATGATCCGTCCGGGATCGTTTTTTTTATTTTAAAGCAGGGCTTTCACCCTGCTTATATTCTTGCGACGCCGCTTTTTCTGGCTGCTTCGGCCACAGCCGCTGCCACAGTCTTTCCCACTCTGGGGTCAAAGGCCTTGGGCAGGATGTATTCCTCGTTCAGCTCTTCATCGCTGACCAGGGAGGACAGGGCTGCCGCTGCCGCCATTTTCATCTCCTCGTTGATATCGCTTGCCCGGCAGTCAAAGGTCCCTCTGAACACACCCGGGAAAGCCAGGACGTTGTTGACCTGGTTGGGATAATCGCTCCTTCCGGTCGCGACCACTCTGGCACCGCCTGCCTTGGCATCTTCCGGCATGATCTCAGGCGTCGGATTGGCACAGGCAAAGACGATGGCATCCTTGTTCATGGTCTTGACCATCTCGGTATTGAGCGTATTGGGTGCAGAGACACCGATAAAGACATCGGCACCTTTAATCACATCAGCCAGAGATCCTTCTTTCTTTTCCCTGTTGGTCACTGAAGCCATCTCTTCCTTGATCCAGTTGAGACCTTCTCTTCCTTCATAGATCGCACCCTTGCGGTCGGTCATGATGATATTTTTGAATCCTGCAGAAAGGAGCAGTTTGACGATCGAGATCGCAGCCGCACCGGCTCCCGATGTCACGATCTTCACTTCTTCTTTTTTCTTGCCGACGACCTTCAGAGCGTTGGTCAGTCCGGCCAGCGTGATGATGGCTGTACCGTGCTGGTCATCGTGGAAGATCGGGATATCGCATTTCTCTTTCAGTTTTCTTTCGATCTCGAAACAGCGCGGTGACGAGATATCTTCCAGATTGATGCCTCCGAAAGATCCGGAGATCAGATAGACTGTATTGACGATCTCATCGACGTCTTTTGACCTGATGCAGATAGGGAAGGCATCCACATCACCGAACGATTTGAACAGGACACACTTTCCTTCCATGACCGGCATGCCTGCTTCCGGGCCGATATCGCCCAGACCCAAGACTGCCGTGCCGTCAGTGATGACCGCACACAGGTTGTGTCTTCTGGTCAGCTCATAGCTTTTGTCGACATCTTTCTCGATTTCCAGACAGGGTCTTGCGACGCCCGGAGTATATGCCAGGGTCAGTGCTTCTTTTGTATCGACCGGAGCCCGTGATACGATCTCGATCTTGCCTTTCCACTTTTCATGTAAGCGGAGCGATTCTTCCATGACATCCATGTTTATTCCTCCTCAAACGGGAAAACGTAAGGCAGATTGTGCTCATCGCGAAGAGCGATCAGTTCCTTCTGTACCGCTTCATTTACCGGAACGCCCTTGTCTTTTCTTTCCAGCCAGGTCAGATATTCCTTTTCGCCTGCGGTGTAGATCCTGTCATGACCCGGCGCTTTTGCAGAAGCTCTCAGCTGTCTGCAGATCTCTCCTGCCGTCTTTCTGAATACATCGATGCCCATAAAGGCTTCCGGATCGACGACGAAGAAGAAGTGACCCAGATGATACATCTGTGATCCGCCTTCCGGTGAGATACCGCTTAAGGCTTTCATGAATTCGCCTCCGGCCAGAGCGGAAGAAAGGATCTCGACGACTGTCGCGTAGCCATAACCCTTGTATCCGCACATCTCATCACCCGGACCTCCGCCCAATGGCGCCAGTGCTGCCGTTCCTTCATTCAGCATCTTCAGGATCGCTTTCGAGTCGCTGATCGAAGAACCGTCATGGGTGACGACCATACCGGCAGGTGTTTCTTTCCCGGAACGGGCATAATACTCTATCTTGCCTCTCTGGACGATCGAAGTGGCACAGTCCAGTGTGAAAGGAAATTCCTCATCCGTCGGCAAAGAGAAGGTCAGCGGGTTGGTTCCCAGCATGTTCTCAACACCGAAGGTCGGAGCGATCGAAGGTCTGGCGTTGGTGCCTGTGACACCGATCATTCCTTCTTTGGCAGCCATGTCGCTCCAGTATCCGGCGATACCGTAGTGAGTGGAGTTTCTGATCGCGCCTCCGGCCATGCCGTACTGCTTTGCCTTGGCGATCAGCTTTTCCATCATCGCATGTGCCGCCACCATGCCCATGCCGTCATGCGCATCCATCACGACACTGGTCGCTGTTTCTTTGACGATCTCAAGATCCGTTACCGGCAGAAGCGTTCCTTTGACGATCCTGTCGATATAGATCGGTTTGAATCTGTTGCATCCGTGTGACTCGATGCCTCTTCTGTCTGATTCCAGAAGCACATCTGCACAAATCTTCGCATCTTCCTCGGGCACCCCGTACGCCTTGAAAACGTCGATCATGAAATTGCCCATCAGTTCCCACGGAACATAAGGTCTGGTTTCCATATATATTGCCTCCTGTGATTATCGGTTTTGTTTCCTACCCTTTATTTTAAAATGGATCGGATCAACATACAAGATTAACGGTCCTTTCTGTACCTGTGTTCTGTTATACTAAACATAGATTCTGACAGTAAATCATGATACATACAGAAACAGCAAAACAATCAAGATCCGGGCGCCATGACATCAGCAGAAAACAGGCGCTGATGGCGGGTTTGTTTGTGGAAGAGATGGCAGTCAATGTCTTGCAGCACGCACAGAAGAAAGACATCAGAGACGTCAGTATCGATTTCCGACTCTTCATCAGTGACAGTACGGTCTGTTTCAGCATGACGGATCTGAGCGAACTGTTCGATCCGACTTCCTTCCATGAGCTTCATCAGTATGATTCCGCTGAAGAACACATCGGCATACGCACGGTGATGAACGCTGCCAGGGAAGTCCGTTACTTCTCCACCTTCAGCAGCAACAATCTGATCGTGTATATCGACCGCTGATTATATAAAATAAAGACAGGGCAAGATTATGAAAAAGAAAAGAAGAAAACTGTTATTAATGGGTGTGCTGGTACTGGCGATCCTTCTGTCTTCTCTGGGACTGGCCAGGATCATCAAGGAAGAACGCATTAAGGCAGAAGAAAGAAGAGCTGCCCAGCTGGCGCAGGAAGAAGCCGAACGCAAAGCTGCCGAAGAGGAAGCGGCACGTATCGCAGCCGAAGAAGCCAGAAAAGCGGCCGAAGAAGACAGACGCACGAGAAATCCTCTGACCGGATTGAAGATGAATGAGAAAGCGATCGGAAAACGGCCGGTCGCGATCATGGTGGAGAACACGCCCCCGGCCCGTCCGCAGTGGGGAATGGATGATGCCTTATATTCACCTGACATCATTCTGGAAGCGGAAGTCGAAGGCGGCATCAGCAGAACGATGTGGCTGTTTGCGGATTTCACGTCTCTGCCTGAGATCGTCGGACCGCTCAGAAGCGCCCGTCCTCCTTATGTGAGATTCTCCGAATTCTTTGATGCCATCTACGTCCACTGGGGTCAGAGCGATTCTGCCGGATCCTATATCGGCGCAAGCGACGTGATCGCCAGAGACGGCGTCAACAACATCAACCAGCTTCAGTACCGCGGTACGGTACAGCTGTTCGGCCGCAACCGGGAAAGAGATGTTGCGATCGAACACACCGGTATCCTTTACAGCGACAGGCTCCCGGCGGCGATCGAAGAATACGGTTACCGCACCGACATGGATAAAGAGGCTTTTACCTTCTTTGAGTTCAATGATGAGCTTCTGCCGATGAGCGATACACCATGCAACAAGATCACGGTCACCATCTCCAGCAGGAGCTGGACAAAGCACTGGACTTATTCCAAAACAGACAAACTGTATCATACCGATGATTTTGAAAACAAACTGACAAGGCAGAACATTCTCGTCTTATGGGATACGACGGAATATATCACCAAACCCGGTGCCAGTTTCTCCTACTGCAACTATCTCTTTGAAGGCGGTGAAGGCAAACTCGCAAGCCAGGGAACGGTCAAAGACATCGTATGGAGCGTTGAAAAAGGGAAACTGTCGATCAGAGACCTCAACGGCGAACCCGTCAGTTTCAACCGCGGCAAGACATGGATCGGCTGGATCTCTGAAAACAGAGGCGGAGCGATCGAAATCGAATAATTAAAAGGAGAAAAGAAATGATATATCACGATATTGAACGTCTGGGCATCAGGGTCTCAGCACTGGCCTGCGGAACCTGGGGCGTCGGTGCAGCCGGCTGGGGAGAGATCAACGACGAAGAATCGATCGAAGCGATCCGCTATATGATCGATCACGGCGTCAATCTGGTCGATACAGCACCTGTCTACGGACTGGGTCATTCGGAAGAAGTCGTCGGGAAAGCTCTCAAGGGCATCAGAGATAAGGTGTATCTTGTCAGCAAGTGCGGCATCACCCGGAAGAAGGCGACAGGTTTCGGATCTGGCGGTCCTGTCCGCGACAGCAGCGGACCGATGATCATCTCTCAGGTCGAGGAAAGCCTGGAAAGACTCGGCACCGATCATCTGGATGTCCTGCTGATCCACTGGCCGGATGTCAATACGCCGTTTACGGAAACGGCAGACGCCTTGAAACAGCTCAAGAAAGAAGGAAAGATCCGCTTCAGCGGCATCTGCAATTTTGACGCGGAACAGATCAGGGAATTCTATGAACTCGGCGCTCTGGATTTTGCCCAGTACCATTTCTCCATGGTCGAAGACAAGTGGACAGATATCCTGCATGACTATCATGAAAAAGGTGTCGCTACGATGGCTTACGGGCCTTTGGGCGGCGGCATCCTCACTGGCGCTTTCCGGACCATCCCTGATTTTGCGAAAGATGACATGCGTCTGAATTTCTATCCCTTCTTCAAAGAACCGCTTTTCTCAAAGTGTCAGGAACTGCTCAGGGTCATGGATGAGATCGCATCAATACACGACGTCGATGTTTCACAGGTCGCAGTCAACTGGGCTTCCAATCACCCGGATATCACCACCGCCTTATGCGGCACCAGCAAGCCCAGACACGCCAGATCGAACGTCGAAGCACTTGACTGGTCGCTCAGCGAAGAAGAAAGAAAAATCCTCGATGAGGCTTCATCCAAGGTGACGGCACAGGAATAAAAACGAATAAAAACAGAAGTTCACCACTTCTGTTTTTTTGTGCTTTTCAGCTTTTCTTATACCAGGTTTTTATCTGTCAGGACTCTCCATAAAGAGAAGTATTTGATCAGCGGGAATCCGCCCGGTCTGAAGAATTCATAGCGGTTTCCTTCATATGTCAGATACAGGCTGTTGTTTCTGAACATGCTGAGCTTGCTGATCTTTGACCAGTATAATGTCATCGCAAAATCATCACCGCTGTCAAAACAGACGCGGTCACCGTATAAGGTCGCTGTGATCTTATCTTTTACCATCACTCTTTCGTTATCGACGATCTGGTAAAGGCACAGATTCTCATCACGCGATATCGGTTCTTTGATCTGCTTCTTAAGTTCTTCCTTATGTCCGATCAGCCATTTCTTCTGAAACTCATTCCATCTGATGGTGGTGTTGTATTCCCTGATCTGATCTCCCTGCAGGTAGCCGTATTCATCATAGACGGCCTTCATTCCGCAGTCACACCAGATATCGTTGCCTTTCGCGTGGATGGTATCGAAACAATGACAGACAGGACACAGATAAGCCAGGTTCTCAAAGCCTTCTGCCAGGCCCTTTCCCCTGTATCTCACATGATGTTCATCCTGATACTGATAGGCGTCTGCCTGCATGTCCTTCACGATGATGTCGTAGATCTCATCGACACTGAGGTCTTTGAGTTCTTCATAGGAATATTCATTGACGATCTGACCGAACAGTTTTCCTTTACGGGAATTTCTCGCCCACCTGGGTGAGCGCAGATAGCCGCCGTCAAAGCGGTAAGTGACCATTCCGCATTTTACTTCTTTAAAGATCTCTGCCGTCCTTCTGGAGATGAAATTGGTCGACCCGTCCCAGGATTTGTTCCCTTCCGGGAACATGGCAACATCGATGCCGGCGTTCAGGTTTTCCAGGATCAATTCAATGGTCTTGTCGGCACCCGCTCCCTTTTCTCTGGGAATGGGGCCGGTCAGAAACTTGATCACTTTTCCTACGGGTCCGGACATGATGTTGGCGCTGGCGACAAATTTAAAATGCCTCTTCATGCTGATGACCATCAGCAGAGGATCAAAGTCGGAATTATGATTTGAAAGGATCAGGACCGGTCTTCCCTTGATCTTGCGGTATTGATAAGAAAAGTTGCAGATCAGAACGATCAGCCATCCGAACAGGATCCTTAAAAAATGATAGACGAATATATGGCGCTTCAGCCCTTTTCGGACTTCATTATTCATTGTTGTTTCTGTTGTTGAGATGTTCAATATAATCTTTCTTTGCTTTCGCGATTGGGATCAGTACCAGCGGCATCCACAATGCGGCAACGATGAAAGTCACCCAGTTTGCCGAATAGCCGGCAACACCATATTCGTTGCGCATCGCGTTGCCGAAATGCTTGATCAGGAAAGAACCGATCGGGGTACCGATGCACATCGGGATGACGACATAGAAGACCTGTCTGATGCCTTCAGACTGGCCGTGCATGCTCTTGGGCATGCAGTTCTTCAGCATGACCATCAATGCCTGATAGATGCACATGTAGCCTGTTCCGAATAAGAAGATGCCAAGACATGTCACGATAGTATTGGGGATCCACACGATCAGCAGACCGGCAACCGTTATGGCGACCGAGATATACATGATGTTGTAGAACTTGCCGTTATCCAGATACTTGGAACAAAGGAAAGTGAACGGCAAAGCCGCGATCAGCGGCAGGCCCAGGACCAGTCCGGCGTTGCCGGTCGAATAGCCCTGCGTATAGATCAGGAAGTTCGTCAGATGTGAAAAATACATCTGGAAACCGATAAAGTAGGCAGCGAAGATGACGCAGATGTCTTTCATCAATTTGTTGTTTTTCAGTAAAGAGAAATCAAAGACGGCAAAGACCTGGTGCCAGAATCCCTTGGGATCCTTGTTGGGGACCAGATCGGGAGCGTCCTTGACCATGAAGTGGACAGCGATGCTCATGAAGACCAGGAAGACGCCCAAGACGATGAAGAATTTGAAATAATCGATCTTTTCAATGATCTTTCCGAACAAGAGACCTCCCATGATCGTACCGGCTACCGGAAGGACAGCGACGACTGCACCCATCTTTCCGCGGTTGCCTTCTTCCGTGATGTCGGTCGTCCAGGCAATGAAGCCTGAGTCGTTGGCCATCGCACCGATGAAGCTCATCACACAGTCGGCAAAAACAACCAGCGCCGTCAACGTCACCATATTGCTGTGGTCGACATACTCCGTCAGTCCGAACAGGACGACAGTGATGCCCCATGCGGCATAGCCGATCAGCATCTGCGGTCTTCTTTTAGCCAGTCTGTCACCCAGGGTTCCCCAGACGAAGCAGCCGAATGTGCTGGCCAGGGCACTTAATGCGACCATCCAGGAAATGATCGAAGCGTCCGGAGCGATCTTGGTATAGACAAAATTGGGATACCAGGTGTTTTCCACGCACCAGATCAGCTGGCCGGCCAGTCCGACGATCACGACAAACAGCCATTCCTTGCCTGAAAGGACTCTCTGTCCTTTCTGATTGCGATGTATTTCCAGGGTCTTCTTGTTTTTTTCTTTCATCAGCGTCTTCTCCGTATCAATATGATCAACCGGTGGTAATTATAACACGCCGGTAAGGATCTTGTTTCATTCTTTATTCTATACCTGTCTTGGGAATCGATGAGGATTTTGCATCATATTTTCTGATCAGCTCGTCGTAGGCGTTGATCTTTTTCTGAAGGTGCTCCATGAATTCATCAAGACGGTACATGCCGTCTTCGTTGGCAGTGAGTCCTTTGAATGCGAAGACATAAGACATCGGCGGATTCTTCAGATCATGAATGGAAATGTTTCTGAGTCTGTCGGTGCTGTCATAGATGAGACGCACCCTGATATATTCTTCGTTATCTTTTTCCCATTTTTCAAATGTGAGCTTGCTGCCGATAGGCGTATTTCTTTCAATGGAATCGGGAACAGCGTAGTCTTCAACATCCAGTGACGCAAGTACCGATGAGATATTGGAATCATGCCCGCACAGAAAACTGAAAAGACGTTCATCGTTTTTCAGTTCTTTGTCTATTTCCTTTAGCAGAGGATGAGCGACATTGATGCAGACTAACGGTGCGGTAAACAGGACGTCGTTATAAGTGTCCTTGATATTGGAGATCATCTTCCACTGTTCGCTGCTGAGATCGTGACCGAAGCCGGCGGCGAGTGCATCGCTTTCTTCGTAATACTGCAGGACCAGGGCATCCGACAATGAACAGGCAGTCTTCAGCGATCCCTTCATGCCCGGCTCGGCATTTTCTTCCATGATAAATTCAATGTCGTCGTTGCTGAAGTCATGAATGGTGCCGTTGAGATACCCTTCAGAGTTTTTCAGATCGACGACTTCGCTGATCAGTTCGTATTCCTTTGAAAGATCGGGGATCAGTTCGTACATCTGCTTTGTCGCATCCTCGACATACCTGTCATTCACGAACGTCAGCTGCGGCGTGAAGACAGGGTCCATCTTGTCATATTCCTGATTGGTCTCGATCCTGATATTGGCGACCGGCAGAAAACCGCTGGAGAAATACTGCGCTGTGGCGATCGTGCGCTGTTTGGCATTGGCATAGAATCGGATCTCGTTTCCTTGAGGACGGTAGTTCTCCGGTATGAGTTCCTCATCTTCCAGCCACTTGCGGAAGTACTGGCCCATCGCCGTTTCCAGCATGCCTCCCCGCAAGGAAAGCTCACTGGCATTGGAAGACCATTCATACCAGGTATACGGCGTCGCTGTATCGAGGGCTGACCCCTTAGTCGACAAAGGGGCCCTGATGTTGTGCCTGCTTAAAACAACGACTTCCTCAAGCCGGTAATCATCAGATAAGGTTTCGTCGGCCTTCAGTGTGACTCCGCTTCCAAACAGCAGAAGTGTAACGCTGATCACCGTTAAGAAACGGAAAACCAATGACTTTCTGTTTTTCATATGCATAACCTTCTTCTTACAGTTTCAGTACGGCAACGATCTCGTCTCCGTCCGTTTCTCCGTTTTCTTCAAATCCCATCGAATGATAAAGCTTTGCTGCGTTTTCGTTTTCAGGCTCATAGGATATCTCACAATACTCTGCCTTTCCGCAGGGCCAGGTCCTGATGAAGTCCAGAGCCAGTCTGATGGCCTCTCTGCCATACCCTCTTCCCTGGTATCTCTTGTCGATCATCAGACGCCAGATGCTGTAACTGTTTCGGAGTGATTCAGGCGGCTCTACATCATCAAACGCTTCATACATGACGGCTTCATTGAAGCCGATCATCAGAAAACCCACGGGTTTATCGTCATCATAGATCCCGAAAGGAAAAGCAAAACATCCGGAATCGTGCGTCGCATAGGCGGTGGCGATACTGTCGACGTTCGGTGCAACAAAATTCTTCTGTGATCTGAACACTTTCAGATCAAGAATGTCCCATATATTCTTATAAGTGATCTTTTCCAGACGGATCATGCTCTTAATGACTCAGACTCCTTGTTCTTATTGTAACAACCTTCTGTTCTGTCCACACAAAAACATCAGCGTCTTGCTGATGTTTTTGTTCTTAATTATTCGATACTGATCTGCACCGTTCCGTCGCTCTGACCGACCGTCGTCAGCTGCAGAAGATACTTGCCGGGATCAAGTGTCAGTTCAAGATTTTCACCCGGACCGACCTCTATGGTCTGAGCGATGTTTCCGGCTACATACTCCTCGCTTTCACCGGCTGCCGAAATTTTGATCGCTTCGGCAAACTCGACCTTCAGTTTTCCCTTACTCAGAGAAGATTCGACATGGACCGTCTTTCCTTTGGATACCGACATGACTGAGATTTCCGCATAGGTACCGTCTTCCGCATCATTGATCTTGATTTTTGCTTTGCTGGAAGAGGAAGTGATGTCCATCTTGGCTCCGCCGCATCCGCTTAATAATAAGGCGATCAATGATAAAAAGATCATGGCAATTCTGATTTTTTTCATAATGTTTTTCTCTTTCCGTTTTTATTATTTTATATCAGACGGGTATGAGTTTTCTTAATAAGTTTCATTCCTGCCTTCATATGTCAGACCGAAACCTTTTTCCAGCCAGGCGTTTTCCGATCCGATCTGACTGACTGACGCATACCACGGAGAGGGCAGTCTTCCTTTGAAGTCAGATCCTCCGCAGAGCACATCGGCGATGCCCTGTGCTTCGGAACCGGGCAGATAGCACATCACGACGCCGTCCCAGTGATCGATATAATCAGCGATAAAGACGTTTCTGCCGGCGATGATGCAGGTCACGATTGGCTTGCCGAAAGCGTCTGCCTCATCGATTGCGGTTTTGTTGCCGGGCAGAGAAAATTCACCGCACAGATCAAGGTCTTCGGCATCACCGTTCCATTCCGCATAAGCCTTTTCCCCGAGCACAAGAACGATCACGTCTGCGTCTTCCGCACTGTCGGCAATGCTGATTCCGTATTCCTGTGCTTTCTTCTTAAAACCTTCCGAGACAGAGGTCACGCCCGGAATGTCGGAAAGTTCGCTCTGATTCCAGTCCATCGTCCAGCCTCCGCATTGCGCAACTTTATCATCCGCGGCCGGACCCATGATGAAAATTTTTGTGTTCTCTCTCAAGGGAAGGATATCGTTCTGATTTTTGATCAGTACGAGACTTTCTTCTACAGCCCGTTCCGCAAGCTCCCTGTATTCTTCTGAACCTGTCTCTTTCTGAACGGTTTTTATCTTCTCACAGAACGGATCGGCAATGATCCCTGCGTCCTTCTTGACCTGAAGGATCCTTCTGACCGCGTCATCGATCCGTTCTTCACTGATGTCGCCGTTTTCAACAGCCTTGACGATGATCGAGGCTGCTTCATTATAGCGGTCGACTTCCATCAGCATATCGATGCCTGCGTTTACGGCTGTCACGACCTGTTCGTAATACGAGGTGCCTGAAGTGTTCTGCACCGAATTCCAGTCACTGACGATGAACCCTTCAAAGCCCATGTCGTTTTTCAGGATATCGATATATTGCTTATTTTCATGCATCTTGACGCCGTTTAAAGATGAGTGACTGATCATGATCGTTTTGACACCGGCATCGATCTGAGCCTGATAGACGGTCAGCAGTTCTTCGATCTCTTCGTCGTTTAAAACAGCATCTCCTCTGTCCATCAGCATATCTCCTTCACCGCTTCCGTAAGAGACGTTCCCATCCGCAAAGAAATGCTTGGCACAGGCGATGATCCCGTTATCCTGCAGACCTTTCGTATAGGCGATGCTCAGTTTTCTGATCACATCAAGATCCGAGCCGTAGCTTTCATAAGTCCTGCCCCAGCGGGGATCAGCTGACTGCGCGATACAAGGCGCAAAATTCCAAAGCATATGACATAACTTGGCTTCATCGGCAGTGACTTGTCCGATCTGATACATCAGCTCTTCGTCATCGGCGGCGCCAAGACCGATATTATGCGGAAAGATCACGGTATCCAGTGCGTAATTGACCCCGTGAACATCGTCCTGACCGTAAACAAACGGAATGCCTGCCTCAGAGCTTACCGCCTCCTTCTGGAAACTGTCGACATATTCCTGCCATTGCTGATAATCGTAATAAAAATATCGGGAAAGGATACTGCCGTAACAATTCTTCTTCATCTCCTTCAGATCCGTGTTATAACAGGCGGGCTGCACCATCTGCATGGCCTTCTGTTCCAGGGTAAGCGAAGATACGATATCTTCTGCACTCATATCTGCGTACTTCAGATATTTGTCTTCTTCCTTCCCGGTACATCCGGTGATGATCAGACAGACCAGCAGAAACAGGATCATCTTTTTAATCGCTATGTTGATGTTCATAAGTGTCATGCCTCGTTTTATAAAAAATGCTTGTGACGGGTTTTGGTCATATCCTCATTCTTGTTCTGTGGTGGACACCCTTTATTTTAAAAGGTTTTACGTTATCATGCCACATCAGCTGCTGCATAAGGTGATTTTATTCTGTTTCGGTCTTCTTTTGATCCGGAATGATAACCGAATCGTTCTGTTTTCCTTAGGAAAACAAAGAAAACCGTCAATAAAATATGCATATTTACCTATACATAATCACTTTTTAGACTAATTCTTAGCATGGACGTCCGTTAGGATGTAATCGTCAGGAGGCACAAAACATGAAAAAGACAAACAGAAAAGGATTAATCAAATCATTACTTACTACATTATGCGCAGCATTGCTGCTGCTCGGTGTCGGAACTCACAGGATCTATGCAGATGAGGAGATCCCTGCCGAACCCAACATCGAAGGACTCACAGCCGAGGAAGCCAACGCACTGATCGACGAGTACAATGAGAAAGTCGACGAATACAACGAAAAGATGGAGGCTCAATTCGAAGCGGAAGTCGAAAAGGTCGAAGCGCACAACGCGGCAGAAGATGAAAAGGTCGCAGAGAATCAGAAAGAACTGGAAGCTTACAACAACGCGCAGGCCAAAATCGAGAAGCACGAAGAGAAAGGCATCACGACCAACAGGACTGATAATTATGAAGAACTTCCGGAAGACTATACCGTCACCGTCGAAGCAGAAGACGCCAAGACGATCAAGGTCATCGAAGAAGCAGAAGTGAAGTCAGGCAAAACAGTCAAGGTCATGAATATTCATCTCTTCTTTGATGAAGATTGCAGCTCATCCGGAACGATCAACGATCTTTCCAACCTGAAAACAGACGAAGACGTGATCGATCATCTGGCTCTGGCTGAATGGGAAACGATCGAAGTCGATGAGAACGACGTTATCGAAGTCGTCTCTGAAGCTGAATCCATGGGTTACAGAAGCGCATCCTTCTACAAATGGATCGAAGGCTACACGAACGGTTTCTGGATGCCCAGTTATTCCCTCTTCACTTCAACTGCTGTCGACAGCTACAGCACCTGGGACAAAGGAGCGGCGCAGATCGCTTCCTACGGTTCAGGAACGACTGACCGCAGAGCTGCCGTAGATATGTTCAGTCTCTACGCCTACACCTTCTACCGTACAGGCGCTGAACCGACATATGAAGAATATACTCCGGATTACAGAGAAACTCCTCAGGCACCGGAACAGCTGAAGAAGATGGATCATATCGAAGCACAGGAGATCATCGAAGTCAATGAAGAACCTGCTGCTGAACCGGGGAAGAAAGAACCTATCGTTACCCCGACTATAGAAAATAACGAACCCGAAACAAAAGAGCCTGCAGTGATCGAAGAGATCGTTGAAGAGGTCGCTGACGAAGAAGTTCCGATGAGCATCTCTGAAGAAGTAACAATGAACGTATCTGAAGAGATCTTCGATGAAGCCGTTCCGATGGCTGCACCGGCCGCAGAAGCACACTGGGCCCTGCTGAACCTGATCGCTGCGATCGCAACCGCTCTGATCTCTCTACTGACTATCCTCGGAATCTTCAGAAAGAACGAAGAGGAAAAAGAGGAAGAAGAAAACAGAAACGATCAGTATGAAAGCGACAAATATCTCTCCCTGATCCCTGCTGCACTGGCCATCATCATCTTCATACTCACAGAAGACATGAGACTGGCGATGATCCTCGCAGACAGATGGACATTACTGATGGCAATCATCCTTATAGCCAATATCGCTCTTGCCTTCCTCATCCATGATCAGAAAACGGATGAAGGGAAAAAAGAGGAAGTACCGGCTCTGGTCGGATCACGTGCTATCCTATGAAGACGATCAGTACCGGAATAAAAGATCTCCCAAGGGAGATCTTTTTTCTGCTGTTCCCGTCTGACACAGACATAAAAAGAGCCTCGAAGAAGGCTCTTTGTCTGTTTTGCACAACGATCAGACGGAACGTTTTGCCGTTCTTCGGGTGTTTTCTGATAATCGGTTTGCCCGCCCTGCCGTCTGATCGTTAAAGTCTTACTGCGTGATCCACGTGGCCGGGTAATCATCTGAATGTTGATAAAACCGCTTTATTGAGGCTGTTCCTTACAGCAGTCTGAAGGATCGGTCGCTTGATCATTCCGTCAGTTCCCCGCACAGGTTCTTTTCCATCATTTTCTTGATCTGTGCCGTACTGCTGTATTTATTGAATAAATAGTAGAGCTTCGTTACCGCCGTTTCGGTCGTCATATCTTTTCCCGATACTGCTCCCGCCTTGCGCAAAGCACTTCCGGCTTCATAAGCAGACATGTCGACAGTTCCTTTTGGGCATTGCGAACACACGGTAATGATGATGCCTTTTTCTTTTGCCTTCTGCAGCAGTCTGATAAGGTCGCCGTTATCATCCGGAACGTTGCCCGATCCGAAAGTCTCGATTACGACGCCTTTCAGTTTTCCGTTCAGTACCGACTCAAACAGATCGAAACGGATTCCCGGAAATACCCGGATGACACCGATCGGAACATCTTCAAACGTCCTTAAGTGGAACGGTTTTCTGTGCGGTTTCAGCAAGGCGCTTTCGTTATACGAAATAGAGATCTCTGCATTGGCAAGCACAGGATAATTCGGGCTGATGAACGCCTGCATGTCCTGGGCAGAATACTTGATTGCCCTGTTTCCTCTTATCAGCAGTCCGCCGAAGTAGATGCATACTTCCCTGACTTTTCCTTTTCCTGCTATCAGCATCGATGTGATCATGTTGTCGCGGCCATCGCTTCTTGTTTCACAAAGCGGGATCTGGGATCCGGTAAGGATCACCGGCTTGTTCAGGTTTTCCAGCATGAACGACAAAGCAGACGCGCTGTAAGCCATCGTATCGGTCCCGTGCAGGACGACGAATCCGTCATAGCTGTCATAATTCTCGCTGATGAGCTTCCCCATCGCATTCCATTCGTTCACGCTCATCTGACTTGAATCAAGCAGCGGATCGCACTCTATGAAATCCCACTCGGGCATCCCTTCTGCCTTCAATGAATCCATGTGAAAGATCGCGTTCCGGAAATACGCTCCGTCCGGCTTGTAGCCATCGGCTGCTCTGGTCATGCCGATGGTGCCTCCTGTATGAATGATCAGTATTTTACTCATAATCCTCTCTTCCGTTTTTATTATAAACGATAGAGATAGGCCGGATCACTCTTCTGAAACAGACCATACAAAAGTAACCCACCGGCTTAGCCGGTGGTTCTTCTTTTTCGGCCACGAGGGCCTGATGATGACAGCGGCGCGTATTCGCGCACAGAACAGCCTGCCACTTGCGTCCTGTTACCTCTTCTTACCCGTGAACGGGTCTAATCC
>JAFTCJ010000027.1 GCA_017454765.1 Erysipelotrichaceae bacterium | reverse complement strand
TTGAGGACCATTTCCCTGAACTCCGGATCATACTTATTGAACCTTTGTCCCTTACTGGCCATAGAAAAAACTACCTCCTTTCGGAGATAGTTTCAGTCATAAGGCTCTTTTAATCAAGTGCACTAAACGGGGTACACTTCACCCGATCGGGACCCTTTTATTTCAGTTTTGTTCCGCACTCTGGACAGAACTTCAGACTCTCCTCGCATTTGTATCCGCATTCCGGACAGTACTGATATCCTTCCGGTATGGTTTTGAGCGCTCTGTGGTCTGTGTCCGGTTCCTTTTTCAGCATCGTGTTTTTCATGCTTCTGTCTGCTGCTTCCGGTATCGTTATCCTGTCCAGCATGTCTTCCCTGGCAAAGACGGTCAAGGGCATCGAGGCATCCATGACGATGACTGTGCATGTCAGCATGTCTTTTCTTACTTCGATCTGTGTGAAAGCCGGGAAGTTGTCACGGGAGAGATCGGCGGGATGGATATAGACCTTATCGGGATCACATGCATAGGAAACGACACAGAACTTCTCTTCCATGCCCATCCAGGAAAGCGCGTTGCCTTTGATCTTTAAAAAATCATCTCCTTTATATCTTTTCCACTTTCCCTGCAGGGAATCCAGATATTCCTCATCACGGATGATGATGTGGGAAAACGGGGAACGGTCTGTCTTATGCAGGATGTATTCCGTTTCACCGTTGATCAGCGAATAATACAACAATCTGATCTCGCCCTTTTCATAAGTCAGCGATCTGATCTCCGACATCATCCTGTGATCGACACTGTAAGAAAGGATCCTGTCTTGCGGCAGGATCTCACATCTTTCCTTATTCTCCCATTGATATGTGACGGCTGTTTCCAGGACGATTGCTCTGTCATATCTTCTCAGCTTCAGTGAATCATCACTCAGTTCCAGATAATAATGATAGCCCTCTTCCCAACAGCCGTTCAGGTCTGGATACATCAGAAACGGATCTCTTTCGGTGCTTCGGTAAAGGATGAGAATGTTGCGACTGCATCCTCAAAATACAGGACGATCGTATTGTCGTCGTTCTCGTTGTACATGCCTCTTAAGTTCGGATTCTTGTCCAGCATGTCTTTCTTGGCTTCGACTCTGTCATCCGGGATCAGCTTGCCGGCGATGCGCAGCCATTTGCCGTCCTTGAAGCAGCAGATCTCCGCATTGGGATTTTCCAGCAGCTGCCTGTAGCAGTCCTTCTTCTTTCCGGTCTGGATATAGAGTTTTCCTTCAAAGATCTCTGCTGTTCCAAAAGGTCTGACACGGGGCTGTCCCTTATCATCCGTCGCCAGATAATATACGCCGCACTCTTTCAAAAACTGCCAAACTTCATTCATGATATTGTCCTTCTTTCTGTCTTAAGTATATCGTAAAATAATGATGAAGAGGTAATGGAACATGATAACAACAAAAGTGAAAGAAGCTGCCGTCTACCGCAGCGGATCTTATGTCACACGCCATGGAAATATTGAACTGAAACAGGGCAGACAGACCGTTATGATCGAGGGCCTGACTGCAAGTCTTGATCCTTCTACTGTCACGCTCGCCCTGCCGGAAGCCGTAACGGGCTCCAACGTCAATGTGGAACGCTACCCTGCCGAAAAACAGCAGGAAATGAAAAAGGATCTGCTTTCAAAGATCGAAGTTGTTCAGAATAAGATCGAGATCCTCAACAATCAGATCGAGATTTTAAAAAACAACACCGACTTCTCCGAGAAAGAAAGCATCTCCGTGAAAGAAATGAGCGAATACATCGATGCCCTGCCGGAAAAACTGGAGAGCGTCTATGAGAAGATCAGAGGACTGCAGGAAGAAGAGAAAGATCTTCAGAAACAGCTTCAGGAAAAACAGAACGAGACCCAGACTTACTATGTCAAAGTCGATCTGGAAGCAAAACAGGACGGTGTCTTCCCGCTGCAGCTGCGCTACTTTGAACGCAACGCTTCCTGGTATCCGCTTTATGAGATCCACACGGAAGAAGGCGACAGGCTCACAGTCAAGTTGAAAGCCAAGATCGCCCAGCACACGATCGAAAACTGGGACGATATATCGCTGCGTCTGTTTACCGGCAATCCTTCCGTCTCCGCCGATATCCCGGAACTGTCTCCGCAGAAACTCAGTTTTTACCGCCCCCGCAATACGCTGTATAAGGCCAACGCTGCCTTCGGTGCCGCTAAAGCCGCCATGCGCATGGATGAGGAAATGGTCATGGACGCTGCAGTGCCGATGGCCATGGAAGAAGAAGTGATGTACGACGTTGAGGAAGAGAAAGCGGAAGTCGTGGCCAACGATACGATGATGGAATATGATCTCAGCGGTACTTACAGTATCGATCATGAAAACGAGATCTCTGCCGATCTGACTTCCCATCAGGTGGATTGCCGTTACCACATCATTGCCGTTCCCAAGCTCGACAGCTTCGGCTATCTGGCTGCTGAAGTCAAGACAGCCGATATCGAGGAACTGATCAACTCCTACGCCATCGTCTATCACAAGGAAACTTATCTCGGAAACATCTGTCTTGATCCCGATCAGAGCAAGGAGACCTATGACATCTCTTTAGGAAAAGACGAAAGCATCCGTCTCAAGAGAGATCTCAAGAAGAAGTATTCTTCCAACGTCTTATTAAAAGGAACAAAGAAGACGGAGTTCGTCTATGAGCTGCAGCTGACTTCCCTCAAGAGTGAAACATGCACCGTTACCCTGATCGATCAGATCCCGGTCTCCGAAGACAAGACGATCACCGTGGAGATCGATGATGTCTCAAAAGGCAAGGTCAGCGAGGATACCGGTGAGGTCAGATGGGATCTTGATCTGGCGCCGGGAGAGAAGAAAAACTTCACGCTTGCCTACAGCGTCAGCTGGCCTAAAGATAAAAACTTAAGTATATGAAAAGCCGATTGAATCGGCTTTCTTTTTTTATTCGACAGCCAGGACCATCTCCATGACAGCGTCCTTGATCTTCCTGTTGACTTCCAGCGATTTCTCTCTGGAATCCTCCACGCTGTAGAAATAGAACTTGATCTTGGGCTCGGTGCCGCTGGGTCTGATCGCAAACCAGGAACCGTTTTCCAGATAGAAACGCAAAACGTTGGAAGCAGGGATATCCTCATAGCCGTTGATGTAGTCGATGACCTTTTCGACCTTGTATCCGGCGACTTCAGTCGGAAGATGTTCTCTGACATAGGACATCATCCGCTTGATCCGCTCCGCACCCGGGATGCCTTCCAAGACGAGGTTTGGCTCATCTTCTGAGAAGTAGCCGTATTTCTCATAGAGTTCCTGCAGAACATTGAACAGGGTCTTGCCCTGTTTGCGGTAATAGGCAGCCGCTTCCGTCACCAGCATGCCGGCAGAGATGCCGTCCTTGTCTCTGATGATCGGGGAAGCTGCATAACCGACAGACTCCTCATAGCCGAAGAGATAGGTATAGCCGTTTTCCTCTAAGAACGGAATACGTCCGCAGATGTTTTTGAAACCGGTCAGGGCTTCAAACATCTTCACACCGTAAGCCTCGGCGATCCTGGTAGACATCGTGGATGTGACGATCGACTTGACCATCGCGCCGTTTTCCGGAAGCGTACCTGCGTCTTTTCTGCCTTCCAGGATGTAGTTGACCAGCAGATAGCCTGTCTGGTTGCCGTTGAGAGGAACGTATTCTCCCTCATCGTTTCTCAGTTCGATCGCGAAACGGTCCGCATCCGGGTCGGTCGCCATCAGCAGTTCCGCTCCGACTTTTCTGCCCAGTTCCTCAGCCAGCTTAAAAGCCTTGGTGTCTTCCGGGTTGGGATAGCCGACAGTCTTGAAGTCGGGATCGGGATCCTTCTGTTCCTCGACGAAGTGCCAGTTGCGGAATCCTCTTTCCTTCATCATGGCTTCAAACGGCATCGTGCCGCAGCCATTCAAAGGAGTATATACCATCGGGATATCCAGATCCAGTTCATCACCGGAGTGAATCGCCAGTGATTTGACATGATCGATGTATTCCCTGTCATAGCTTTCATCCAGGATGACGATCTTGCCGGCTTTCAGTTCTTCTTCAAAGTCGGCTTTTTCGACCGTGAACGGATCGATCTTTTCGATCTCCTCCAACATGCCGTCTGCGACGCTGCTGGATACCTGGCAGCCGTCCTCCCAGTAAGCCTTATAGCCGTTGTAGTCCTTCGGGTTATGGGAAGCGGTGATATTGATGCCGGCCTTGCATCCAAGTCTTGTTACCATGAAGGCCAGTTCCGGCGTTGCCCTGAGATCCTTGAAGATGTAAGTCCTGATCCCGTTGTGTGCCAGAATGGCAGCGGTATGCAGACAGAATTCTCTGGACATATGGCGGCAGTCATGAGCGATGACGACGCCCTTGTCCATTGCCTCCTGTCCGAAACGTTTGATGTAGTTGGCGATACCCTGGGTTGCCCTGCCGACCATGTAATAGTTCATGCAGTTGGTACCGGGGGTGACCTTTCCTCTTAAACCGGCCGTACCGAAAGTGATGTTCTGATGGAACTTCTCCTTGATCGTTTCCGGATCGTCCTTCATATCCAGCAGCTGCTGATACATCGGATCGTTGGGGTCCAGTTTTTCAAGCCATTCTTCATATCTTTCCTGAGCATTCATATGATATTATCCTTCTTTCAATCTCATTATATACCTAATCGATTGCGGTAATCGATGATCTCCTGATCGCGCAGTTCGCCCTTTTCGATGACGACCGCCTTCCTGATCTCTTCAGCCGGGTCATCTTTCAGGATGCCGTCGATATAGGTCGAAAAACCTCTGCTCAAGATGGCAGATACCGTGTAGGGGAACATCGCCGGCGTGTTGTCCACTTCATAGTGTATGACCCCGTCGATCTCGTAAACGGGATCAGAGATCTTTGTGGGTCTGGCTGTTTCGATCTCCATGCCCGGATCGCAGCTGATGTCGATGATCATCGTGCCCGGTCTGAACTTCTTCAGATCTTCCTTATAAATGATGTGATCGGTTCTGGAAGTATCCCAGTAGATACAGTTGACGATGACGTCGTATTCATACATCTTTTCCCTGAACAGCGATTCCAGTTTTCTTCCGTAGACATCGACATTGGCTCCCAGACCGTGCAGGATGCGAAGTGCTCCTTTGGCCGTCTGGCCGTTGCCCAGAACGGCGGCCTTGCACTCATAAGGCATCTTGCCCAGACAGGTAAACGCCTGTAAGACACCGGCTTCTCCCGCCACTTCCCGGTTGCGGTAAAAGATGTATCTGCCGCCCGTATAGATCTTCTCCCAGGCAATGACGGTGTGTCTGTCTTCCGTGCATTTCTTTGTGAAGTCTGTCTTCTGTACCGCATGAGCCCAGCCGATCAGTGTCTTTTCCTTCTCGATCTCATCCAGAAAATCACAGTCTCCCAGCTTCACATCCAGCAGGCAGTCGCATTTCAGCACCTCTTCCCTGCTGACGACTTTCGCACCGAAGTTTTCATATTCCTGATCTTCGATCCTCAAAGATCTTCCATACCCTTTTTCCACATAAACCAAAGAGGTATTCACCACATTCAGAAGATCTCTGGGCAATAAAGCGATCCTTTGTTCACCGGCTTTGTGACTTAATAAAAAACCGATCGTTTTCATCTGCCGTCTCCTTTCAATGATTCTGATTGATTTATGATACTATTCTAACATTTTCAGCCTGTATTCAAAAAGGCAGCAGCGCTGCCCTTATTCGACGGATTTGAGTGATTCCACCATCTCGATATCGTTGAGGTGTTTTCGCATGAACAGCGACACCAGCAGCGTGAACACAATCGTGATCAGGAATGCATAAGTGAAAGATAAGATCGAGATATTCATGCCGAACATCATCATGTCCATGTTGATGACATTCATGATGAAGTGGTGTTCCAGCACGCCCAGCGGCAGACCCAGCAGACCGCCGATGACTGTCAGCAGCAGCACTTCCTTGAAGATGTAGCTGTTGACCTCGTGGTCGTTGAAACCCAGTACCTTGAGTGTCGCGATTTCACGGATACGCTCGGCGATATTGACCTGGATCAGGTTGATCAGGACCACCAGCGCCAGAGAACCGGCAGCGACGATGATGACCAGGATGATGAAGTCAAGTGCCTTGATCATCGTTTCAAACTGCGAGATGAAACCGGTGAAGTCGACCGTGGAGATATAATCCTGCAGTTTCTTCACATCCTCTTTCAGACCTTCCTGATCCTCACTGGTGACGGCGATCGCATTGGCATGGACATTTTCTCCGAAGATGTCTTCATAGTAGGCTTCCGACATGAAGATATAGTGCTGGAAATAGAACTCGCAGATCCTTTCGACCCGGACTTCACGCTTGAGTCCGTTGAGCGATTCGACAGTGATATAGTCGCCTTCCCTGATCTTGTGGTTGATCGCAAACTTCTGGGAGAGGATGACGCCGCCGTTGTTCATCTCAATCGGTGTCTTATGATCCGTCTTGCGCAGATTCAGGACGTTCTTTGACTCTCTGGCATCAAAAACCTCGACGATCAGTGTGTCGTCTTCCTTGTCGCTGAGATAAGCCTTGGTCGTATAGGTCATGAACGGAACGACTTCTTCGTTGTTCAGGTTGTCTTTTAAGACCGAAACATTCTCTTCCAGATGGTGGTCGTTCTCCAGATTGATCTGATAGTCATAGGCAAAGATCTCTCCGTACTGGATGGAAACGATGTCCGAGATGGAATCCTTGATGCCGAAACCCACTACCAGCAAGCCTGTACAGCCGGCAACGCCGATGACCGTCATGAAGAAACGGGATTTGTAACGGAAGATGTTGCGGGCCGTGATCTTGGAGGTGAAAGGAAGTCTCCGCCAAAGGAAGGTGATCTTTTCCAGCAATACCCTCTTGGAACTCTTGGGTGCCTTGGGACGCAGCAGCGACGACGGCATCTCCTTTAAGGAATTCTTGACGACGCTTGCCGTGACAGCCGCCATCAGCAGTGTGAACGCCAGGATACAGATGAGCACATAAATAAGCGGATAATAGAAACGGATCTCAGGCAGATCATACATCAGTCTCCAGGTGTTGTAGATGACGGTCGGGAAGATCAGCTGTCCGAAGATGATGCCCAAAACGGAACCGCCCAGTGCTGCCAGCAGGGCATAGAGGACATACTTGCCGATGATCCTGCCTTCCGAAAAGCCCAGAGCCAGGAAGATACCTATCTGGGAACGCTGCTCATCCACGAGCCTTGTCATCGTTGTCATGCATACCAGAGCTGCAACAAGATAGAACAGGAAAGGCATCGCATAACCGATCGCCGACATCTGCCTGATCGTGTTCTTGTACATATAGGAAGAATAATGCGAATCCCTGTCCAGAAGGATCCAGGAGGCATTGGGCAGCGCTTCCAATTCTTCCTGTGCTTTGTTGAGATCGTTCTGGGCCTGTTCGATCTCATCGTTGAAGGTCATCTGCGCCTCTTCGTATTCCTTCAGGCCCTTTTCATATTCTCTTTTTCCGGCATTGAGCTGAGCCTGGGCCTCTTCCAGCTGTTTCTGACCCTCGGCAGCCGTCTGCTTTCCGGTTTCCAGCTCTGTTCTGGAAGATCTGATCTTCTCTCTTCCTTCATAGAGCGTCTTGAGCTGAATATAGGTCTGTTCGACCGAACCGTTAAACTGGGCATCGATCGCATCCATCATCTCCTGCTTGGACTCAGCCTCATCGACCTCCTGTCCTTCATAATTCTTCAGTGTCTCATCGATGACGCTGTTGCGGATGGTGAGATTCTGTTTCTCGACTTCCAGATCGGCCATTTTCTCCACGTAATCTTCCGCCAGCGGATCCAGAGCAGCTTCTTCCTGTTCGATCTCGGCCATACGGGCCAGGTTCTGAGCCTTTTCGTCCTTCAGTTCTTTGACGATGTTATTGACATAGGAGCCGGTATCGAAATTGGTCTCCCTGATCATGATGTAGCTGGTATAGGCAGCCGAGACTTCCGCATAGAGCGTATCAAAATCCGTGCCGGCCTGCCGCTCCGCTTCCTTAATGCCTTCATTGAGTTTTGCCTCATTCTGGTTCAGCAGTTTCTCTGCCGCATCCAGCTGAGCCAGAGAAACTTCCAGGGAAGTCTTGTTGGAATCGATCAGACTCTGGGAGACGATCAGTTCGATGTTCGCATCATCGAGTTTCTGCTTGGCTTCCAGCAGCTGCTGTTCGCCTTCGGTCTTCTTCTCGTTGAATTCCTTCCGTCCCTCATTGAGCTTCTCCATGTTTTCGTCATAGATCCTGTCTCTGAGATATGCCTGCTGGTGATTCTTGGTGGATTCAACGGAACCGATCCGGCTGTCGATGAAATCATGGTAATCTGCCGTATAGGAGATCGGCTGATCGGCACCTTTTAATGTCAGATAGATGGTCGTATAGTAATCAAAAACAAAATTCTCATTGGGAATGAAAAGGATGTGGGTCAGATCCTGGTTGTCGCAGTTGGATGAACCCATGATCTTGGAAGTATAAGCCGGTGACTTGCAGGTACCGACGATCAGGAAACGGTCGTTTTTCAGATAGTCTTTGATGTCTTTGTCATTGAGATAGACCCGTACTCTTCTGCCGATCATCACCGCTGCGCTCTCGATCCCGTCTCCCAGGATCAGCGCTTCGTTTTCTCTTTGCGGCATCCTGCCTTCCACCAGTTCTATCTGATTGACGTCCCTGTTTATTTCCTCAAGACGGTAGACGCTGTTCACGTCGGAACTGATGCCGTAGGCATCGACCATCTTCGAAGGAAAGACGCGGTCGATGTCCTCGTTGCTTCTCAAGGCGGTGACATCTTCATCGCAGAAACCGTAGGAAGAATAGATCTGGATATCCTGGAGATTGAGATCGTCATTGTAGATGTCCATGCTTTCACGCAGGATCGTTCCGTTGGAAAAAAGCCCCATCATAAAAGATGAGGATACCAGCACGATCATGAATAAAGACAAAAAGCGGTTGAACGACTTTCTGATCAGACGGAACGTATCTTTGTTGAACATCAGTATTCGATTTCCTCGATATCCACAGGCTGATTCATTCTGACATCAACGATCTTTCCCGATTTCACCCTGATGATCTTCTGTGCCATCTGCGCCAGTGCCTGGTTGTGTGTGATCATGACGACAGTGATGCCGTTTTTGTAGCACATGTCCTGCAGGACCTTGAGCACCTGTTTTCCGGTGATATAGTCCAGAGCGCCTGTCGGCTCATCACAAAGCAGAAGCTTGGGGTTTTTGGCCACCGCTCTGGCGATGGCGACTCTCTGCTGTTCGCCGCCGGAAAGCTGTGAAGGGAAGTTGTTCATCCTTTCCTCCAGTCCCACCATCTTCAGCACAAAGACCGGATCCAGGGGATCCCTGCAGATCTGCAGTGCCAGTTCGACGTTTTCCTTGGCTGTCAGGTTCTGCACCAGATTGTAGAACTGGAAGACGAAGCCGATGTCATAACGCCGGTAGTCGCACAGCTCCTTCTTGTTGAAACCGGCGATATCCTTGCCGTCAAAGAATACGGAACCGTTCGTAGCCGTATCCATGCCGCCCAGGATATTCAGGATCGTCGTCTTTCCGGCACCGCTTTCGCCCAGTACGACGACGAATTCGCCTTTTTCAATATCAAAGGAAACGCTGTCCAGCGCCTTGATCTGTACCTCTCCCATCTGATAGATCTTGGATACATCTTTAAATGAAATGAAACTCATAGGCACTATCATTATATAACGAAAGAAAGACGGCTTTCACCGTCTTCATTGAATCGTAAATCTGACTTCCTCTTCCTTCAGGCCTTCCGCTTCGATCGTCAGCTTCCCTTTGCCTTTCTTCCCCGTTGTTCTGACATAGGTTCCGCACATGCCGCCTTCCGCTGTACAGACAGAGGGTCCGACAAGCTGTATCTCTCCTTCTGTTTTAAAGAAGACCGGCAGCTGGGCGTATGGAGCGATGTTGCCGTTTTCATCCAGGATACGGATCCTGACGGCCGCCATGTCGTAGCTGTCGCCTTCCTTCAATTCATTAGAGGAGACTCTCACTTCAAAACGCAGATCGCAACTGGGCTTCAGGGTCCTGCTGGAGACGACTTCGTTGTCTTTGATCGCATCAAAACGCCAGGAGATGGACTCTCCGCCCCAGTTGCCGACATACTTTCCGTAAAGATCGTTGGCTTCCTGATAGGAGATCTTATGTCTCAGCATACACCAGCCGGCTTTGACCTTTTCAATCGGCGGCAAAGTGAAGGCGCCGTATTTCGCCATCGCCAGCAGGGAGTCGTGGACCGACTTTGCCTTGGCATCATCAAAACCCTCGTTGGTCCTGATCAGTTCACCGATCGTGTCATCGATCTTCAGCGGGCCGTGTTTCAGTGCCTTGAATTCGCTGTCTTTGAATTCTTTCACAAAGACATTGTTTTTATATAACCTGACGCTGTCGGCATTGGTGAACACATAGAAATCCTTGATGCTTCCTTCGGGATAATCGCCGATATCCATCGTCGTCGATACCTCCAGCACCGGTATATCGTCTCCCTGGGATGCATAGACATAAGCTGCTGTCTTGGGATTGCGGAAGCCGTCCATCACACCGTGGTAACAGACTCTGTCTCCGCTGCCGAAATCCTTATGGGTCGCATAGTCGAACATGCACCACTGGAAGACGGCCGCGTGTTCCCCGCTGCCTAAAGCGCCGTTCATGACCCTGGCGTGTCTCAGGGCATGTTCCTCCCTCTTTGACCAGTGATCGAAGGCTTTCGTCGGAAACATGTGACCGTTGGCTTCCGAGATCAGGAAAGCCTTCTGAATATCCGTCGTGACGTCTTTCTTCTTTCTGACCGGTGCGTTGTCGCCCTTGTGCGAGAAATCATTGAAGGCATAGACATCTTCCAGAAGATGCGACTTGGTCAGATAGCGCACACCGGAAGTGGGTCTGGAGAAATCAAGTTCATGGGCGATCTGATTGGTCTTCGTGTAGAATTCATCATCGTCCTGGCTCTCGTTGATCCTGACGCCCCATAAGACGATCGAAGGATGATTGCGGTACTGCAGGACCATTTCCTTCACGTTCTCACAGGCAGCTTCCTTCCACGCCTCGTCACCCAGATGCTGCCAGCCGGGGATCTCCGTGAATACCAGCAGGCCCAGTTCGTCACAGGCATCGATGAAAGCCTGTGATTGCGGATAGTGGGAAGTCCTCACTGCATTGCAGCAGAGTTCCTCCTTCAGTATCCTGGCATCCTCCCTCTGCAGGGAGTCCGCTACCGCATAGCCGACGTAGGGATAACACTGATGGCGGTTGAGTCCTCTCATGACGATGCGTCTGCCGTTGAGATAGAATCCGTCAGCCCGGAAAGAAACAGTACGGAAGCCGAACCGCGTTTCCTTCTTTGCGCCGTTGTCCAGAGACACTTCACAAAGATAGAGATCCGGATGATCGATATCCCACGGCTTTACATCGTCAACTGTAAAAGTGATGTCGTTTTCTCTGGTCTTCTTTTCACAGATCAGATCACCGTTAAGCTGCCTGATCCGTATCGTTTTTTCCTGATCTGGATTTCCGTCGATCTCTGTTATGACGCGTACTTCACTCAGCGAAGGCGTCGTGACGAAAATATCTCTGATATATTCTGTTTCCTCAATATCCAGCCATACAGGACGGTAAATTCCTCCGTAAGTCAGATAGTCGATCACATAACCGAAAGGCGGAACTGCTTTGTTTTCCGTGGAATCCAGTTTCACTGCGATCTCACATTCCTTTCCCGGCTTCACATGATCCGTGATCTCCACCCGGAAAGCCGTATAGCCTCCCTTATGTGTGTACAATTCTTTCCGATCGACATAGACTGTCGCGATATGGCCGGCTCCGTCAAACTGCAGGAACACTCTTCTGTCCTTCGCTTCCTTCGGGATCGTCAGCTTTTTCCTGTAGCCGGCGATCATCTGATAATCGTTGTGATCGATATAATGCAAAGGCAGTTGCCTGACAGTGTGAGGGATGCGGATTTCGCTCACGTTGTCATTATTTCCCTTTAAAAAAGCCTCGCTCCATGTTTCAGTGAATTTCCATCCGTTATTGATACTGATCATATGATTCTCTCCTGTCACTTCCTCTTCATTTTAACATTCCAGAAACATCTTTCCTCACCAGAAAAAAAGATTCACAAAAATACTTGACAGTCATATGAACCTATGATACAATCAAATTACCATAAAGGAGGTTCAATAAATGAATTTTACGATTAATGATGTTGATCAGGTCATCGAAAGAACAAACTGCAGCTACAAAGAGGCAAAAGAAGCTCTCGAAGCCAGCGAAGGCGATGTTGTCGATGCGATCATCTATCTGGAAAACAAAGACCGTTCATTCGGCTCATTCTTCAAGGGATTAGGCGATCAGGACAGAACCGCTGATTCCATCATCGAAACGATCAAGGATCTGATCAGGGAAGGCAATGTCAACAAGATCGAGATCCGCGATCCGAAAGGAAAAAAGATCACTTCTGTGTCCGTCAATGTCGGCGCAGCGATCGGATCATTTGCGCTTCTGGTCAACGCACCGCTGGTGGCGATCTCATCCTTAATCGCCAAATACGGTCTGAACTATCAGTTTGTGGTCGTCAAGGCCGACGGAACGGAAATCGTTCTCTAGACTTCATTGAAAACAGCCTGCAAAGGCTGTTTTTCATTTATAATGAAGAAAAACGGAGGTATCACGATGACATATCCTAAAGTTGAACTGCACTGCCACATGGACGGAGCGATCCCCTACAGACTTTTTGTGAAATGCTGCCGGGAGGACGGCCTTGTCCCGGAAGGCGTCAGCGATGAACAGTGGATCAGAGATCACGTCATGAATTCCACCATGTCTTTATCCGACTGCATGGGAGAATTTGCTTTGCTGACAGGCATCCTTCAGTGCAGGGAACGCCTGGAGGAACTGTCCTTTGAACTGCTCAAGGATATGTATGAATCCGGTTCGAAACTCGTTGAACTGCGCTTCTCACCGCAGTCCCACCTCAATGAGAACCTTTCCATGGAGGAAGCGGTCGAAGCGGTCTTAAGAGGCAGAAAGAGAGCTCTGGAAGTTTATCCGGATCTTGTCTGCGGCTTCCTTCTTTGCATGATGAATCTCGGACTCAATCTGGGAACGATGGAAAACAACCTGAAGACAGTCGAACTGGCTGCAAAATACAAGGATCAGGGTGTCGTCGGTATCGACCTGGCCGGAGATGAGACGGCAACACCGATCGAAAGCTATGCGCCGATGTTCGATCACGCCAGAAAACTGGGTGTCAATTACACGATCCATGCGGGCGAATCAGGCGGGCCTTCCAACGTCATGTTTGCGATCATGCAGAAAGGCGGTAGGATCGGCCACGGCATCCATGCGATCGAAGATGAAAATGTCGTCAATGAACTGATCAGAAACAATTTCGTGATCGAAGTCTCCGTCACATCCAATTACTTTTCCCGCTGTGTTCCTTCGATCGAGGAACATCCGATCAGAAAACTCTGGGACAAAGGCGTCATGATCAACATCAATACCGACGATCCGGGATTGATGGGCATCACTTTGAAATCGGAATACGATCTGATCGCAAAGACCTTCGGTTTCACTGAAAGAGAATTCATCCTGTCCAATCTCTATTCCGCCAGAAGCTCCTTCTGTGAAGGAAGGGAAAGGATCATTGCCGAGCTCACCGAAGCTCTGAAGAACTGTGCGTAAAATGAAGAAACAGTTTACGATACACTGTGTCCTCATCGACACGGAAAACAACAACAGCAAAGATCATCTCTTTGTGAGAGTCGACACAATCGCCAATCATGCAGACCTCTATGAGATTTCTCACAGCCTGATGGATCCGGATACAGAAGACAGCGATTCAAAGCTGAAACAGCTCTTCAAAACAGTTCCCGATTATCATCTGAAAGTGAAAAGCGATCTTCTGATCAGGCTGGTCGATCAGCTGGGAGGCATCGTCATCGACGGCAGAACAACTGACGGAAAACAGACACTTCTGCTTTTCCGTGAAAAACGCCTGGATGACATCGTCGAAGCCATCGGAAAAGCCCTGGGCGGAAAGAATCTGCTCAAGACCGTTCCTTCCCTGCTGAGCATATTAAGCGAAAACTACGAGACGGATATGCCGATCATGGATATCGTCAAGACGATATTGGGCGAGGTAAACGACCTGAAAGACTGGAAAGCGGATCTTATCCAGGTGAATGAAGAAAACATCGCTTCTTACCGATCATAAAACGACAGTTGCCTGTCGTTTTCTTTATTCTTTGTTTGCATCCAGATAATACTGTAAGATCCTGACGGCTGCCTGCTGATCAATGACCTTTTTGCGCTTCTTGCGGGAGACATTGGCCTGTATCAGGAAGTCTTCGGAATCCTTGGTAGTATTCCTTTCATCCTGCAGAACGACTCTGATGCCTGATTCCTGTTCCAGAATCTCGGCCACTTCTCTTGACAGAGCGGCTCTGGGTCCTTCGTCATCGTTTTCCAGCAGGGGATAACCCATGACGACGAGATCCGGTTTTTCTTCTTCAAACAGTTCCAGGATCCTGTCGATCGCATCGTCGTAGTCGTCTCTCGCAAAACGTATCGTTCTGACCGGCTGTGCCAGAAGGCCGGTCTCCGATCTTGAGACACCGCAGGTCACGCTTCCCAGATCCAGTCCGATATACTTCATCGAATCATCACCTCAGTCGATCAGATGGAAATGCTGAAGCGCTTTTTCAATGCCGTCATCATCGATGTCGGCCGTGACATAGTCAGCGCTTATTTTCAGGACTGGGCAGGAATTGCCCATGGCGACGCCTGTTCCGGCATACTTCAGCATGCTCAGATCGTTCTCACCGTCGCCGAAGGCCATGGTCTGTGATCTGGAGATCTTCTCTTCATCCAGGAACTTCTGGATACCTGCCGCTTTGCCTCCGGTCTTGGCGATGATATCGATACCGGTCTCGTTCCAGCTGGTGATCTGGCAATGGTCCAGCATATCCTCCAGTTTTTTTCTGGTTTCCGCATCGACAAAAGCGATGCACTGATAGATCTTTTCGCCTTTGTATTCGCCGATGTCAGGGACAGTTCCGTGTGTCGCCAGCTGGGTCTTTATGACCACTTCATCGACGTAATTGATGTAGCGCTTCTCTTCTCCGATCAGCACGAAGGGGATCTTTCCTGCCTGGAAGATAGAGACCAGGACTTCGACTTCACCCGGATCGATCTCGTTGCCCGCAAACATCTTTTCGTTTTTATCGAGACAGATGTTGCCGTTGAGTGTGAGATAGCCGTCAAAGTTCAGATCCATGACCGGCAGCTTCTTGAGCTCGGTGATGTCTCTGCCGGTCGCCACGACGATCTTGATCCCTTTTTCCTGCACTTTCTTCAAAGCGCTTCTTGTGCTTTCGGGGACCTTTCCCGTTCTGTGTGACAGCAGGGTGCCGTCGATATCAAAGAAGATGACCCTGATGTCAGCTTGCGATTTATCTTCGCTGTTTTCGATATGGAAGATATCGCAGAAACCCGTCATTTCAAACACGTCCAGGATGGCCCTGCAGGCGTTGACGATCGAAAAAGCGCCGCGGTCTCCCAGCTGTTTCTTGGCCGTAAGAAAAACCCTCAGGCCCGAAGAGGAGATATATTCACACTCTTTCAGGTCGATGATGATGTTGTCGCTTTCCTGTAGGGCAGCCATCAGACACTCCTCAAATTCCTTGGCACTGACTGCATCGATGCGTCCGTACGGTGTGAGTGTCAGCAGCTCTCCTGTGATTTGTTTGTCTATTCTCATTTTTTTCAGTATGTCAGTGTATCGGTCTTGCTGACGTATTCGATCAGTTTTTCCTTATAGTATGCGATCAGATCGCTCTGATCGGGGTTGCGCTTGATGGTCCTGCGTAAGCCTCTGGTATAGCCGATGACCTTCGCCTTGTCCATAACGGAATCGATGAACGCCCTGTCCTTTCCTTCAAAGTAGAATTCAAAGAGTTTATCCATGATGTATCCGGCAAGATCCCAGTCGATCTTCAGGAAGTCTTCCACAGCCCTGCGGTCCAGTTCGCCGTATCCGCGGTAAGCCATGTAGATCGAGGCAAACTCGATGATCGGATGACCTTCCGCCAGCGTATCCATATCGATCAGGATCGCTTCGTTGTCTGCGTAATGGACATTGTTGGTATGATAATCACCGTGTAAGACATAGTGATGTTCGGGGATATCGCTGACCATCTGATGCAGCTTCCTGTAGGTGTCTTCGGGCAGATGGGGTTCAAGCCATTCGACCCATTTCACGACCGTCTGCTTGGCATCGGGCAGAACACCCTCTTTTGCCTTGGTCGCATGGATCTCCTTCAGCATATCCGCAAAGATACGGATGTAATGATCCCTGTCGTCGGGATTCTCTATGATCAGTTTGGAGATGGATTTGGCGGAAAGCAGTTCAAAGACAGAACCGTATTTGTCACCGACTCTGACTACGTCAAAGGGGATCGCGGTATTGATGCCCATGACCAGAGCTGTTTTTGCCAGCTCACGTTCCCTCTTGATGTCATCCAGAGCATCTGAATTCTTATATACCTTGATGATGGTATCCGGATTGATGCGGTAGACGATACCGTTGGAACCTTCACCGATCTTTTCACAGCCTTCGATCGAAACATGGCGGTAACCCTTTTCGATATCCATCATCTCCGCAAAACCGGTCATCTGGAAGATCTCATAGACTTCCGATGAACAGTTGATGATCCTGAAATCGGCTTCTTTTTTTCTGATGCGGAGGATCTGTCTGAGACCGGCACTGGAAATATAGCTGAGCTGATCGGCATCGATCACGAATTTTCCTTCCGGATGTTCGCTGCGGATCTCCTGGAGTTTGCCACCGATCTCGTCAGCGTTGTTGGTATCGAAATTGCCCTCAAGATAAACAGTCAGGGTTTCATTCTCATATGTATATCTCATTCTTCACCTTCCTTCAGATATTTTGAAAAAACACTCTTGATCAGAAATTCAAATTCCTTGTATACTGCCTCATCTTTCAGTTCGCTTAATGCATCTTTCAGTTCACTGAAGTACCAGCAATGCTTCAGCGGATCTTTCTGATTGAAATGATTCCAGAATTCATCTCCTTCTGATAAAACGCCAAGATGCATGCTTCTCAGATTGGAGACCTTGTCAGCCAGACAGATCATCTTGGAACCGATGTCTGTCGTGTTGCGGATCGTATCGATCGTTTCCTGTTTTCTTTCTTCCCAGGTGTCTGCCTTATTGACCTGGCCGCGCTTGTCTTCCGTTTCTGCGCCGACCAGGAAAGCGATCCTGTCGCCGAATTCTGCTCTGATATCTTCGATCGTTGCCGGAGTATCCTCGACCGTGTCATGGAGAACAGCCGCTGAAAGGATATCGTCATCCAGCGTCATCAGTGAGACCAGAGACAGCACTTCCAGAGGATGGAAGATGTACGGCTGGCCGCTGCCTTTGCGCACGATGCCTTCATGCGCTCTGGCCGCAAACATGATCGCTCTATCCAGCATTCCTGATCACCTTCTTCATCGTCAGGATATTCATGTCGCCGATCCTCTTGTAATCAACGGAATCGGTTGATTTCTTGATCATATAGATGCCCAGTCCGCCGATGCCGCGTTCTTCGGCACTTGCGTTGATGTTGGGATCCTCCATCGCCAGCGGATCGAAAGGCATGCCTTTATCCTTTAAAGTGATCGTCACTTCATCGTTGTCAAAAGACAGACAGACCCAGGCTTTGCCCGGTTCCGGCCTTCCTTCGTATGCGTAATGAGCGACGTTCACAAAGGCCTCTTCCATTGCCAGCGTCAGAGCCATCGTCTCCTTCATGCCGGCATCATGTTTTTCCAGCTCTTCCTCCAGAAAAGCCAGCACCTCATGAAGTCTGCTGTCATTTGCTTCAAACTCTCTTTCCATGACACCTCCGCGTTTATAATCAAACGCCAGTAAGGTCAGGTCGTCCGACTGCTGAGTCCCTTTCGCAAAGTCGTAGATATCGGCTTTGACATTGTTCAGGACTTCATCGATCGGTTTCCCCGACTGTTGTTTCAGACATTCGATCAGTCTGTTTTCACCGTATAATTCACCCTTGGCATTGAATGCCTCGGTCGCACCGTCTGTATATAAGAAGATCCGGTCCCCTTCATGCAGGGTGATCTTCTCCTCCCTGTACTGGAAATTCTCAAATCCAGCCAGCACGAACTGCGGCCTGCACTGCAGGAACTTCGTCTCTCCGTCCAGCTTCATCACCGGCGGATTGTGTCCGGCATTGACATAAGTCAGTTCGCCGTTTCTGACATCCAAGATGCCCATCCAGGCCGTGACGAAGTAACCGGATTCGTTTCCGTCACAGAGCTTCCGGTTCACTCTCGTAAAGACATCGCCCGGGGAAAGACCCAGCTGGGCATGGTCCTTGATCAGTGTTTTGGAAATGACCATGAACAGGGCTGCCGGTGTTCCTTTTCCGGATACGTCGGCAATGACCATCGCCAGATGATCGTCATCGACCATGAAGAAATCGTAGAAGTCTCCGCCGACCTCCCTGGCCGGATTCATGGTCGCATAGATATCGAAATCATTCCTCTCCGGGAACGCCGGGAAGATGTTGGGCAGCATGTTGGCCTGAATGTCGCTGGCGATATTCAGTTCGGTCTTGATGCGCTCGCTCTGAGCCGTCTCTTCCTGCTGGGCAAAGATCGCCAGCCTGCCTCTTTTTGCGATCTCGGTACAGATCGTCGATATCATGGCGAAGAGGATCAGCTTGGGCATATAGTAATGCTGAAGCGTATGCAGCCAGACCTGCTGGTAATCGATGCTCGCCTGGGACATGATGACATCTCTCAGACTTGTCGTATCATTGAAATGCAGCACCGTTCCGATCGGCAGCTCCACCATGTTCAGATTCAGCCTGCCCATCTTCCATACCACGCCCGCATAATCCGCAAAACCGGAAAGCAGTATCGTCAGTATGGCGGTAAAAGAAGTGACAGGACGGGAATAATAACGGATCGAAAGTACGACCGGGAACACGATGAGCAGGACGACGTTGTGCATCAGTACCGATTCCACCCTTGCCAGAACGATCGTATACTCGATCAACATCACGATCTTCAGCCATTTTCTTTCGCCCTTGAGCTTCAGACAGATCAGAGCCGGTACGATCAGTTCCACCAGCGCCTGATACAGGACGCTCATCGTGCTTTCCTTGTCTACCAGAAGCACATCGCTTGTCGCCAATACAATGAAAACAAGATCGATCAGCGCCGTTCCCAGAAGCACTCTGGCCACAAAGAGATTCGCCTGAATCTCATTTTCCCAGAGGGTGTCAGTCGTCCTGACGAATTCTTCTTCTATTCTTTTTAATATACTGTCTTTTGTTCTCTGAACCATAAGATCCTATTCGATCGTCAGGATCTGTGTGAAACCGGTCATATCCAGGACTTCCATGATCTCGTCATTGACGTTGCACAAGACCATCGTTCCCTTGTCGTTCATCATCTTCTGCGCATTCAGGAAAACACGCAGACCGGCTGAAGAAACATATTCCAGATCCTTGAGATCCAGTACGAGTTCCTTGACATCTTCGGGGATCTGCTGCAGCTCTTCTTCCAGCTGCGGAGATGTGATCGTATCCAGTCTTCCGGACAGTTCGATCCTGCAGGTTCCGTCTTTACAAACTTTATTGATTTCCATATAAAACCTCCTTGGTAATCTTTATGATTCTGTTGTCATTATATGATAAGAGCTCTAGAGCCTGAACGGTCTCAGCTTGGCCTTGTGCAGTTCTTCATAAGAGATGCGGAACAGATCGTCTCTGACCTCTTCCGCCTTGTGTGCTGCCGCGGTGTAGCTGATCTCGTAGCCGACGCCCTTTTCAGAAATTTCATTGATGCTTTCATAGTGGATATCCCTGACCCGCTTGGATTCTTCCTTCATGCGTTCAACGACCTTTTCAAAGCATCTGTCGATCTTTTCCTTTTCTTCATCCAGCGGGAAATAGAAGGTCAGGATCCGCTTGTCCTTGATCTTCTCGATCGATTTGATCATGGAGTTACATACCGTATAAGTGGAACCGGTCTTCACCGACTGGAACTTGGTGACTCTGGCATTGAAATATTTGACATCGCATTCCTCGTTGTTGTAGCGTACCATGTCACCTACCTTGTAGAAGTTGTTGTTGTAGATATTGATGCCGGAAAACATGTCCTTCAGCGTATCCTGCAGGGAAAGACCGACGATGGTGGCCATGACGCCCAAACCTGTCAGGATGGACTTGATCTCCACGTTGTGCAGCTTCATGATGATGATGATGGCAGCCAGTACGACCAGATACTGCAGCACATTGAAGAGGACACCGATCAGCGTATTTCTGTGCTGTGTCGATTTGGATGTATATGCGACTTTCTTGATCAGATACTGTTTGATGAAATACATGATGCCGATCGTAACGGCCACAACGATAAGACTGAAGAAAAAATCTTCCGAAATAAAATATTTTAAAATCTCAACGATCTTTTTATTTTCTGTCATAACAACTCTCTTTCTATATAAAGAATATCATTTTGATATATCATTATTGTACTGTTTTGATAAGAAAAAACCCATACTTATCACTCTTCCGGAAAGAAAGAATCGATTATAATGATATTGATTTATGAACACGAAACAGCTCGCAGAAGAGATCGCTTCATCTGTCGCTGAAGAAAACGGCCGTGTTTTTTATGTCGGCGGCTGCGTCAGAGACAGATTCCTGCAGATCGAAAACAAAGATATCGATATTGAAGTTCACGGGATTGAGCCCGAGAAGCTGAAACAGATCCTTCAGAAATACGGGGATCCCGCAAGTTTCGGCAAAAGCTTCGGCGTCTATTCCTTAAGAGGATACGGCATCGATATCGCCATGCCCAGAAGAGAAAGACTTACCGGTGTAAAGCACCGCGATTTTGAGATCGACGTCGATCCCTATATCGGCACAAAGGAAGCGGCCAGAAGAAGGGACTTCACGATCAACGTCCTGATGGAAGACGTGCTCACCCATGAGATCATCGACCATTTCGGCGGTCTTGAAGACCTGAAAAACAAAGTCATCCGCTGTGTCGATCCGATAACCTTCATCGAAGATCCGCTCAGAGTACTGAGGGCGGCTCAGTTCGCTTCCCGTTTTGAATTCTCTGTCGATCCGGATACTCTTTCTTTATGCAAGACCATTGATCTTTCCAATCTCTCAGAAGAGCGGGTCGAAGAGGAACTGAAAAAAGCGCTTCTGAAAGCACAGAAGCCTTCGATCTTCTTTGAGACCCTGAGACAGATGGACCAGCTTGATACCTGGTTCCCGGAACTGATCCGGCTGATCGGTCTGAAACAGGATCCGATCTATCATCCGGAAGGAGATGTCTGGATCCACACGATGGATGTGCTCGACCGCTGCGTCAGATACCGCGATCGCAGCAGCAACCCCTATGCCTTCATGCTGCTGGGACTCTGCCACGACCTGGGCAAGATCATCACTACGGAAGAGATCGACGGACGTATCCACAGCTACGGTCATGAGATCGAAGGCATCCCGATGATCAGGACCTTCATCAGACGTTTCTCCAAAGAAAAGGAGCTGAGCAGATATGTAACGAATATGACCTCATTGCACATGCGTCTGTTCTCTCTGGCACAGGAACACTCTTCGATCAAATCTTTCAACAAGGTCTTCGATCTGGCGTTTTCTCCTGAAGATCTGATCCGATTCTCCGTTGCCGACAAGGGAGACAAGGCAAAGAAGGAAGACATCGATTCGATCTGTGAACACTATGAGATCTTCAAAGAATACATGTCCCGTCCCTATGTCACGGGTGAGGATCTGATCGCTGCGGGTCTTGAACCGTCAGAGACTTTCTCGAAAATACTGGAATATACCCACAAGACACGACTTGCGGGTGTCTCAAAAGAAAACGCCCTGAAACAGGCGCTGGCATTATACAGAAAAGCTGATCGGAAATGATCAGCTTTCTTTTACTCTGTGATATAACGAATCGAGCTCTTCAATGATCTTGTCCTGCGCATAATGGTTCCTGGCGTAGGATGCGATCTGTTTTCTCCACTCCTTGTTTTCTTCGGGACCGTAACGGCCCAGGACTTCAATGATCCTGTCAGCCAGATCTCCGGGGTCTTCCACTTCCACCAGTCCGCCGACGCTCTCATTGACGAAATCAGGCAGTCCGCCCTGGTTGGTCGCAATGACCGGAGCTCCGCAGGCCATCGCCTCGATCGCCACCAGACCGAACGGTTCTCTTCTGGAAGGAACCAGATTGACATCGGCGATATTGTAGATGCTTCGAAGTTCCTGTTGGGAAACGTTGCCGAAGAAACGGACACTCTTTAATTCAAGATCTTCTGCCTGTCTGTGCAGTTTTTCTCTTTCATCGCCGTCTCCGACGATCAGTGTGATCGTCTTTGGATCCTTGTCTTCATATAATTTAACCGCATCCAGCAGGACATCGACGCCCTTGAAGTTCGCCAGTTTTCCGGCAAAGGAAACGATCTTTCTTCCTTCATAATCTTCCTTCTTCACGCCGTGTCTTTCCATGACCGCATCCAGATCCTGGGCTTCGGGATAGAAGATGCCCGGATCATAGCCGTTACGCATCATGACGATCTTGTCTTTGTGTTCCGGGAAACGCTCCTAGATCAGCAGACAGTTATCTTTGGAGATGGAGATGACGGCTTTGCAGGCATCCATCGCCTTTTTCGCATAAGGTCTTAAATGCGGCCACTTGTCAAAACCCATCAGGTCCGTTCCGTGTGCTGTCAGCACCAGAGGAATGTCATGATCGGCTGCCAGTGCCGGCAGAATCCAGACATGCTGGCCATGGATGATATCCGGCTGATAAGTTTCTATTTCTTCTTCGATCGCCTCCCTGAAAGCGTCTGTATACATCTTCAGCTGTTCCTCGTTCAGACCACCGAAGTTGGTGATGCTTCTGGGGTGGGAAGTGAAACAGGGGAAATTGAACGGCAGAGGATCGGCCATCAATCTTCCTGATCCGTTCTTCCTGTTCTCAACATCACCGGGCGTGAAAAAGACGGGATGCAGTCTCACACCTTCCGGTTCCGTAATATCGTCGGTATTCTCCGGCAGGATGATGCATACCTCATGTCCCAGACCCACCAGATGGACCGCCAGGTTGCGCGTATAGGTTCCGCTGCCTGAGCCGACCAAAGGAAAATGATTGATCATCAGAATTTCATGGCTGATACTCCTTGTCTCTGTCTTCATTATAGCCGATGTTGCCATAGATGTCTTTTGTGTTCTTTGGGACTTTGCCTGATCGGTTTTAATCCGGCTTCTTTTCACCCGCTTTATACCGGTTTGGCTTTATAATAAAAATATGGATCTTAATCTGTTCATTTATCATATCCTTCGTTCTTTCCTGGCATCGGAAATCAACACGATCGCTGCTGCAGCGATCATTCTCATCTATCTGTTTTCAAGTGTGCTGGGAATGTGGAAGGTACTGGGAAAGGCCGGAAAAAAGAAGTGGTACGCTCTGATTCCGTTTTTCAACTACTATCAGCTTTTTTCGATCGCCTGGAAAGGCGGGTACGGCATTCTTTTTGATGTTCTGGAAGTCGCATATATCCTGCTTTCTCTGGGAGAAGGTGAACTGCTGACAAAAGGCTTCAGAGGCTTCCTGTCTCTGATCGTGTTTGTGATCGCGTTCATCCTGCTGATGATCGCCAAGATCAAACTGGCTTTCTCTTTCCGTAAGGGTCCCGTGTTTGCCTACGGGCTCATCTTCATGGAAATTGTCTTTACCCTGATCCTTGGTTTTGATTCCAGCAGGTATCTGGGTCCGACATTGAGAGAATACAATGCCGACCGTGAAGAAAAGATCCGCCTGCATCCGAATTCCTCAGCGCTGTCTCAGCGCCGTTACATGATCGCCTTATACAAGAAACGCAGCATCGTTGCCCTGATCGCTTCAACAATCGTCTTCGTCGTGTCTCTGGCAGCGATCGCCGGCGGTCTTCTGAACTCTCATATCTACCAGCAGCTGGATCCCGGATACAGTCTCTTCCATTACTTTACAGTCAACTCCAATCTGCTTTCGGCAGCCGGTGCGGCTTTCCTGATCCCTTACGCTGTGGAAGGCATCCGAAAAAAACGTTTTGTCTTCCCGAAATGGGTATCACTGTTCCAGTACAGCGGAGCGATCTGCACGACGCTGACCATGATCTTCTCGATCTTCTTCATCTTTCCTTCTCAGGGTCCTGAGACTGCGTTCGGAGGAATGAATTTCTATCTGCACATCATCTGTCCGATCATGGCACTGGTCTTGCTGTTCATGGTGGAAACGGATGTCCGCTTCTCCATGAGCGATTCGATGATCTGCCTGTTCCCGTTCTTTGCCTATGCCCTGGTCTACATCATCAATGTCGTTCTGCTGGGACAGGAAAACGGCGGCTGGAAGGATATCTATTACATTGCCACCTATACACCGGCGGCGGTATCGGCTCCGCTGATGTTCATGATGGGGTTCGGGATCGCCTATCTGATCCGTTTCAACTACAACCGACTTGCGGATATCAGACAGAAGCAGTTCATCTCCGTATGGAAGGACGATGCTTCCGAGGTCGAGATCAATATCGAAGTCTACGGTCTGGGCCGTTATAACGGCAAGCATATGGAATACAACAACATTGCTGTTCCGACCGATATCTTCAGGATGCTGTGCGAGAAATACAACATGGATCTTTCTTCCATGTGCCGCGTCTACAACAAGGGCGTCATCGACGGACTGAAGGAGCGCATGGATCCGGAAGAAACCTTGAAAGAAAGAGTCATGGATCTCATCGGGACACCTCAGTATTTATATGAAACAAAACAGCCTGAATAGGCTGTTTCTTTTATTCGCTGATCAGTTTTTCCATCTTGTCCAGCGGAAGTTCGAAATGCGATCTTCCGTTTTCGACTTCGGCACCGATCTTGAGATAGAGGCCGATCGCCGACACATTCCAGTCCAGGGCGCCCCAGATCATGCTTCCGTATCCGCGGCTCAGTGCTGTCTTCGCCATCTGCCGGAAGAACTCTCTGCCTTTTCCGCCGCCCCGGTACTGCTCATCGATATACATGTCTTCCAGATACATCTTGGTCAGGCCGCTGAAAGAAGAGAAAACATGATAGAAGAAGCAATAGCCGATGATCTTTCCGTCCTCCGTCGCAAGCATCACTTCCCCCAGGTTATCTTCAAACATCGCCCTGTATAACGTTTCTTTATCCAGCTTGAAATCATCTTCCCTGCTTTCAAATACCGCCAGTTTCCTGATGTAGTCATATACGGTATCGATGTCTTCTTCTTTAGCCAGTCTGAATTCCATATCCTTTTTCCTCTGTCCCCATTATACAAAAAACAGACCTTCCGGTCTGTTTCTGATCACTCGATCATGATCGTATTCTTGTGGGCGATCTTTTCGCTTTCCTTCTTCGGAATCTCCAGCATCAGAACGCCGTTTTCGAATTTCGCATGGACTTCTTCGTTTGTCACGTCTTCACCGACGTAGAAGCTTCTTGACATCATGCCGGAATATCTCTCCTGACGGATGATCTTTCCTTTGTGATTCTTCTCATTTTCATCAAGACCCTTCGAAGCGGTAACTGTCATGTAGCCGTCGTTGAGTTCGATGCCGATGTCTTCTTTTTTAAATCCCGGAAGATCGATCTCTACGGTATAGTGATCATCATGATCCTTGACATCCATCAGCATCTCTCTGCCGGAATGCTTGCCATAGAGCTTGCGGTCGATCCTATTCAGGTCTCTTGTCAGTCCTGTAAACGGATCGAACCAGTCATCAAACAAATCATCTGTGAATACTTTAGGTGTTAACATAGTCATTTACCTCCTTTACTTTTCCTCATGTTCATAAAACGAACTATGTCTCCAAGCAAGGGAATGGAGGGTTTGGATTTCTAAGTTATTACCTTAAGGAACCTTCTCTGATTTCCTTGTACAATTATGTTATAGTCCTCTTTTTTAGCAATGTCAATAGGAGAGTGCTAAATATTTTCATCTTCTTTGAAATTGTGATAGAGATAGGAAACCGCGTTGATCAGATTGGTCACGACGCCTGCATAACCTTTTATCACAAAGTTGTAGATGCCCCAGCAGAAAGAGGAAAACGCACAGACAAAACGGATCTGTCTGACAGTGGATTTCCGGCTGATGATGATCAGCGACTGCGAAACGTTGGCGATGATCGGCAGGAAACCGAGGATGCCGTTACTGTTGAACAGGATGCCGAAAACGACCGCTGCCGAAATAAACAGATAGGTCAGATAACGGGAAGCGATGTTGCTGATGGACAAAACGTTTCTGGTGATGCCGATGACGTCCATGACGATGGCGCCGTATCCTTTTAGCAGATAAGAGGCAACGGCCATGATGACCATGGAGGCGATCTGAAACAACAGGATCTGTTTCTTGCTTTTGCGGGAAGAGGCCACAAACAGGATCCCTTCCCCGATGACCATCAGAATATTGGCGATCAGTACTTCGTTCATGGTTTCACTATATCACGAAATAAAAAATACAGGATATCCTGTATTCATTTCAGTTCAAATTCTTCCAGAAGTTCATCGATGTCGTTGCAGACGATGAAGCCGTCTTCTCTTTTCTTTACGACAAAGTGATGCGTGACTTTCGGAAATGAGGCATCATTCAGCGACAGCAGTTGCGGTTCGACCGTAAACTGCAGACCTTCTTCAAAAACAAAATCGGCTCCTTGATTGAGGAAGTGTCTGGAAGAACTCAGATGATCGATCTCCTCTTTTGTCAGTTCCGCTTTGTCTGCGATCTCTTCCAGATGAGCGAAGGTGTGACCCAGGTTGCTGGGAAGGGAGTCGGTGCGGCTGATCACATTGCTTAAGAGGCCTCTTGATCTGAAGATTTCCTGTGAATACCGGAAAAGTTCACCCGGTCCTTCGGAATCCTCCAGATGATCAAAGATATCTTCTGCTGCTGCGCGGCAATTCCGGAAATGTTCCTTGATCTTTTCGTCCTTGCCGAAATACAGCGTGACCGACATATCACCCATATATCCGCTGATCTTATCTACCGGTGAACAGTAGGCATAAAGGAAACCGTCCCGCCAGTCGATGATCCTTTCGGAAGGCCAGAACTTTTCGTTTCTTAAAGAATCGAAGCTGAGTCTGTCTCCGCTTAAAACCGCCGTCCCGTAAGGAGGCGGTGAGTACCAGCCTTTGGCATAGACATCCTTTTTCTGCGACAGCCGTTCAAGCCATCTTTGCGCAAAGATCCTTTCGCTGATCTCTTCTTTTCCGTAAAATTCTTTCAGCGTTTCCTGTAATGCGGATGTCGCCTTTTGTCTGGCGCTGTTGAATATCAGTTCTTCATTTTCCGATGTATAGAAGATCATAAGGTGCTTCTTAATTCAAAGACCTTGTCCATGAATTCTTTCACGTGCTTCGCACAGACATCACCGCTGTCTTTGCGGGTGTCCTTGAAGGTACTGCCCACGATCGCCGCATCAGCCAGGGAGAGTTTTTCAAACACGGTGTCAGCGCTCATTCCGGCAGCCACGACCAGCGGGAAATCACCGACGATCTTTCTGAAATCGATGATCTTCTGCGTCGGGGAATCCATACCGGTGCCTTCACCGGTCACTGCCAACGCATGGCAGCGTTTCATGCCGATACGCAGATCGGTCTCCAGGTCATTTCCGGAAAGGACCGGCTTGTATTTGAATCGCACGCCGCCGATGACATAGATCCCGCCTTCACTCATATAGCCGTCGATCATTTCTCCATAGGGGATGTCTTCTTCCGGTGTCAGATGCCCGGCGACCGAATCGACCTGAATGAAAGGTGCGCCGTATTCCTTGGCGTATTGCCAGCTTAATTCCCAGTTATCGAGGATGTTGACACCGATCGTGAAGCCGCCTTTCCGGCTCAGCAGTTCAAGTCCGGCTTTCACATCTTCGGCATTGCCGAAATAGTCTTCGACGATCACCGCATCTACGCCGTTGTCTTTATAGATCTGCGCTTCCCGCAGACATCTCTCCAGTTTCTCTTCACGGGTCTCGCCCTTGAAGTGCAGCATTCCCATGACCGGTTTTCTGACCGGAAACAGATCCAAAAACATTATTCTTCCTCCAATAGTCTTTGAAACAGTTCTTCTGCTTCTTTTTTCATCTGCGCTTTGACTTCAGGCGTATATTCCGGGAAAGGACCGTACTGTCTGGCATTGACTCCTGCCGCTACATTGGCGTAACAGGCTGTTTTCAGCGGATGGAATCCTTCGCAATATCCGTAAAGGGACGCGCCGGTCGAACAGTTGCCGCAGCCGGTGGAATCCACACTGCTTTCGCTTTCCACGGAAGGCGCAAACCACGCCTTGCCGTCCTGTATCATGCAGGAACCCTTCTTCCCGAGACGGAAGAAACAGGGTTTGCCCAGATCGATGATCGCCTGAATCGATTCTTCCTCGCTTTCCGTACCGAATAACGCCATCGCTTCCGGACGGTTCAGGGAATAGATATCGATCTTTTGGATCAGATCGAGTACCTTCTTTCTCTGCACAGGATCCTTTGTATCGGATGTGGCGATCTCGGACATGAAGGCGGCATTGGGGCAGGCCTTGCGCATTGCCTCAAGATCCTTCCAGACTTCCTCATCGACAGAGGACTCAAAGTAGATGCCTTTCACATCTTCTCCGCCGTGACTGATGACATATTTTGCTTTAGCCAGAGGATAAGGTCCGTATTTTTCTTCAAACTCTTCTCCGTAGATGGAATGTTCGCACCATTCTCCGGTCTCAGAATATTCCACGATCGTGTAATGGGTTTTGGGAAAACACAGATCAATGGCGCTGCATACCCCGTTGTGTTTGAAATAATCACCGAAAAGATCGTCAAAGTCCGGACCGGCAGCCGAAACAAACAGGACATCGTCCGTATAAGGAAGGATGCCGTTGACCACATAAATGGAGCCGCCTAAAAAACCTCTGACGATCGATCCGTCAGGATATTTCATGTCATTGACGATCACACTTCCGGTGACAAGATATTTTGCCATAAGGATCTACAGTCTTTTGACCAGTTCGTCGCAGAAGAGGATCTTGCCGTCAAGACCCAGCCTCTTGGCCAGTTCGCCCATGGCCGGTTTCTTGATCTTGGCATCGGCGATGACATCTTCGTTCCAGAAAACATCCTGAGCCGTTCCGTCGCAGATGATGTTTTTATGTGCCATGGCGATGACACGTTCGAAATTGCGTACCGCGAACTCCATGTCGTGAGTGATGGTGATGACGGTGATGCCGTCCTTCGTCAGCTTGTCGACCATCGCGCCCAGTACCTGGGTTCCGTGCAGATCCTGACCGGCTGTCGGTTCATCCAGGATGATGTACTTGGGTCTTGATGCGATGACTGCAGCGATGGCCACGAATTTACGGATCGGATAAGGGATCTCATAAGGGTTGGTATCCATGTATCTGGCGATGTCGCAGATCTCAACTGCATAATCCACGCGCTGCTTCACTTCCTCTTCGGAAAGCTTATAGTAGCGGGGCATGAATTCGATCTCTTTGCGGGCCGTGGAGTTGAAGATCTGTTCGTCAGGGTTCTGGAAGACATAGCCGACCTTGCGCGCGATCGTTGCGACGGTTACATCCTTCGTGTTGACGCCGTCGACGATGACGTCTCCTTCAAAGGGACGGTTGAGTCCGTTCATCATCTTGACGCAGGTCGTCTTGCCGGCACCGTTCTGTCCGACGATCGCTACCTTTTCGCCTTCCTTGATGGTGAGATTGATGTTTTCCAGAGCGGTAAATCCGTTGGGATACTTAAAACTTGCGTTCTTGATTTCAATCATTTTAACGGCCCTTCCTTTCCTTTACCAGTCTGTATGCCTCATCCATGGTAACAGGGATGGAGGAAAGATGTTTTCCGGCATCTTCCATGGCCAGACCGAATTTGGCGACTTCCGGAATGGAAGCTTCATGCTGTAATAATTCTCTCTTGGTCAGCACTTCATGTGTCGGACCGGCGAAAGCGACTGTTCCGTCTTCCATGACCAGGATCTCATCACAGAATTCGGCAATGAGGTCGATCTTGTGTTCCACCAGGATGATGGTCTTGTTGGAATGTTTCAGGGTGTTGATGATCTTGAAGACATTCTCGGTGCCTTCCGGGTCAAGCTGGGAAGTCGGCTCGTCGATGACCAGGGTCTCGGTATCCATCGCAATGATGGAAGCAAACGCGACTCTCTGTCTCTGTCCGCCGGAAAGCTCGTTCGGATTGTTTTTGATCAGATGGCCGATGTCCAGCTGTTCACAGACATTGATGACCCGTTCGATCATCTCGTCTTTGGGAACACCCAGGTTCTCTAAACCGATGGCCACTTCTTCAAAGACCGTGGATTTGATGCCGGAGATCTGGGTAAACGGATTCTGGAAGACATAGCCGATCTTGGAAGAAAGCTCGGCGGTATCCCAGTCACGGATATCCTTGCCTTCGATCAGACATTCACCGGTCAGTTTGCCCAGATAGAAATGCGGGATCAGTCCTCTGATCAGGTTGCACAGCGTGGTCTTGCCGCCGCCGTTTTCACCGATGATGCCGTAGAACTTTCCTTTTTCAAAACTGCAGCTGAGATTCTGCAGGGCAAATTCTTTTGTATAAGGATATTTGTAAGAAACATTTTTTAATTCAATAAAAGCCATGAACGTACCTCCTTATATCCTTTGCATCGCCCTTAATACCGCATAGGCGATGGAGCCGATCATAACCAGGACAGCCAGGGCATCCAGGATATATTCCCATACCGGGACCGGACGCAGGACTCTCAGATAAGTGTGTCCGCCTTCGTGTGAGAAAGCGCGGGCATCCATGGCGATGGCCTTTTCTTCCGTACCGGACATGGCACTTAAAAGGATCGGTCCCAGCGTCGGGAAGAAGGCCTTCATGCGCACGATCAGATTGCCGTCGGTCTCAATACCTCTGGCTTTCTGGCTTTCCAGGATGGTATCGGCCGACTTCTTCATGTCGATGATGCTCTGCATGGAACTCAACATGATGTAGCTGGCGACGTGAGTGACGCCTCTGTTCTCCAGCGCCAGCATCAGATCCTTCATCTCCGTATTGAGGAAGTAGTTGAGCAGAACGCTTGAGAAACCGATGATGTACCAGGCGACATTCATGCTCATGATGAAAGGCTCTTTATACCACTGCCAGCCCAGCAGATTGAATAAAGGTGTGAAGCCCGGTGTATGTGCATACTGCAGCTGACGCAGAATGGTTGTCAGCAACAGCAAAGGGATGGCGATCGCCAGTAAAGAACGGAGATATTTTCTGAATATCTTCGTATATACCGCCATCAGCGTACCGATGATGCACAAAACGACACCGAACTGCCAGCGCTGGATGACGCAGGAGGAAATACCGAGACAGACGGCTATCGTGAGCTTGGAGATCGGATTCATATCCTTCCATCCGTTGCCGTATTTCACATAGTTGTTGTATGAGTAAGCAAACTCTCGATCCATAAGATTCTCCTAAAGAAAGGCGGCAGGAGCCATAGCACTCCTGCCGTCATTAATTCAGCTGATTAATAATAGAGCGCTGCAATACATCCCTGAAAGGAGATCAGTCCTCCAGAGCCTTCTCTTCGTCGCTGATGTAAACAGGTCCCAGAGGGAGCTTGGACAGGAAGCGGGTCGGGAAAGCCTTCAGGATGAAGTAGCAGACGATGATGGTGATAGCCTTGTCAAGCAGGTCGCAGGCAAATTCGCCGAGGATCTGAATGAAGAACTTGACAGACTGGACTTCCGGTGATCCCAGAGCCTTCCACAGAGGCAGAACAACGATAGCAGTCGTTCCGGAACCGAAGTCGAAGCCGTACAGAGTCCAGGTGATCAGAGCACCGATGACACCGCCGATGAAAGCGAAGCCCAGTGAGCTGAGGAGCGTCGGAACGAACTTCTTGAAGACACCCTTCTTTGACAGGTAAGCGGCGAAGACACCGAATGCCATGTTAAGAGGTGCATAGAAGAGGTTGTTCGGGCTGGTGATAGCAGTCAGGATGTTGGAAATCAGACCGACGATAACACCGGGCCATGCGCCGCAGAGCGCACCGACGATGATGGTTCCGATGGAGTCCAGATAGATCGGGAGCTTCAGCAGAAGGATGATCGTACCACCGATAAAGTTGATGGCGACACCGATCGGGACAAGGAACCAAGTAAGTTTGTTCATTTCTTTCTTAGCCATTATTTATTCCTCCAAATAATCTTTTTTGCTACAAACTGTAGCCTTATTCTTATTCTAGCACCTTTTTCACATAGTTTCACATATTTCCTGTACCAATATTCAAGGATTATAATGAAGAAAAACGGAGAAAGATGATGGAAACAGATAAGAATTATGCCGTCTATATCGGCGATGTCGCTCTGGACGAATATTACAGGGCCCAAAGATGGCCGGGCAAGGCCGACAAGGAAAATGTCGAATTTCTCAAAGCGGTCCCCGGAGGCATGATCGCCAACGCCGCCTGTGTCAGAGCTTCTCTGGATCAGAAGACGCTTTTCTGGACCTGCATGAATGACGGCGCCGTCTCGAAATTTCTTCTGGAAGATCTTCGAAGCAGAGGCATCGACACTTCTTTGTCTGTCACAGACAATTCCCTTCCCGATTCCAAAGCCCTGATCTTCTTAGTCGGGGACGAACACACCGTCCTGATCCCCATACTTGATGTGAAAGAGATCATCATCACCGATGAAATGTATGAAACGATGAAGAATGCCTCCTATGTCTACGCCACTATCGGCACTCTGAAGACATTAAAGTATAAAGGAAGAGACTGGGATGATTTCTCAAGAGATCTGAGGAAGCAGGGCGCCAGGATCATCGTTGATTTTGATGTCGACTACGAACGAAACGGCGACGACACAAGATTCTCATCTGTGGACATCGGCTTTTTCAATGAGACTGGCTACGACTCGGTCCGGGAATACAGATCCTATGAGCAGCAGGCTGAAAAACTCCATTCCCTGGGCATGAAACTCGTGGTAGTCACACTGGCTGAAAAAGGCTGCGTCATATATGAAGAAGGAAAGAAAGAGATCCGTGTTCCCGCCAGAAAAGTCGATGTCGTCGATGTCACCGGAGCCGGTGATACCTTCTGCAGCGGCTTTTCTTCAATGATGGATGAGATGGGTATTGAAAAAGCGGCCGAGTTTGCCTCTGCTGCCGCTTCCTTATGTATTCAGTCTTTGGGTGCCAGGTGTGATCTCAGTAAAAAAGAAGTTCTTGATATCATGAACTCATAATTCTTCGAAACGATCATCTCTGACCAGATAGATATTCTCCCGCTTGTAGCCGAATTTTCCGTCCGGAAGAGCGATGTGCGGTTCGAGTGTAAAGGGCTTTCCGTATTCGCGGAAAGTCTTTTTGTTTCCCATCTCCAAACAGATCCGCTTCTTCTCATCCGTCTCAATGGAATGACCTAAATTTCCATGGAAATCAAGATTGATGAATCCAAGTTCTTTTATCTTATCCGATAATATAACGAAAACCTCTTCATAGGTCATATCCGGAGACAGTTCTTCTCTTAAGATCCGGTGCAGCTCAAGTTCCGCTTCCAGTCCCTGTCTGAATTCCGGATCAGATACTTCTTCCTCTTTCACAGCTTTCCCGTTTTCCAGAAAGATCGTCCTGGCATAATCGCCCCACTGTCCGTTGAATGTCGGACTGCAGTCGATCGTCAGGATATCTCTTTTCTTTAAAACGTTTTCCGGATCTGCCTGATAGTTTCTGGCGCTCAGCGACAGTGTTGAACGCTCTCCCAACAACACCAGGGCACCGACACCGTGATACCAGAAAGGACCGGAACCCTTTTCGATCATCTTTTCACAGACCATCGCTTCGATCTGTGCCTCACTCATTCCGGGAACGATCAGTTCGCGGATCTCATCCAGCGTTTTCGATGCGATACGCTGTGCTGTTCTGTTGTCTTCTTCCTGTTTCAGAGGATATGACATAGTCTTCTCCTTTTCAAAAAGAACCGTTTCCGGTTCTTTTACCATTCAATTACACTTTCCAGTGTCTTTACAAACGATTCCAGACCCTCTCTGTCATTTTCATCAAAACGGTTCAGCGAAGGCGAATCGATATCCAGTACCGCGATCACTTTTTCATCCTTATGGATCGGTACGACGATCTCGGAATTGGAAGCACTGTCGCAGGCAATGTGTCCGGGAAATTCATGGACGTTTTTCACAAGCTGGGTCTCGTCTTTTTCATAAGCTGTTCCGCAGACTCCTTTGCCTTTTTCGATATTGACGCAGGCCGTCTTTCCCTGGAAAGGGCCCAATAATAACGCACCATTCCTGACCAGATAGAAACCGGCCCAGTTGAGATCTTCCATGGATTCAAAGATCAGTGCCGAAGCGTTTGCCAGCAAAGGGATATAATTCTTCGATGACTCGGAAAGCGCTTCAAGCTGTCTGCTTAAAAGCCCGTAATCAGTCATCCCTTCTTCTCCTGCCGCCGAACATCACGACCAGACGGAGGATCTGCAGGAATGCCGAAGCAACGCCCGCTACATAGGTCAGGGCCGCCGCTCTTAATACCGTCCGTGCACCGGCAAGCTCGTCCGGTTCCAGGAAATTGTATTTCTCTATCTCCTGCAGTGCGCGGTTGGAAGCATCGAACTCGACCGGAAGCGTGATGATCTGGAAGACCAGGATGATGCATTCCATCAGGATGCCAAGCCGGATCAGATCCATGATGCCGAACATGACGCCGATCATGATGGCGAAGTAACCGCCGTAGGATGAGAAGCTGACGATGGGATACATCGCTGTCCTTAATCTCAGGAAGAAATAGCCCATCTTGTCCTGCATGACGTGTCCGCATTCGTGGGAAGAAACTGCGACAGAGGCGATCGAAGCGCTGTCATAGTTGGCTTCTGACAGCGTCACCGTGCTGTTGCGGGGATCATAATGGTCAGTCAGCGTACGTCCCCCTTTCTGGATGGAGACATCGGTGATGCCGTTTCTCAAGAGGATCTCCGCAGCCGCTCTGGCACCGGTGATGCCGTTGCGGTTGGCGATCTGACCGAATTTTCTGTAATTGCTCTGTATATACATCTGTGCTCCGAACGTCAGGATCAAAGCGATAAAAGTCATACCGTAATAAACTGATACATCATTCATGAGGTTTACCTCCTTTTATATTTTTATTATATTTCTTCTGTAACGGCAGAAAAAGAATTTTGATCAAAGATTGATTATAATGGAGACATGAAACAGATCTATCTTGCAGGCGGATGCTTCTGGGGCGTCCAGCATTATCTTTCCCTGATCGAAGGGATCAAAGAAACGATCGTCGGCTATGCCAACAGCGACATCCTTTCTCCTTCCTATGAGGACCTCAAGGCCCACCGTTCCAGCGCCAGCGAAACGGTCATGGTCAGCTATGATGAAAATCAGATCTCATTAAAAGAGATCCTGGATCTTTATTATCTGATCATCGATCCCACGCTGCTTGATCAGCAGGGACACGATATCGGTCATCAGTACCGTACCGGTATCTATTATGTCGATGAAGACGATCTTGAGATCATAAAAAACTCGATCAGCGAACTCAGTAAGAGATATGAGAAACCGATCCTGACAGAGGTGCTTCCTTTGGACAATTTCACCAGGGCGGAAGAGTATCATCAGGACTATCTGTATAAAAATCCACAGGGCTACTGCCATGTGGATCCGAAAATGTTTGAGATCGCAAAAAATTATAAGAAGAGCTAACCCAGGAAGCGTTCGATCAGAAAATCGTCGGCCTTTGTCAGCTTTTTGATCTGCTTGAACAGTCTTTCATAGGACTCCTCGGGAGTCCTTTTATAACAGTGTTGCGCAAAGCTTTTCCCATAGAACTCTTCCGGCGTTGCGTAGCGGGCAATGCCCCAGCCATAGAATTCTCCGTTTTTGTCAACTTCATAATCGAAGTCGGTGATCAGCACATAGCCCTTCATCTGCAAGGCGGTGATCGTCGTATCAAAACCCTTTCTCGGCTCCCAGGAATCCTTTCCCTTCTCCTTTGGTCTGACATAGCCGCCGATCGCCTTGGCCGTTTTTGATAAGATCGAATGTCTGGAAGCGATGATGTTGTAGAGGAATTCCTCGTTGTAATTGGCCAGGCCGTCGGAGACTCTCGCATCAAAGTCATAGCCGTCTCTTCGGTAATTGGCCAGATCATAATACCACTTCTTTGAAACGAAGGCTGCTTTTTTGCGGAAGAACTTGCCGTAGGCACATCTGGTCTCGGTGATCACCGGACCCTTCCATTCCCAGACGCCTTCTCCGTCTCCGAAATAAACTTTGGGATCGATGTTTTCTTCAATCGAAAAACCCTTCAGTTCGTTTTCAAAGAAGGGTATGATTCCGTATTCATTGACCGCATCGATCAGGTCTTTCTTTTCTCTGATGTAGAAATCGATCATCTTTATTCGCTCAGTCTCGTTTCCAGACCGAACTCTTCCGGTTTGAAACGGGGAGAGACGCTCTCTTTCGTTGAGATCACGGCACTGGCCAGTCTCGTACCGATGCTGCAGGATTCAGCCAGGGACTTGCCGTAGGTCAGACCCACAGCCACGCCCGCAAAGAAGGCATCACCGGCACCGGTCGTGTCGATGACATCGACTTTCTGGGAAGGACAGTAACCGTGTTCGCCTCTCTGGTCGGCATAAACGGCGCCTTCCTCACCCATGGTGATGACCATCTTTCCGATATCGGCCTGTACGATCTTTTCCGTCAGGATCTTTTCCATCTCGTCAGCCGCCATCCCGTCATATTCTTCCGAGAACAGCAGTCCTGCTTCCTGCTGATTGCAGACGATGCAGGCGACTTTGGAAAGAAGGCTCCTTCTCTCCATGGCGATGGACATATTGGACACGACCGCAAAGATCGGTTTGTGATATTTATCAGCCAGATCGAAGATCCGGTTCAGGAGCTCATCTTCCATGTCGATCTCCACGACGACGCTGTCGCAGTTTTCAATGATCTGTTCGCCGCAGGCATCCAGCACCTCGCTGATGCGGGAGAGGTCCGGTCTCTTGGAGATCGAGGCCACGACATCGCCGTTGTTGTCAAAAATAGCCAGCCAGGTACCCAGGCCGTCCGCCGTCTTGATGATATAGTCCGTATTCACATGGTGGCGTTTCAGCCGGTCGATCACATCGCTGCCGATACCGGTATCATCGACGACACTCACATAGGTCGGCTCCAGTTCCAGGTTGGCGATATCCTCCACCACATTCCGGCTGACGCCGCCGTGCACCTGAACGACTCTTCCGACATTTCTACCCGAAGGAATATACTGATCGATCGGATATCCTTTGATATCCACAAAGACTGCACCGAATACGACGATCCCCATAGAAAGGCCTCCTTGAGTTTATTTTATCTTATTTTTCTGCCTCTTTCGTGATGATTGAAACGATCTCTTCAAGATTTTCTGCGAAGCGGATCTTCTGCAGTTTTTCTCTGCTGGAAAGCCCTTTTTCCACCATTATTTCCAGCTGTTTCTTTAGCGGTTCATAATAGCCGTCGAGATTGTATAGAATACAGGGTGCCTTGATCTGACCGAGACAGACGCCCGACATGACCTCGCTGATTTCTTCCAGTGTACCGGTCCCTCCGGGAAAGGCGATGAAGGCATCGGAAAGGCAGATCATCTTCTTTCTCCGTTCACTGATATCTTCCGTGACATACAGTTCATCCAGATCATCACGGGCGATCGAAGGCGTCATGAAGATCTTCGGCAGCACACCGATGATATATCCGCCGTTGCTTCTGACGGAATTTGCCAGATCGCCCATCAGACCTCTCTGAGATCCGCCGTAGACCAGTGTATGATTGTTTGATCCGATCCATTCACCCAGCTTCAAAACCGCTTCTTTCAAAGCGGGATCGTTTCCTGAAGCCGATGCCAGATAGACTGCGATATTCATATTTATATCTCTATTATATGCAAAACAAAAAGAAGGTCTTCCTTCTTTCTGTATGAATCTTATTTCTTCTTCAGCTGACAGCCGTTGTAGAGATATTCCCTGACCTTCAGATCCCAGAAATCCCATTCATGACCATAGCCGGGAACTTCTTCATAGGTGATCTCATAACCCAGGGAATCCATGTATTTCTTGAAGGCTCTTGTCGCCTCCAGCAGAAAATCCTTGTCGCCGATCGTGATCGTCAGCTCGGGTCTTTCAAGTCCTTCATCCACGATCTTCTTTGCGCTGTACCAGCCGTCTTCCTTGGTGTCGATCATCTTCTTATCGGTGGCCATGGAGCCCGGCGCATACAGATCTTCACCTTCACCGAACCAGTTGAGATCGACCTTTCTCTTGCCCTGCGGTCTGGAGGTGATGCCCGACATGCAGAAGATCTTTGAGAAAGTCTCCGGATGAGCCAGACCGATCGTTGAGGCACCGGCCGCTCCCATCGACAGACCTCCAATATAGGTGTCCTTTCTCTTTGTGGATACCGGGAACATGTATCTGACGACCTGCAGCAGTTCCTTGGCGACGAAGCTGTGCATCTTGTCCCCGTCTTCCCGGTCACGGTAGGCGGAATTGAGTCCCGAAGGCATGAAGACGCAGATACCGTTGTCTTCCGCATATCTGGCGATATTGGTGTAGTTGAGATAATCGGTGTGATCACCCGAGAACCCGTTCAGCAGGATCAGCACCTTGTGTTTGCGGTTGACCTTGTAGATCTCATCGACCGATTCCTTTGCTGCCCTGGAAAACGTCCAGGAAGGAATGACCGCCGATACATCGACCTGTCTGCCCAGACACCTGGACAGAAAATTGAACCTGACGACTGCCATGTTTTTCTCCTTTTCTTATGTTTCTTCCTTGTGATTGAAAAGCCTGTATATCATCGCCGCCACATCTCTGGCGCTTTCTCTTTTTCCGTCTTCCTCCCACTTCAGGAACGAATTCAGCAAGGCTCCCGCATAGGCATAGAGTTCATAGATATGGATCTTCTTCTGCGGGAAGATATTCTTCATCACGAATTCGTTGACCGCATCGATCAGCACCGAATAAAGACCGTGTCTGTTCAGCGTCAGGAAATAACGGGAATAGCGGTCAAAATAATTCAGGGAAAATTCGATATGATCCAGCTCCATAAAGACCGTCGGATCCTGCTGTTCCCCGCCTTCGATCATATATCCGGTAACGATGATGTTAAGATAATCACACAGGGCATCATAGAGATTTTCATAGTAACGGTAAAAAGACATCCTTGATACTTTGGCATTCCTGATCACATCGGATACCTTGATCTTTGTATACTCTTTTTTCTCCAGCTCATCCAAAATCGCATCACCGATCGCGATGCGTGTCTGAATCGTTCTGCTGTTGAGATCTGTATTGATTTTCATAACTGTGACAGAATAGGCTTTTTTGTATAAATTGTGACAATTCGTATCTTTTTGTTCATTTTATCACTATCCTGAAGCACATTACAATTAAGGCATAAAAGGAGGTTTTTCATATGGTCAGAATCGTAGCCGACTCGTCCTGTGATCTGTTCACACTGGATTATGAGGACTTCATTACCGTGCCTCTTACCGTCTATACGGATGAGAGAAGTTTTCTTGACGATGAGAATCTCAACGTCACAGAAATGCTGGATTATCTTGAGAAATACAAAGACAGATCCTATACATCCTGCCCGACAGTCGATGCCTGGTTTGATGCCTTTCAGGGTGCAGATGAGATCCTTGTGCTGACCGTGACCTCTGCTCTGTCGGGATCCTACAACAGCGCGGTCAGTGCCGTGCAGATGTATACGGACGAAAACCCGGACGTGAAGATCTCAGTCATTGATTCCCTGTCGACCGGTGCTGAGGAAGTGCTGGCCTTATATGAACTGGAAAGGCTGCTGAAGCAGGGATGCAGCTTTGAAGAGGCAGATGAAAAGATACGGGCTTACATCAGAAAGAGCCGTCTGTTCTTCTCCTTCTTTTCCATCCATAACCTTGTCCAGAACGGTCGCGTCAACAAGACCGTTGCTGCCGCTTTGAGTCTGCTGAACATTTCCGTCATCGGCACGGCAACCCAGGAAGGCACGATCGCCGTCACCAACAAAGCCAGAGGCGAAAAGAAAAGTCTGCAGATCCTGTCTGATGAGATGAGGAAAGCGGGCTATGAGGGAGGAAGGGCGGTCATCACTCACACCGAAAACGAAGGTGCTGCCCAGAACCTGAAAGATCTTGTGCTGAGCGAATATCCTGACGCTGATATCCGCATCGTTCCCACCAGAGGCTTATGCAGCTACTATATGGAACGAAGAGGCGTCGTCATCAGCTGTGAAACAAAATAAAAGCTGTCTGCAGTCCGGGGCGTTTGCCCGGGAGCAGACAGCTCTTTTTTATCATCTAAAAAACGCGCTGAACCAGGAACATATACAGCAGCGTTCCCAGAAAAACAGACAGAGCCGTGTTCTTTTTCAGATGATAACTTATGATAACGGCAGCGGCAGCAATACACTGCGGCAGAAAATCATTCATTGAATCAAAACCGTTCCTGACACAGTAGACCACCAGCATCGCCATCGCACATGCCGGCAGGGTCTTTCCCAGATAAAGGATGAAAGCCGGTGCCTTTTTCCTGAACAGGACAAACGGTGCGAACCGGATGGCGATCGTGACGGCTGCCATAACAAAAATCAGAAGATAACTAAACATCTTTTTCACCTCCTGTCTTTCTGAGTACCGACAGCATGATCACGATACCGGCCATGGAAGAAAGCAGGAAATCCCCGGCACCGAAAAGAAAGAGACAGACGGCCGAGATCAGAAAGGTCAGGATCACCGGAAGATGATCGCTGCTGTTTTTCCACTGGCTGATGACAATGACGATAAACAGGGCGGTCATTGAAAAATCGATCCCCGTATAATCAAACGGCAGGATGTCGCCAAGGATGCTGCCAAGGAGCGTACCGCTGATCCACCAGAGGTGATTGAAGAAAGACAGATGAAAACAGTAATCGTTCAGATCGAGGCCGGAAAGATCCTTGCTGCAGACGATCGAAAAAGTCTCGTCTGTCAGGGCGAATATGTCATAGATCCTGTGCTTTGTGATCTTCTTATATTTATCCAGTACTCCTACGCCGTAGAAAAGGTGTCTGATGTTCACCATGACCGTCATCAAAGCCGTTGTAAACACCGATGCCGATGAACAAAGCAGATCGACACCGGCGTACTGCATCGATCCCGCATAGATGAAAACACTCATCAGCAGGCTGTGGACAAAACCGTATCCTTTCGCATTCATCAGCACACCGAATCCGATGCCCAGCACCAGATAGGCAGGCAGTATGATCAGTGAATCCCTGAACGCTTCTTTTCCGGATCTCTTCATTTGAGACAATTATAAATTCTTTTGAAGCGATATTTCTTTTCCTAGTTCATTTCTTAACAAAATTCACATAAAAAAGAGCTGTTTCTTTACAGAACACAGCTCTTTTTCTTCTTATTATTCTTTCGAATCGACGATGGCTTCGATGGATGCTTCGATCGCTTTTACGACATCTTCCTTGGAAAGGGATGCCGTATTTGCTTTGGCCATGACCTGTTCATGTAAGAAAGGCACATGCATGAATCCGCCGATTGCATTCGGGAATTCTTTCGTGATGTAGTAGCATACACCGTACATCAGGTGATTGCAGACATAGGTGCCTGCGGTGTTGGAGATCGCTGCAGGAACGTTTGCTTTCTTCATGTATTCGACCATCTTCTTGATCGGAAGGGTCGAGAAGTAAGCGTTGGCTCCGTCTGCAAAGACCGGCTGATCGACAGGCTGATTGCCTTCGTTGTCAGGGATCCTTGCATCATCGCAGTTGATCGCAACTCTTTCCGGAGTGACTTCGAATCTGCCGCCGGCCTGGCCGATGCAGAATACGACGTCCGGATTTTCCTTTACCATTGCCGCGTGTACAGTCTCGATCGCCTTTCCGAAGACGACCGGAACATAACATTTGACGATTTCTGCGCCCTTGATCTCGTCTTTCACCAGTGCGACCGCTTCCTGTGCAGGATTGACAGTCTCGCCGCCGAAAGGCTCAAAACCGGTAAGTAATACTTTCATACTACTTCACCTTAGAACGCAAACAGATACAATAAGACGACGTGTGTCAGAAGCATGCAGATCGCAAACGGGATCTGGGACTTGATGACAGAATATTTGTTCTTTGTTTCCAGCAAAGCAGCCGGAACGATGTTGAAGTTGGCAGCCATCGGTGTGCACAGCGTGCCGCAGTAAGCAGCGGTCAGACCTAAAGCACCGACAACGACCGGATCAGCACCCTTGGAGATCAGGAACGGAACACCGACACCGACCATGATGACTGAGAAAGCGGCAAAGCCGTTGCCCATGATCATTGTGAACAGAGCCATACCTAAGCAATAAATGAAGCAGGCGACGAGAATATTGTTCTCAGGAACGATCATTGATACGTAGTAAGAGATCGCATCACCGACGCCGGCAGCAGTAAACAGAGCGCCTAATGCAGACAGCAGCTGCGGAAGGATACCTGTCGTAGAGACGTTGTCCATCAGTCTGGTACCGTCAACAACAGCATACTTCGGATTGCAGCCTGTCAGGATCAGAGCAGCGATCAGAGCGACGAAACCGGAAAGACCGATTGCGTTGTTTGCTGTCAGCCATGACAGAGCCGGAACTTTTGAACCTAATGTTGCACCGACAACGGCAACAACAGCGATACATAAAGCCGGGATAAAGATCTTGTAACCGAACTTGTCGGCATTCTTCCTGACTTCCTCAGGAACCGGAACATCGTTCTTGGTCTGTACAACGCCTCTGATAGCTGTTAAGACAGCCATAGCAACGATTGCAGCACCGACCAGCCATTTCGGAACCCACGGACCGCAGATGAATGTGAAGGCAAGCAGGAACCAGAAAGCAGCAGTAGTAGCTTTCTTGGAACAGCCGTCATCCTTCAGAGCCTTGACACCGACGAGAGCGAAAATCAGACCTATAACACAGTAGAAAACTTCACCTAAAATCTGAGCAAACGTCATGATTATTTTCCTCCCTTCTTGGCGCAGGCATCAAGCTGCTTGTCGAGCCAGATGTTTCTGATCACGCCGTATACGATCGAAATGACCGCAACCGGAATTGACCATTTGGCAATCTGCAGAGCATCGACGTCATAGCCAAGACCGACTAAAGTCGAAACAATCAGCAGTGTGCCGGAAGATCCCATGAAGCAGTTCTGGGCAAAGAAGTTACCGTAGTTCTCAGCACCTGCAGAGCCGCCTCTGATGATGTCCTGCATTTCTTCGTCGATCTCACCGTATTTGGCAACAGCAGCACCTTCAGCCATCGGTACAACGACCGGACGTACGAACTGCGGATGTCCGCCTAAACGGATAGAGAATGCGGAAGCAAGTGTTCTGATTGCTTCATAAACAATGATGACTCTGCCGGCAGTAGCGGATTTGATACTGCGGATAAAGTCGATTGCTTTCTCCTTCAATCCATATCTTTCACAGATACCGATTGCAGGTAATGTCAGAACGAACAGGGTAGCAGTTCTCTGAGATACAAAGGAGTTTCCTAACGTTGTCAGGATATCCATGAAGCTCATGCCGCCAACCAGTCCGGTGACGATGCCGGCGAGGACGACCGTTGCGATTGTATCGAATTTGAGGATCAAACCGACGACAACGATAGCGACGCCAATCAATCTGATAAGCATAAGTTTTTATTCCCCCCTTAATGTTCCTATTATAGCGCTAAAAAAACATGCTTGCAAATTATTTCACAAGCATGTAACATTTTCAAAGATTTTGTATTCTTATTCAGAAATGTTTTTCTGATCTACGACGAAGCAGGATTCAAAGACATGGGACATGATCCGTTCGGTTTCCCTGCGGTCTTTGCCGGTCATCTCCATCAGTTCCCTGATCGTCCAGCTGTGCTTCTTCATCAGCTTGGCCGGGTAGATCCTGAGTTCTTCCAGCAGCTCCCTGACCCAGTACGCCAGGATGACCAGAGGGATGGAAACAAGGACTCTCCACAGCACAAAATCAATCTTGAACTTTCCGTCATGGATGAAGACCAGATACATGATCGCCAAAGCCAGACAGCTGAAAGCAGCCGAATAGAAAATAATATCGAATTTCGGGCTCTTGTACTGCAGCAGTTTGACCGGCTTGTCAAAATCGTATTTGGGTAATCGTTTCATTTCACATATCCCCCGTTTCGTTATACTATTTTATCATAGGAAGATTGCATATGATCAATATCGACAAAGGAGTATCCATCATTCTCAACAAGTGGCTCAGTGTCCAGAAAGACGAACTGATCCATTTCATCACCGATGAGACTCACATGAGAGAAGCTGAGGCTTTTTCCCGCTGGGCCTACGGTGCCGACGCCGTTCTGAAAACGACGATCCTCAATTCTCAACTGGTACAGAAAGGCGATGTCATCGAAAACATGACTGACATCTTCTGCAAGGAAAACGTCATCATCGGTGCGACGGATTTCTCCTTCATCACGACCAACGCCATCAAGACAGCCGTTAAGCACGGTGCCAGATTCCTGTCGCTGCCTTTGTCCTGTTCGGACGGCTCCTCTTTGCTGGAAAACGACTTTATTCAGATGGATCCCGGCCAGACTTACAAAGACGCCAAAAAGATCATCTCTGCCATGAAGGATAAAAAGAAGGTACGCGTCACGACAAAGAAAGGCACTGACCTTACGTTTGTGATTGAAGGAAGAAAACCCGGTTACTTCAACGGACGTGCTGCCCGCAAGGGACTGATCGGTTCTTCCTCTTTTGAGGTGTTTGTCGCACCGGTCGAAGACAGGACCGAAGGCGTTCTGTACCTGGATGCTTCCTTCGGCTATATCGGCTTAGTCGAAAATACAGTAAAGATCGTCTTTGAAAACGGCAGGATCGTCTCTGCCGAAAGCGAAGGAAACGATGCGCAGAAACTGATGAACTACATCGAGTCCTTCCGGTCCGACAACATGTACAGAACCGGGGAACTGGGCATCGGTCTCAACCGCATCTCAAAGACCAGGGGCGTCTCCTACATCGAAGACGAATCAGCTTTCCACACCTTCCACATCGGCATGGGCCGCAACATCGGTCTGGGCGGGATACAGGAGGCTGCCGGACACTTCGACATCGTCACCAACGATCCGACCATCACCGTCGACCGCAAGGTCATCATGAAAGACGGCGAGATCGTCTGTTAAATTGAAAAAGCCATCGCAGGATGGCTTTTTAAGTGCTTATTCTACGCTGACGGTACCGTCCTCCGATATCCGTATCAGCATGTCGTCTCTGACATAATCCAGGAACTCATCTCCCAGTTCATCGATGACCACCATCGGATTTTTTGACCACACGGAAGCCAGTACGCTGCCGGCACAGGCCAGTGAATCGATCCGTTCCGAGAACAGCATGCACTTGGGATTGCGGTTCATCTCACATGCACAGTATAAGACCATGCCTCCGGTCGTTGAACCGATGGTCTTTGGCAGACAAAGTGCTTTGCCGGCGATCGGTTTGCCGAAGAGATCGGGATTGTTCTGATCGGAGACCTTTGCGGTCTTGTCACCGAACTGCAGCGCCTTCTGCAGAGAAGCCAGTGTATTGAAGCCGCCGTGGCTTACCACCGCTCTTGCCTCACAGGTGCCCGGTGTTACGACTCTTCCTTTGAATTGTTTCATTTTAAAGTCCTCCTTTGCACAGCTGCATCGTGATCTCGTCATCCGTATAGTATCTCGAAGTCGTGTAAGTTCTCAGTTTGTTGCTGGAAGTGATGACCGGCATCTTGCCGCAGAGCGGGTTGTTCATATACATCAAAGGACAAATGTAGGACAGAATGATCCCGGTCTTTTCCAGTCTCGGATAATACTCCGTTTCCTTAAACTGTCTGATGACTGCCGGAGCTGCTGTAAAAACGGTCGGGATCTGCACCTGACTGTTCCCGTATTTCTTCAGGTTCTCTTCAATGCGTTCCGTCCAGTCCTTCAGCTGCTGCAGAGACATGTGCGGACAGCCCATGAAACACAGCTTCGGTTTTGCGTTTTTATCTTTCCAGACGACCGGATAGGAATCATAGACTCTCTGCAGTTCCGCATCATCGATGATGTATTCCTTTGCGCCTTTTCTGATGAGCTTTTCTCCCGCTTCTCTGGCTTCCGGAGTCAGTTTATCAATATGATAGAGTCCGACCGCTCCGTTTGATGCGGTCGCTGCACCGAAGTCTTTCAGATAGGTGCAGGCCTCATCATTCAGTTCTTCACCGAGCCATTCATTCAATCCGTAGACATAAGGAACATCTTCCATGACCTTCATGCCGATGGCGCTGCCCAGAAGCTGTGCTTCCGGTTTCTTCGTCGTTTTCACTCTGACGATCCAGTCGGCTTTTCTGCCTTCATCAGTCAGCAGACCGAAATACGGAACATAACCGACGATGGAACCCATCAGGTCGATGATGCCGGAGTTACGGTTGCATCTGGCGCCCAGTACCGAATTGGCGTAGACGACAGCGGAAGATTCCGACCAGGACAACACATCACCTTTTTCCGGCGTGTTGCCGACTTCCGACATGTAGCAGGTACAGGTGAAAGCGTCTTCTTCCAGCAGACCGAGCTCCTTCAGCTGCTTCTCATAGAATTCCTGCTTGTTGTACATGAAGACCTTGAAGACCAGGTTCTGCAGAAGACTGCTGGGAACATTTTTATCCAGCGGTCTGGGGTCGACGGTGAATTTCTGACCGGATACGGCCCCTTCTTTCAGCAAAGTATCCATCAGTTCATAGATCGGATCCATGACGCCCAGTCCGAAGGAAGTGACCAGGTGATTGTATTTGGAAGTGACTTCGACCATCTTATCGGCACCAAAGGCTTCTCCGTACATCACCAGGGTCTTCATGACCTTAGCCAGAGTCTCGCCTTTTTCGCCGTTGAGGATCGCTTCCTGTTCTTTCGTTAATTTCATTTGTTTCTCCTATATTTTCATGGCGACTTCATAAGCACGCCAGATGACTGTTCTCAGATTGCCTACAGTCCTGCAGTCACCGACCAGTCTGACTTTTCCTTTTTCTTCTGCCAGCGGAGCCGGAACATAGCCGACCGAGGAGATCGCACTGTCACATTCAACAGCGATCTCTTCTCCGTTTCGCTCGCAGATGACGCAGCCGTCTCTGATCTCTTTCACTGAGGTGTTAAGATATACCGGTACCTCATGCAGGGCAAACCATTCTCTCAGATAAGAACTGTTTGCCAGACAAACACCGGTCTGGGCGATCAGGTCGTTCTTCATTTCAATGACAGACACCTTCTTTCCCTGCAGTGCCAGCTCATAAGCGATCTCACAGCCTGTCAGCCCGCCGCCGATGACGGCGACGTTGTTTCCGACTTTTCTGCCGTTTAGATATTCAATGGCTTCGATCGTCTTGTCAAAACCGGGAATGTTCAGTTTCCGGGCAACAGCACCGGTCGCGATGACGATGTCCTTTCCTTCGAATCGAGACAGATCTTCGATCTTTTCGTTGAGACGGATCTCGATCTCCATATCCTTCATCTGTTTCCTGTACCATTCCAGAAGGTCTCTGAGTTTTCCTTTGTATGATTCGGCACTGGCGGCGATGAATGTTCCGCCCAGCCTGTCACCTGCTTCATAGATGACCGGCTTATGTCCTCTCAGTTTCAGTACCCTGGCGGTCTCCATGCCGCCGATGCCGCCGCCGATGATGACGACTTCTTTTGGGCTGTCGGTCTTGCGGATATAATGCTTTTCCTTCTGCATCGTTTCCGCGTTGACGGCACATCTTGCCAGATGCAGGGAATCGGACAGGCTCTGGTCGTTGGGCACACCTTCATAGTGACACATGTTGAAACAGCCGTTGTGGCAGAGGATGCAGGGACGGATGTCCTCCTGCTTTCCTTCCATGAGTTTCGTGATCCAGGTGTCGTCTGCGAGGAACTGTCTGGCAAAGCCGGCACCGTCGATCTGTCCTTTACCGATCGCTTCGCTGGCGGCATCAAGACTCATCCTGCCGGCACAGACGACCGGGATGCTGCAGGATTTTCTGATCTCAATGACATCGTCGAGGTTGCAGTTCTCGGGCATATAGATCGGCGGATGAGCCCAGTACCAGGCATCATATGTTCCGTTGTCGCAGTTCAGCATGTCGTATCCCGCTTCTTCCAGAAACTTCACTGCCAGTCTGGATTCTTCCATGTCTCTTCCGGCCTCTTCATACTCCTCTCCCGGAAGTGCTCCGCTGCGGAAATCTTTCGTCTTGGATATGACGGAGTATCTTAGGGAAACAGGGAAGTCTTTTCCGCATTTTGCCTTGATCGCCTTTACGATCTCAGCCGCAAAGCGGTAACGGTTCTCCAGGCTGCCGCCGTACTCGTCTTCCCTCTTGTTGACATATTTCAATGTAAACTGGTCCAGCAGATAACCTTCATGCACCGCATGGACTTCCACGCCGTCCACGCCGGCGTCCATCAGTTTCTTTGAACAGTTGGCGAAAGCGTCGATGAAACGCTGTATCTCTTCCTTCGTCATCTCCCTGGAAGGAACCTTATCCGACCAGCGGTTGGGAGAAGGCGAAGAGCTGGCTGTAATCTTATCCAGATCCATGAACGGCTTGGACAGGACTCTGAGCACCTTGTTCGTATAAAGAGTTTCCATCATTTCAGAGATCGTGAACGACCTGCCGAAGCCGGCCGTCAGCTGTACGAAGAGCTTGGCGCCGGTCTTGTGGAATTCCGGCATCCATCGTTTCAGATCCTCATACATGCGGTCATTCCTGTCCAGCCACTGGCCGAACATCGGGTTGTAGACAGGCTGACATCCCGGCAGCACCAGGCCGCAGTTATTTTTTGCGACCTCCAGGATAAAGTCGGCTCCCGCCTTGTCAAAATGGTTGATCTCCATCCATCCCAAAAGGTTGGTGCCGCCCATGGAAGTCATGACGAAACGGTTCTTGATCTCCACGTTGCCGATCTTCCAGGGTGTAAAAAGCACCTTGTATTTTTCATTCATTGCAGTCATAAAAACACCTCTATTTGTGAAAATTTTAACATAATGTTTCCCTGTGCTTCAATAAGACAAAGAAAAAACCGCCTTCCGGAAAGCCTTCCGTCTGACGGTTGTACCGCAATACAAATTTTCTCTTTCACTTACTTCTTTTTAAATACGTAATTGTAGTCGTTGAAATACTTACCGGAAATGGTCTTGTTTTCATAGGTCCCGGTAAAGACGTCATCGCTGGAATCTTCAAAAGTGAAAACGCCGTCTTCATATTCCCAGCGCAGTTCATACTGATTGCCGCTGAACAGGAAATATCCTTTTCCGTCCGCTTCGATATGAAGTTCTTCGTCTTCGATCTCAAACACCTCGCCGTCATCCGACGTACAGGATACGGGATAATAAACACCGGGTATCTCTTCACGGACATCTTTCGCTGTGCAGGCACTTAAGACAAAAAGAAAAACTGTCATTATCAGCAGGATCAATTTTGTTTTTCTCTTTACTGTCACGGCAATATCCTTTCTTAATTATAAACCGATGCTCTTGCAGAAATCGGAGATCTCTTCCTCGTTGTTTTTTCTTTCCTTCGGATCGATGAATACGGCTTCTGTTTCAAACGCTTCAATACCGATGAAATCTTTCAGTTTGTTCAGTACCTTGTTTCCGCCCGCACCGGAACAGCAGACATAGGCAGCGATCTTCTTTCCTTCCAGCGCCTTTCTGTTTTCTTCAATGAAAGTTCTGAGCGGCGGGACAAAATTGGACGCCCAGTCGGGGGTGCCGAAGATGATCAGATCATACTGTTTCAGATCAATTTCATAAGGCAGGAGCTTCGGCTTCTCAGCCATGATCGCGCTTTTTCCGCCCCAGTAGAATTTTCTGAAACCTTTGTCCGGATAAGCCTTTTCCGGGGAGATCCTCAAAAGATCCGCTCCCGTTTCTTTCCTGATTCTTTCTGCAACATAATCGGTGTTTCCCAGCATGGAATAGTAAATTACGATCTTATTCATCTGTTTCTTCCTTCATCTGTTCGTCGATCCAGGCCATCAGCAGCCTGACGATCTTTTCCTGCTGCATCTCTGTTAACGGCGTGTGTCTGGGTACTTTATACCACTTATTCAGGCAGCCCCGGCAGCAGCAGGCTGTACCGTGCATCGCCTTGAAGATTGGGTGTCCTCTCATCGGCGTCTGCTTGCCGTCATTGAGCGGATCTCCATCCGCCAGTTTCTGTTTCACAAAATCCCGCGCATGATTTTCGATCACATCTCTTCCTTTTTCCTTTATATATTCCCTGTCTTTTTCGTTCAGACGAAAGGAGGAGCGGAATTTTGAATGTTTCAGTTTTCCCAGCGCTTCATCGATGCTTTGCACAATTTCATTATAAACTTTCCTGCTGTCCCAAAACAAAAAGGCATCAATGCCTTTGTTTGTTCTGTATTGTTTTCCGGGGCAATATGGTCCGTCTTTCGGCTGTTACAGCCGTTCAAGAAGGGCCTTCAGACGCGATACAGGCTGGCCGGACTGCGCTGTTTCCGAATGCCACTCACGGATCGTGTCTTCATATACCCTGAGTGCCGATGCGGCAAATGCCTGCGCGGAAAATCTTTGGACGATACGAAGCGATCCCGACGAAAGGCTCTTTCTCAGACCGTCGTCCTTCAGGATGCGGCAGGCATAATCAGTAAACTCATCCTGCGAAGTATAGGCAAATCCGTTGTATCCATGTTCCAGAACACCGTCCAGCGCTTCGTCCTGACGGCAAAGCAGCGGCAGACCCTGCGCCAGCGCTTCCAGATAGCTCATGCTGTGGACCTCAAAGACTGAAGCAGAAACGAAGATATCCGCGATCGCATAATAGCGCCAGACATCCTGTGCAGAGATACGGCCCGCAAACACGATACGATCACAGACACCGAGCTCCTCGGCAAGATCTTCCAGATGTTTTCTGTAAGGACCTTCCCCGACGATGAGAAGCGTTGCGTCGGGTACTTTCTTGAGAAGATCTGGTAAATACCCGATCAGTTCCTGAATGTTCTTTTCCTTGCTGATCCTGGTGATTGCCGCAAGGATCTTCCTGTCTTTTGCAATACCCAAGGCTCTTCTTAAATCTTCTTTTTCCTCAACAGACAGGGCTTTCTGGTGTTTTTCCAGTTCAATGCCGTTTGGCACAACGACCATGCGCTCTCTGAAAGCCTGCAGGAACGGGAAGTTCAGTGCTTTTCTCGAGGGAACGATGATCTTGAAAGCGGAACTGTAAAACAGACGCCCGGCATCAGACGACACCGTTTTGACCGGCGGAAGGTTTTTCAGATTCCCAAGCACAAAATAAGCGTAGTCTGTATGGCAGGTCATGATCAGAGGAACATTACATTCTTTCTGGATCTTTTTCGCCATCAGAAGAGCCGACGCTTCCGATTGGACGTGGATGATATCCGGTCTCCATTGAATCAGTTCGTCGATCAGAGGATCGTTCAGATCGAGCGTGATCCGCATGTCCGGTGCATAGTAAGCGGGAACGGAACTGATAAAACAATCGTCCCCGTCGCGGTATGACTCTCTGTGATCAGATAGTGTCAGGACTTTTACGGAATGCCCCTGGCTGCGCAGACCCGCGCACAGCGCAAGGATCGATGTCGTCACGCCGCCGAGATTGTTGATATAAAAATCTGTTGAGATCAGTATCTTCATAATCTGCCCTCCGATTTCAACAAAGACAGGAATCTTTGGTGAAATATACAAGTTGCGGCAACCCCTGTTACCGCAACTTCCTATTATATAAGACTTTTTTCAAAAAGAAACATTAAAAATACACGGTATGTGAACCGTGTATTTACTCTTCTTCTGCCTCTTTTCTCTGATCCAGGATCTTTTTCAGGATCGTCTTCAGGTTTTCTTTTTCCTCTTCGCTTAATACCGAGAAGAAGGAACTTTCGTTTTCGGCCCTGAAGTCTTTATTCTTCAAGCTGATCAGGGATGCACGGCGATCGTCTTCGTCTTTCGAACGTTCGATCAGCTGCTTCTCCTCCATCTTGCTTAAGACCTCGCTGATGGAACCGGGCTGAACATGCAGCAGTTCCTGCAGAGCCTTCTGTCCCATCGTTCCTCCGTTTTCCTGAAGGATCGTCAGGATCCTGTCCTGCGTGGAACCGAAGCAGTTTCTCTTGTCATGACGCAGCATTCTGGCACAGACCATGAACATGCCTTCCAGATCGTTGGGCTCACGGAACTCTCTGCCTGCGAAAGGATGACCTTCAAAGGGAGGTCTTCTTCCCTCGTATCTGTGACAGGGCCTGCCGTGTCCGAATTCTTCTCTCATACCGCATTCTCTATGTCCAAAACCGATTCTTTCATCTTCAAATCTTCTCATATTATGACTCCTTTCATTTAGGTACCTTGATATCAGTACAGGAACAATATATCCGATTTTTCATTATTTGTCAAGGTACCTAAATAAAAACGTATACTGTGTACCGATATTTAAAGAGCCTCTTTTGAGGCTCTGTTCTTATTCTTCTGTTTTTCCGATCAGGTATCTGAGTTCGGCTCCTTTGGAGATGTTGCCCTCCACCTTCATCTGTCCGTTGACGAAGAGCTTGTCTGCCGAAGTCACACCGGTCGCCATGTTGTAGAGGTTGTCGAAGTTGGTCGCAATCGTGACGTCCGGATTCTCTACACTGAAAGGATGCATCTCCATTCCGTCTTTTGTGAACTTGAGATGGTAGGTCCCTTCGCCCGGTCCCTCGATGCGTATCTGGGCAGTGATGCTGTAATCTTTGCTCTGTTTCTTCAGATAGGCGTTCCTGCTTTCTTCCAGATCTTCGTAGATCACCTTCAGGACATCATAGGCATCGGAGAAAGTGACGTTGGGGTCGTAGCCGTTGCCGCAGATATCCGAATACATCTTCAGATATGTCTGTGCCGACTTCTTCCAGGAGAAGTTCTTCTTCATGCATCTGTCTTTGATGACCTCGAAGGTATCGTGCTCAGCGAAGTAGACTTTGATCGCTGCGTCGATCGCCAGCATCAGAGCCTTGGCGTTGTACTGCGAGAACGAGAAGCCGTCGCCGATGCCGTCAAAATCGGAATATGCCCTGACGGTATCCTTGAGTCCGCCTGTTTCGTGGACGATCGGAACAGTACCGTAACGCATGGCCATCATCTGTGACAGTCCGCAGGGTTCAAATGCGGAAGGCATCAGATAGAAATCGGCACCCGCAAAGACCTTGGCCGCCATCTCTTCCGTGTACTGATCGGAGAAACCGAACTGTCCGGGATAGAGATCCACGCACTCATAGAAGTAGTCGGTGTATTTCTTGTCGCCCTGGCCGAAGATGATCAGCTGGACACCCTTTCTCATCATTTCCGGAAGCAGTTCCCTGATCAGATCGACGCCTTTCTGTTCGACCAGCCTGGCGACCACCGCAAACAGAGGCCAGTTCTTTTCTTTCTTGATCTTGAACTGTTCCTGAATGTATTCCTTGCAGATCTCCTTGCCTGATTTGTCTTTGGCAGTGAAGTTGGCGGGAATGCGCTGATCCTTGCCCGGATCATAGTGATCGGGGTCGATGCCGTTGAGGATGCCGTACATCTTGGATTCGACGATGTCACAGACGCCCTGCAGACCTTTGCCAAACTGCGGTGTATGCAGCTCTCTGGCGTAGGTGGGGGATACAGTCGATACCGCGTCCGCCATCAGCATCGCGCCTTTCATCAGGTTGATGTCTCTTCTGCCTTCATAGATATAACCGAGACCGCCGTCATACCACCCTCTGTCCAGGCCGAAGGTCGTCGTCAATTCATCTTCACCGAACTGTCCCTGGTAGGCGATGTTGTGAATGGTGTAGACAGTCCTGACGTTTCTGTACTGTGCCCTTCTGGCCTGGTCGTCTTTCAGATAGATGACAGCCGGAGCGCTCTCCCAGTCGTTGCAGTGCAGGATGTCAGGAATGAAATCCAGCTGGTCCATCAGTTCGATGACGGCTTTGGAGAAAAAGGCGAAGCGGTATTTGTCATCGTCATAGCCGTAGAGCTTTTCTCTGTCAAAGAGATCCTTGTTGTCGACGAACCAGACAGTCACGCCTGACAGCTTTCCCTTGTACAGATCGCAGTCCGGTGTCTTTTCGCCCAGAGCGATCTTGTGTGAAGAAACATATTTGATCTCTTTTTCAAAACGGTCTCTCACACATTTGTAGTAAGGCGTGATGATCTCGACTTCATTGTCGGTCTTTGCCAAAGCAGGCGGCAAAGAAAAGGCGACATCGGCCAGTCCGCCGGATTTGGAAAACGGTGCACATTCACTGGTAACAAACAGTATTTTCATAGCGTTCACCTTTCGTATGATTTTATGCTTTCTTCAATTCTATTTTAACATCACCAGACAAACGGGATGATCCTGTATCTGACTTTTTCTTTATATTCCTTATATCCCTTCAGGCCCTCTTCCAGTACCTCTTCCTCGTTGAGGATCCTTTTGACGATGATCGGGATATATGCCAGCATAACCGCAAAGGAAGGAAGCGACCCCAGTACCAGCGGCATCGACAGAAACAGCAGCAGAGTTGCGGCATACATCGGATGACGCACGATACCATACAGTCCCGTATCGACGACCGTCTGATCTTCCTGTACCTCGATCGTTCTGGACAGATAGGCGTTTTCTCTCATCACTTCTGCATACAGGACATAAGAGAGAAGGAAAAGTCCGGCCGAAATATAAATGACGGCATCAGGCAGTGTCGTCCATCTGAAACGGTAGTTCAGTCCTGCCAGGATGAAGGCCGCCAGGAACATCAGTCCGCTCAGGGCGACGACTGTTTTCTGTTCCATCTCTTTTTCTTTGGCATTGAGTCTTTTTCTCAGAAGATCGGGACTTTTGTACAGCATAACCATCCCGGCGCAGAACATCGGCACAAACAGGATAGCCATCAGGATCCAGCCGTTGCGGAAGTTAAGCGTGCCTGCCGGAAGAAAGATCAGTACCCCTACCAGAACGACACCCGCAAGATATTTTGCGATTGCCTGTGAGAATAATTGTTTATCCATATCATTTACCTTTATATTCATTATAATCTGTCAGGAAACAGGCTAATGAAAAACAGCGCCTAACCATGAACTTGTCAACGGAAAGTAGACAGTTCTAAAAAGTCAGTCTGAAGCCCTGTGAGAGCGTATACTCCGCAGGGCTTTTGTAATTGAGCTTATACATAGGTCTTTCATGGTTGTAGTAATGTATGTAGTGATCTATGAATT
>JAFTCJ010000026.1 GCA_017454765.1 Erysipelotrichaceae bacterium | reverse complement strand
TTGAGGACCATTTCCCTGAACTCCGGATCATACTTATTGAACCTTTGTCCCTTACTGGCCATAGAAAAAACTACCTCCTTTCGGAGATAGTTTCAGTCATAAGGCTCTTTTAATCAAGTGCACTAAACGGGGTACACTTCAGTCGACCGACAGTCTTTTTTTATGCTTCGCTTTGATTGATCTGTATCCCCTGAACATCCTTGTCAAAGGCAAGTGCCAACGGGATCAGGCCAAGCAGGAAAGCAACCGTTCCCAGGATCCTGAGCGGGATCAGATCCCCTAATACACCGTACATCAGTGAGGATGCGGTATTGCCGATCATGGTGACGGTCATGAAGGTTCCAAACAATGTGCCTCTTTTGTCTTCCGGTATCAGCATGATCATGATACCCGTCAGTATGCCGTTAAAGACACCGTTGAAGATAAAACAGATCAGAAACAGAACGGAAGTCACTTTGAAGGAAGCCAGAAAGATCGCCGCTGCTCCGCACAAAACGAAACCTAACATTCCGTAGCCGATGATCCTCATGGGCTTTCTGTGATAGACATCCACAACAGTCAGCAGCAGCGTTCCGATCAATGATCCGGCTGAGATGAAGGCTCCCAGATATCCGTACTGCACGGTCGTCATCCCGTTTTCCAGACAGTATGGAAGCAGAAGATTAAAGAAACCGGCAATCAGGAAATTGGCCAGGACGACGATCAGGCCTATCTTCATCAGACCCATATCGTTTCTAATGTAAGCAAAGCTTTCGGTGATATCGTTTCTGATCGTTTTCAGACTGGCTGTTTCTTCCGTTTTATGACTCGGATAATTGCGGATGAACCATTCACTGAGTGCCGAGACCACATAGCAGATGCCGTTGACAAGGATCAGGATCGGAACACCGAATTTCACGATCAGCATGCCGCTGAGTGCCATACCGATCAGATTGATGATCGTGGAAGAGCCGCTGAGCAGTGACTGCCCTTTGATCAGAACGCTTTCTTCCAGGATCTCGGGAACCAGAGCAGTGGATGCCGGATCAAACAGTGAAGAACAGGCACCGGAGACCAGAGCAACAATGACGACCATCGCTACACTCATCGTGTTCCTGAATGCCAGAAGACCTAAGACGATGAAGATCAGACCTCTAATCAGATCAGTATATACCAGTATGTTTCTTTTGCGCAGATGATCCGTCAGGGATCCGCTGATCGGTCCCGCAAAGATCCTTACGGCGAAAGAAATACCTGACAATAATCCCATTAATGTTGTGGAACCTGTTTTCTCATAGACCCAGTATGCGATTGCCGCTGAATATAAGACGGCACCGAACGTTGAAAATAAAGTACCCTGGCATAAAAGGATAAAGTCTTTATTGAAAATTCTGTTTTTCATAATTTATGCCTCCTTACGTATATTACTATATATCACATAGTACTATTTGTAAAGTGGTATTTATAAAAAAAGAGGATTTTTTTAAATCCTCTTAAATCACGATATTGACGATACGTCCGCGGATGACGAAGTGTTTCTTGATCTCGTTGCCCTCGATGTATTTCTTTACATTGTCCTGCTCAAGTGCTGTTTCATAAATTAGTTCATCCGATGCATCGGCCGGAACAGTGAACTTCGCCCTGACCTTGCCGTTGACCTGGACAGCGATCTCCTTTTCCTCCACGATCAGCTTGCTTTCATTGAATTCAGGCCACGGACGGTATGCCAGATCGTCCTTTCCGGTCAGGATCTGATACATCTCATTGCCGATATGCGGCGCATAGACCGACAGCATCTGCACGAAGTTGACTGCGTACTCCTTATAGACCTTCTCTTCCTTGTAGCAGTCGTTGATGAAGATCATCATCTGGGCGATCGCCGTGTTCAGACGAAGGTTCTCGATATCCTCGCTCACCTTCTTGACAGTGAAATTGTAGGAATAATCCAGCTTGCCGTCATTCTCATCGGTCAGCTTGCCTGATTCAACCATCAGACGGTAGACTCTCTCGAGCCATCTGTGTGCACCTTCGATACCCTGCGTTGACCAGGGCTTGTCAGCCTCCAGTGGCCCCATGAACATCTCATAGAGTCTCATCGTATCGGCACCGTAGCGCTCGACGATGTCTGTCGGGTTGACGACATATTCCGGATAACGCTTGCCCATCTTGATGCCGTTGGCACCCAGGATATAGCCCTGATGGACCAGTTTCTGGAACGGTTCCTCAGTCGGAGCCAGCCCCTTGTCATAAAGATAGTTGTTCCACATCCTGGCATAAAGCAGGTGTCCGACCGCATGTTCCGGACCGCCGACATACAGATCAACCGGCATCCAGTGCTTCAGCAGTTCCTGATCCGCGAATTCCCTGTCGTTATGCGGATCGATGTATCTCAGGAAATACCAGGAAGAACCGGCAGAACCCGGCATCGTCGATGTCTCTCTCTTGCCTTTCTTTCCCTTATACTCCACATTGACCCAGTCTGTTGCCTTATCCAGAGGCGCTCCCGTCTTGGAGGGACCGTAATCGGAAAGCTCGGGCAGGATCAGAGGCAGATCTTCGTCGTCGAGAATGCCGACGGTTCCGTCCTCATAATGAATGACCGGGATCGGTTCGCCCCAGTAACGCTGTCTGGCAAAGATCCATTCTCTCAGCTTATAGTTGACCTTGCGGTTGCCGATACCCTTTTCTTCGAGCCATGCAAGCATCGCTCCGATTGCGTCTTCCTTGTTCATGCCGTCCATGAAACCGGAATTCACATGGATGCCGTCCTGCGTCCAGGCTTCTTTCGTGATATCGCCGCCCTTCAAGACCTCAATGATCTCAAGGCCGAACTTCTTTGCGAACTCATAGTCTCTTTCATCATGTGCCGGAACAGCCATGATCGCGCCGGTTCCGTAAGTCATCAGGACATAGTCGGAGATCCAGATCGGGATCTTCTTGCCGTTGACCGGATTGATCGCATAAGCACCGGTAAAGACGCCGGTCTTATCCTTATTTAATTCCGTCCTCTCCATTTCCGACTTGGAGGCACATTCCTTCTGATAAGCTTCGACTTCCGCTTTCTTTTCAGGCGTCGTGATCTTGTCTACCAGCGGATGCTCCGGAGAGAAAACACAGTAAGTTGCACCGAACAAGGTATCGCAGCGGGTCGTGAACACGGTGAAAGTCTCGTCATGACCATCGATCCTGAATACGACTTCCGCACCGATGGACTTGCCGATCCAGTTGCGCTGTATCTCCTTGGTGGATTCCGGCCAGTCGATCTTTTCAAGGTTGTCCAGCAGTCTCTCTGCATAAGCCGGGATATCGATGATCCACTGCTTCATGTTCTTGCGGACGACCGGATAGCCGCCTCTTTCCGACTTGCCGTCGATGACTTCATCATTGGCCAGAACGCAGCCCAGTTCCTCACACCAGTTTACCGGCATCTCGATGCACTTGGCATAGCCGTCCAGGAACAGCTGTTTGAAGATCCACTGTGTCCATTTATAGTAATCCGGATCGGAAGTCGATACGACTCTCGACCAGTCATAGGAGAAACCCAGGCCTTTCAGCTGCTCTGTGAAATGATCGATATTTTTCTGCGTGAAACCGGCAGGATGATTTCCTGTCTGGATCGCATACTGTTCTGCCGGCAGACCGAAGGAGTCAAAACCCATCGGATGCAGGACATTGAAACCCTTCATCCTCTTGTATCTGCTGACGACATCGGTAGCGGTATAGCCTTCCGGATGTCCGGCATGAAGACCGACACCTGAAGGATACGGGAACATATCCAGGGCATAGAATTTCGGCTTGGAGAAATCACGGATGTCCGTCTTGAATGTCTCATTCTCCTCCCAGAAATCCTGCCACTTCTTTTCGATCTTCTTGTAATCAAATGCACTCATAATTAGCCTCCTAAAATAAAAAAGGTGATCCAAAGGGCGCAGGATGCGCGGTACCACCTTTATTTTTCGCTTTCCTGTCTTTAACGCAGACTTACGATTAATCATCACATCAGGCGAGTTCATCTTTTCCCTCTCACTGACTCGCATCACCGTCAGCTCTCTTTGAGACATTCAAGACTAATACTCCTGAAGATTACTATTTAATACTAATATTTTTAAACTATATTTTCAACTCGACTGTGATATCCTGATCGACCAGTTCTTTGAATCTTTCACCGTCTTTGGGATCACCGGCCACTTCCCCGTAATGGGTCGGGATGACCAGCTCGGGACGGATGATGTTGGCAAGCTTTGCTGCCTCTTTGTAATCCATCGTATAGGTGCCGCCCACCGGCAGCAGAGCGATATCGCATCTCACCTTTTCATTGTCTTCGTTCCTGTCGCAGTCACCGGCAACATAAATCCGCTTGCCTTCCAGAGTCACGATATAGCCGACATAGCCCTTGTCTTTGGGATGGAAAGGCTTGCCGATATTATAGGAAGGAATGACCTCCACATCATATTCCTCTACCGGACAATGATCGCCCGGCAAGACCGTGATCACATTCTCTCCGCCCATCAGATTGTACATGCAGTCGGGGATGACGTAGACTGTATCTTCCTTTTCGATCTTTCTGATATCTTCGATCGAGAAATGATCGAAATGATCATGGGTAATGAAGATGATATCGGCATCATGGTTTTCTTCTTTGATCTGAAACGGATCGAAATAGATGATCTTGTCCGATTCGACTCTGATCGAACTGTGGGCATTAATGCTGATCTTCATGGATGACCTCCTTTGCCTTGATCAACTGCGGATCCTTTTCAGGATTGCCGGCAAGCTCTCTTCTTGCCAGGGCAACGATGCTGCTGAATGTATTTCTGTCTAAGATTCCGCTAACTTCCAGCTTGTTTTCTGCCTGATATTGCTTTAAAACAGCTTCTGTCGTTTCTGACAGATAGCCGTCTGTACGGTCCACCTCATAATCCAGATAGGAAAGAGCCAGCTGTGCGATCCTGACCGGTTCACCGATCGAATCATACGCATAAGCCTCATCCTCTTCCATATCGGAATAATACTGATAATAGATCTCCGGCATGCTGACCTCGATATCGGGATGAACACCCTCTTCATGGATCGAGACACCGTCAGGTGAATACCAGTAATAAGTCGTGATCTTGAGCGCACCACCGTTGCTCAAGAGACGGTTGGTCTGAATGACGCCCTTGCCGTAAGTCGTCTTGCCTACGATGGTCACATTGTCACAGCGTTCTCTCAATACGATCGCGAATACTTCCGCTGCCGATGCCGTATCTTCCGATGTCAGCAGGACGATCTTGCTGAAGGAATATTTCTTGCTGTCGGAAGGTGTGCGGTCGGCACTCTCCGTACCGTCGATCCCCTTCTGACGCAGATAAACTTCGTTTGGTCCTATGAAGAGACCGCAGATATCCCTGACGGCTGTCTGATAACCGCCGGAGTCGCTGCGCAGATCGATGATGATCTTGTCATAACCCGGATAGGCATCCAGATACTTCTTGCATTCATCGGCCGTCGTCTCACCGAAACTGTTGAGCTCCATGATGATGTAATCATCTTCCGCATAGGCAAAGACAGTCGAATTGACGACGCCTCTGATGACATCGACATCGAAGACTTCACCGCCCCTGTCGATCGTCAGCGTGACGGCTGTGCCTTCAATACCGAGGACTCTGTCCTTGATGTCCTGCGTGCTCATGCCTTCCACCTGTTCACCGTTGATATAGGTAATGATGTCACCGGCCTGCAGACCGGCTTTCTCCGCCGGAGAAGACTTGAATACTCTCAAAATCAGGGCATTGCCGTTCATGTCGGAATATTCGACACCGATCCCCACATAAGAACCGTTGATGCTGTCGGAGAAAGAATTCATCTCCTCATCCGACATATAGGTCGTATACGGGTCGAAATCAAAAGCTGTCATGCCATACAGTGCCTTATTCTCCAGCTCCTTATCCAGGTCCTCATAACGGTCGCCATAGAGCCAGTAACGGTTCATGATCCGCTGGATCTCATTGTAGGGTGAAGATGAGAACGGGACAGAAGCGGCAGATGACGTGGATCCGACATTCCTGGCGCTGTTCAAGAACAGCACACCCAGAAGCATGCCCAGAACAAGACAGAACAGGCACAGCATAAAGACCAGGAATCTCTTTCTGCGTCTGTTTCTTTTTTCTTCTCTTTCCGATCTTAAAGGCTGTCTCTTCAGATCGAACAATACTGTTTTCTCTTCGTTTTCCATCGTTATACTAATTCGCCGGGAGATAAAGCTCCGGATTCAGGATACAGGGTGCGGAATTGCCGGCTTCGCAGCGGTTATAGTAGGCTGTGGCGCCTCTTCCCACTGAGAACGTGGCGTTCCAGCCCATCGTCAGATAATCCAGCAGTTCGCCGCTGCCCAGATAATACATCTCGATATGACAGTGCGGACCTGTCGATGAACCGGAAGATCCCACCGTTCCGATGACATCATCCTGCAAGAGATAGTCACCGTAAGAAACATAGACATCATGCAGATGGAAGAAGATGATACCGTAGATCCTTCCGTCCACCTCACACATCATATAGACCTGATTGCCTCCGCCTGAGATCCAGGCACCGCAGGCATTGCCCAGATAGCCGGGATCGCCGCAGCTGTCATCGGCACGGATGACCACACCGCCGGCCGGGGCATGGATCTCTCTGCCTCTGGAAGCCGCATAGTCGACGCCCAGGTGCCATGCACCGCCCAGATCTGCACCGTAGTTCCATACGGTCGCTGAGATCCAGGAATTATGGACAGCTGCCACAAAGCCGTCAGACACCGTCACACCGGTCGCCTTGAGGGCATCACGCAGATCATCGAAGGTATTGTAGATATTGTCTCTGGCCTCCGTCATCTCATCAAGTTCATTGGCAATACGCAGTTCCTCTTCCTCGTAGAATTCCTGCATTTCGATCAGAGCTGCCTGTTTGGCAACAATTTCTTCATAACTTACATCCAATTCTTTCTTGGAAGCATCCAGTTCGATCTTGTCGGCGGTCAGCTGCTGTATCGTATCTAAGAGAACTTCCCTGTCCGACTTATCCTTGGAGACGATCGCCTCCACACCGTAGACTCTTGAAAGCATATCCGTAAATGATTTGGAACCCAGTATGAATTCCAGATAACCGTTGAAATGCATCGTCTTCTGTGTCTCCGCCATACGGTTGCGGACACGGGTATTGAGTGCTTCGACTTTCGCCTCGTTTTCAGCGATCTGGTTCTCCAGTTTCTCGATCCGCATCTTGAGATCATCGATCTTGATCTTCAGATCATCGATCTCACCTTGCATTGCTTCTGCTTTCTGAGCATATTCGTTGGCCAGAGCGGCAGCCGCTTCCCTGTCGTTCTTGGCAGCCGCGATCTGATCCTCTATCTCTTTCAGATTATTCTGGGCGTTTCTGGCAATGGCTCTGCAGGCATCCCTGTCCTTGTCATAGACGCACTTTTCATAATCGCTCTTTTCTTCCTCTTCGTATACTTCCCCTTCATCCTCGTAATCGTCATAATCATCCTCGTCGGCATAAATAAAACTTGTCTTACTGCACAGCGGTAAGACCATAAAGACGATCAGAATGATGCTAAAAAGTTTCCTGAACATTATCGAGTCAACCTCAGATACTTGCATACGGAGATATAGGAACCCATGAAACCGACAAACAAGCCGATCCCCAGCAAGGCAGCACCGACATAGATGATGAAAGGCAGCACTGGGACAAGCGTGATGACACCGGCCAGAACACCGCCGGTCGTTTCATAAAGCCAGTAGTAACCATAGACGATCAGTGCGATCGGAAGGATCGAACCGAAGATGGAAATGATGATGCCTTCCACCAGGAAAGGTCCTCTGATATAACTGTTTTTGGCACCGACATTTCTCATGATCCAGATCTCGTCTTTTCTGGTTGCGATCGTGATCTTGATCGTATTGTAGATCAGATAGACTGCCAGGGCGACCAGTGCCAGGATCAGGATGCCTCCGGCATTGCGGATCGTATGCAGAATATTGATCAGGGTATATGTGTTGTTGCCACCGTCCTGAACGGAAGAAATACCGTCCATCCTGGCGACCTTGTTTCTGACGTTGGACATATCCATGCCGTCCTTGACATAGATCAGGAAAGCATCATGGAAAGGATTGTCTTCCCTGTAGAATTCAGAGAATTCCACCATTTCCGGATATTCCTTATTATAGAAATCAAATTCCTCATCCTTTGTACGGTAAATGACATGGTCGACTTCTTCCATGACTGTGATGTCATTTTTCATGACCGTGATCCTGGCGGGATCGGTCACGTCATAATCGATCAAGGCGACCAGAGAGATCGACTGTTCGATCTCCTGAGTCAGGAAAGCCATATTGACCGCAAAGACACCGAAGACACCTACCAGGAGCAGAGTGATCGTGACAGCGGAAGATGCCGAAAAAGCCATACCGAAATGGCGCTTGACGCCGATGATGCCTTCTCTCAGATGACGGAAGAAACGACGGAAAATGATCATTCCTGTTCTCCTTCCCTGATCTCGCGGATCGCTTCCTGCTGCATGGCAACTTCATTCAGTTTCTGATCCAGTGCTTCGCTCTCTGACGGGACATGGTCCTCATGAGACTCGGCTTCCGCTTCATGGATCATCGTCTGCTGTACAAGTTCTTCGACAGCAACTTCTTCACTGACAGCTTCCTGTACGGGAACTTCATCCGCTGCAGCTTCCTGCACTGCAGCTTCTTGCGCAGCTGTTTCTGTCACAGCTGTTTCTTCTTTCACTGTTTCTTTTGTTTCGGATACCGGTTTTACTTCCGAGAAATTATGCTTATAGAACGCTTCGTTGCGTGTGCCGTCATTGACCACATGACCGCAGTCGATACGGATCGTACGTTTCGGATGGTATTCGACCATCACATCGTTATGGGTGACCACCAGAAGCGTCGTCTTTTCTTCCTGATTGATCTTCTCCAGAAGCGTGATCATTTCATCGGTCATCGACGGGTCGAGGTTTCCGGTCGGCTCATCGGCGATCAGGATCGAAGGCCTTTTGGCGATGGCTCTGGCGATGGCAACACGCTGCTGCTGACCGCCTGAAAGCTCACGCGGCTTGGCATTGGATTTATCTGCCAGATCGACCAGTTTCAGCACTTCCCTGGTACGTTTCTTGATCTTGGAACTGGGCATATCCAGTACTTCCAGAGCATAGGCAACATTTTCAAAAACCGTCTTTTCCGGCAATAAGCGGTAGTCCTGGAAAACGACACCGATCTTGCGGCGGTAAAGATAGACTTTGGACTTTCTTAAACGTCCGACATTGACACCGTTGACGATAACACTGCCTCCGGTAGGAACTTCCTCACCGTCCAGCAGTTTGATCAGCGTCGATTTGCCCGAACCGGTCGGACCCATGATATATACGAACTCACCGTCTTCGACTTTCAGTGTGACATTCTCCAGCGCATGAGTACCGTTTTTGTATTTCTTGGAAACATTCTTGAATTCTATCATACCTATTCATTGTACCACTATTACATAGCGCCCTGAAAGCCGGAGCAGATATTTGTTTCAAAAAAAACAATTAATGATAAAATATGTTTAAGAGGAGGCAGAGAAATGAAACTGATTCTGGCTATTATCTCAACCGATGATACGAAAGCATGCATCTCCGCTTTGAACAAAGCATCCTTCCATGTGACACGTCTGGCTACGACCGGTGGTTTCCTTTCTTCCGGCAATACGACACTGCTGATCGGCTGTGAAGACAGAGAAGTCGAAAAAGCCATCGAGATCATCGGCAGCGAATCACAAAGAAGAAAAGAAGCCGTACCGACGACCATATCGACGGATATGTCCTCTCTGGTATCCTACCCGATCGAAGTCGAAGTAGGAGGAGCTACCATCTTCGTACTGAATGTTGAAGAATTCAAAAAACTCTAAGAACCACTGATCTGGTTCTTTTTTAAAAACCATGAAAGCATTCCGAAACGGACTGAAAGTCGGCATACCGATCGGACTGGGGTATTTCGCAGTCGCTTTTTCTTTAGGCATTGCTGCCGCCAATGCCGGATTGAACCCCTTTCAGGGCTTTCTGACATCTGCTCTGGCCAATGCTTCAGCCGGTGAAAATGCCGCTTTCATCGCCATCAGGGAAGCTGTTCCCTACATCGAAATGATCATGATCTCCATCGTCAGCAACATCCGCTATGTCCTGATGTCCTTTGCCCTGTCGCAGAAAATATCACCGGAAACGGGACTGATCCACAGACTGCTGCTGGGCTTTTATCTGACGGACGAATTCTTTGCCCTGACCATCGCTCAGGAACCCTATTGCGATCCCTGTTACTCCTACGGTGCCATTTCCTTTGCGGCACCCTGCTGGGCTCTGGGCACGGCACTTGGCATCGTCATGGGCAACATCCTTCCCGCCAGGATCGTCTCGGCTTTGTCGGTTGCCCTGTTCGGCATGTTTCTGGCGATCATCATCCCGCCCGCAAAGACTTCCAGACCGATCGCCGTCCTGGTCATCCTCAGTTTCGTTTTAAGTTATCTGCTTTCAAGGTTCTCATCGCTCTCCGACAGTGTCATCACGATCATCCTGACACTCGCAATCTCATCCTTTGCAGCGATCGCCTTCCCGGTGAAAGGAGGCAGCCATGAGGAATAACATCTATATCTACATCATTGTCATGGCACTGACCGTCTTTGCGATCAGGGTCCTGCCGCTGACCATCATCCGCAGACCCATCCGCAGCAGGTTCATCAGAGACTTCCTCTACTATGTCCCCTATGTCACGCTGTCGGTCATGACCTTCCCGGCCATCATCGATGCGACTTCCAAACCGCTTGCCGGACTGATCGCTCTTCTGATCGGCATCTGGGGTGCCTACAAGGAACAGGGGCTGTTCAAAGTCACGCTCTTGTGCTGCATCAGCGTGCTGATCCTGGAATTCATCTTATAGTTTTCACAGAATTTTCCGGAAGCTTCTATATAATGAAATCAAGGAGAATTTTTATTATGGAAATCACCAATGATATCAAGTACATAGGTGTCAACGACCATCAGGTTGACCTTTTTGAAGGACAGTACAAAGTCCCCAACGGCATGTCCTACAACTCCTACCTGATCCTCGATGACAAAATCGCCGTCATGGATACCGTCGATCAGCACTTCACCCACGAATGGCTCGACAACATCCAGAACAATCTGGGCGGCAGACAGCCTGACTATCTGGTCATTCAGCATATGGAGCCGGACCATTCCGCCAACATCGCCAACTTCATGAAGATCTATGACAAAGCGATCATCGTATCTTCCGAAAAAGCCTTTGCGATGATGGAAAACTACTTCGGCACGCAGTACGAAGACAGACACATCGTCATCAAGGAAGGTGACACCCTGAATCTGGGAAAACACGAGCTTTATTTCGTCGCCGCACCGATGGTACACTGGCCGGAAGTCATGATGACCTACGACAGCTATGAAAGAGCGCTGTTCTCGGCTGACGGCTTCGGCAAGTTCGGTGCCCTGGATGTGGAAGAAGACTGGGTCGATGAAGCCAGACGCTACTATATCGGCATCGTCGGCAAGTACGGCAGACAGGTCCAGGCCGTCTTAAAGAAAGCTTCCACACTCAACATTTCAATGATCCTGCCTTTACACGGACCCTTCCTCTACAAGGATCTCCCGTATTATCTGAACCTCTACAACACCTGGTCCAGCTATGACGTGGAAAAAGACGGTGTTGTCGTCTGCTACACCTCCGTCTACGGTCACACCAAGGCAGCTGTTGACAAACTCGTCGATGAACTCAAAGCCTGCAATGCACCGGAAGTCAAGGTCTACGACCTGGCAAGATGTGACATGTCTGAAGCGGTCGCCGATGCCTTCTCCTACAGCAAGCTTGTCTTAGCTACCACGACCTACAATGCGGACATCTATCCGTTCATGAAAGAATTCATCAATCATCTGACAGAACGCAATTTCCAGAACCGCAAGATCGGCTTCATCGAAAACGGATCCTGGGCTCCTCTGGCCGCCAAGACGATGAAAGACATGTTGAGCAAGTCATTGAACCTGACCTTTGTCGATCCGGTGGTCCACATCAGATCTTCCATGAATGATGCGAACAAGGAAGAGATCGAAAAACTGGCCAAGGCTCTGTGCATCGATTATGTCGCCAGGGATGAGAAACAGGCCAACAAGAATGACATGAAGGCCCTGTTCTCCATCGGCTACGGTCTCTATGTCGTCACATCCAATGACGGCAAGAAAGACAACGGTCTGATCGTCAACACCGTCGTCCAGCTGACCGACAACCCCTTCAGGGTCATGGTCTCCATCAACAAGGACAACTACTCTCATCACATCATCAAACAGACCGGCATCATGAACGTCAACTGTCTCAATCAGGAAGCACCGTTCAGGATCTTCCAGCAGTTCGGTTTCCAGTCCGGAAGAAATGCCGACAAGTTCAAGGATGAGAAAGAGATCCTGCGTTCCGACAACGGACTGATCTTCTTACCCAGATATATCAATGCCTTCTTCTCACTCAAAGTCGAAGACTACAAGGATATGGGTACCCACGGCATGTTTATCTGTTCGGTCACTGAGGCCAGGGTCATCAACAATGTCGAGACGATGACCTATACCTACTATCAGAAGAACGTCAAACCGAAACCCGAAACACAGGGCAGGAAAGGCTTCGTCTGCAAGGTCTGCGGCTACATCTATGAAGGTGATGAACTGCCGGATGACTTCGTCTGTCCGCTGTGCAAGCACGGTGCAGCCGATTTCGAACCGATCCAGTAAAGAGCTCTTAAGAGCTCTTTTTCTTTTTCGGGAATACGGATACAATAAATCTATGAAAAGATACTATATCGTATATGAAGGCATCGTTCAGGGTGTCGGCTTCCGCGGAAGACTCATACAGATCGCCAGAAAAAAAGGCCTGACGGGATTCGTCAGGAACTGTGACAACGGCAATGTCGAATGTGAGGTCCAGGGCGAGGAAGTCGATGCGTTCCTCAAGGAATCCATTCAGAACGACTACTTTGCCAGAGTATATGATTATTCCCTCAGGGAATTACCTCTGAAGGAAGATGAAGACAGATTCACGGTCAGATTCTGAACTGATACATGATGATCGAAGCGGCCATCGCCACATTGAGTGAGTCGATGTTGCGCATATCGATCTTCACGACTTCATCGCTGAGATCCATCAGTTCTTCGCTGACGCCGCTTCCTTCGTTGCCCAGTATGAAAGCCATATGATCAGACGCTTTGATCTCATGCATCTCCCGGGTATCGTTTCTCAGACCCGTGGCATAGACTTCATAAGCGTCTTTTTTTAATGCTTCGATTTCTTCTTTCAGTTCCCTGTGAGAAATGTGCAGTGTATAGATGCCTCCCTTGCAGGCATTCAGACATTTTTCGTGATAGATATCCGCACAGTCTTTTGAAAGCACCAGGGAATCAAAACCGAAGAGCTGCGCCGCTTCCATGATCCTGCCGATATTCAAAGGATCCTGCAGACGGTCCAGCAAGAGGACTCTTCCTTCATGTTTTCCGTCTTCTTCGATCAAAGAAGAAACACCGATAAAAGAAAGACCTTCCTTCATGGCGATCTTGTCTAAAACTTCCTGTGATACTTCCAGTACATCCGCAAATTCAAAAGGCAGCTCACCGGTATAGACCAGTTTCTGCAGATATCCTTTCTCTTTTGCCAGCAGGATCAGTCTTTCATCAAGCAGCAGAAAACGATCTTCACGGTATTTCTTCTGATGAAGCTTTCTGAGCTGTTTGACGGTCTTATTGTCCAGAGAAGTGATCATATCCTTTTTCTCTGTTTCCTCAGTAACGTCGCCACCACATCCAGGGCAGCACAGGCATTTAAGGCATTGCGGAAATCCGATCCGTAGGAGATGAAAAGATGCTCATCGCAAAGGGATAAGAGATCGGCGGAAATGCCCCTTTTCTCTCCTCCCAGCATGAACAGCGCCTTTTCACGGAAAGTCACATCAAAAACATCCTTTGCCTCTTCTCCTCTGTACAGACCGTAAAGATAATAGCCCTTTTCCTTATATGTACCGATCTCCTTCAAAGGATCATCAGCCACTTTCACATTCAGCATGTCATAGGCACCTGCCGAAGACTTCAGCAGCTGTCCTTCCATGGAAGAATAATCCCTCTCACTCAACAGTACGTTCTTCACGCCCAAAGCATACAGCGTTCTCATCGCATAGCCCAGGTTGAAAGGATCTTCGATGCCGTCGAGATAAAAGATATCCGAATCATCGAATGCATCGTTTTTTCTGACTGATACTTCCGCGCCGATCCCTCCGTGACTTTTTCCGTTCAGGATCGATGAAAGTTCTTCTTTTTCAAGCTCTTTGCGCTCGACATTCAATGTATTGGTCAGCTTGCGGATATAGTTGAAATCCTTGGTCTTCTTGTCCTTGCAGATATAGACTGTTTTCACTTCCCTCTTATTGTTCTGCAAAGCGCTTTTGACAGCGATGGCTCCTTCAATGATCATAAACGGGAGACCTTTCTGAGCATATCGCCTTTGGAAACAGGGAACGGCATGCGGATCAGCAGCATCTGTGTCGGCCTGTTGGCCAGATCCACCGGATTCCAGTTTTCATCAAACATATATTCCACTTTAAATGATTCATTGTTCAAAACAGGACCGAACGCTTCCAGAAGTTCGCCTCTGGCAAAGATGTTCTTCACTTCGACAAGAGCGAGATTCCTGTTCTCGTCAAAGTCATGGACAAAACCCACATAATCATGGGTGACGCCGGCTCCGTTGACGTCGTAAAGGTGTTTGGAGTTGTCGCAATCACCGGAAAGGAAACCGTCGTCACTGGGACGGTTCTCGGCCTTGGAGAGCTCATTGTCGTAGTAAGTGAGTCTCTCCTCGCTCAATCCGTCTGCCATATAGATCTCATCGATCATCCTTCTGTAAGTCCTGACGACCTGACCGATGTAATATTCAGACTTCATCCTGCCTTCGATCTTTAAGGATGCGACGCCGCATCTGATCATCCGCTCCACATAAGCCGAAGCCCTCAGGTCCTTGGAAGACATTGAAAGCAGACAGCCCGGATCGCTGACCAGCTGATCCCTGTCATAAAGTTCATATTTCCAGCGGCAGGAATGCGCACATCCGCCTCTGTTGGCGTCTCTTAAGGTCATGCGGTTGGAAAGCGTGCAGCGTCCGGAATAATTGGAACACATACCGCCGTGGATGAACACTTCCAGAGGAACAGACACCTTCCTGCTGATCTGTTCGATCTGGTCCATGGAAGCTTCCCTGGCCAGTACGACACGGTCGGCACCGAATTCCTTCAGTGTCCTAACCGCCGAGGAATTCAGGGAAGAAAGCTGTGTTGAGATGTGACACTCGATATGCGGCGCTTCCTGTCTGACGATCGGTATCAATGCAAGAGAGGAGATGATCACGGCATCGATGCCGATCTCTTCCAGATAACGCAAATACTCCCTGATACCGAAGTAATCATCATCATGGAAGATGATATTGACCGTCACATAGACCTTGGCACCGTAACGCTTCGCAAAACGCGAGATCTCCTTCAGATCGGCCTTGTCGAAGTTGGAAGCGCGTGAACGCAGTGAGTAAAACATGCCGCCTACATAAACAGCGTCAGCTCCGTACATGATCGCGATCTTGGCCTTTTCCAGGTCCTTCGCGGGTGCCAGCAATTCAATTCTGCTCATCTTTTGTGATATTCGTCTTCTGATAGAGATAACCGGAAGAATAATGATCCGGATAATTATGATAGAACGATTCCCTGATGAAATCGCGGTTGCTTTCATTGATCCTGCGGTAGTCACGGCAGACCTGCGCGATCTTGTTGGCATCTTCTACAAACAGCGTATCGATGATGCCTCTTTTCAGATAAGGACGCAGTTCACAGAGCTCATCAAACATCGTGAAGATATAATCCGTATAGATGAAAGTCCCGCCTTCATCCTCCATGATCGGCATCTTGTATTCTCTTTTTTCCTCGATCAGAGAAAGTGTCTCTTTGTCGAAGTAGTCATATTCCTTTCTGATCTGCCGGAAATAATTGCTCAGGAAACGGCGCCTTGAATAAGACATGCGCAGATGACCGAAGATCTGCATGTCGATCTTTCCGGGATGGTTCACGGCGATCTCCTTCACCTCTTCAAGTGTCAGTTCCCTGGAGATCATCACCGAATCGATCCCCTGGTCCAGCATGAAAGCCGCATCCAGGGAATTGCACATGACGCTCTTGCCGTCATAGATCAGTCTGGAACGCAGGCTGTAGGATCTGACCGCATCGAAAACACCCAGATCATGGAAGAAGATACCGTCCACATTCAGTGTATCGATGAAGTCCAGATACTCGTACATCAGCATCTTCTCATCTTCGGAAATGAAATTGTCCATGACGATATAGAATTTCTTTCCCAGAGAATAACAGTATTTCCTGATCTGGACCAGTTCCTCCTTGGAAAAACGATAGGCGCTGCAGAAATACTTCCCGCAGATGATACCGTCCACAAGCGGAAGCACTTTTTCCAGCATATCGATCTTTCTTAAAGTCAGCAGCAGTTCCATGCTTCTATTGTACTTGAATCAGTTCCTTTATGCATCAAAAAAAGCCGATAAAATCGGCTCCTATGATTCTTTGTTAGCTTCTTTCGCAAGTTCCCGCATATGTCTTCTGCGGTCGAGATTGGTCAGATAACGCTTGCGCAGACGGATTGCGTCCGGTGTGATCTCCACCAGCTCATCGTCATTGATGAATTCCAGTGCCTCTTCCAGAGAGAAGATCCTTGCCGGTACCAGCTTCATCGCCTCATCGTTTCCGGTCGAACGGATGGCTGTCATCTTCTTGTTGACGGTCGGATTGACCTCGATGTCCTGTGTCTTGGAAGAGACACCGACGATCATGCCTTCATAGACTTCGGTCTGCGGCGTGATGAACAGCTGTCCTCTTTCCTGCAGGTTCCACAAGGCGTAAGTCATCGCCTTGCCGGAAGCCATGGAGATTAAGGCGCCGTTTGCACGCTGAGCGATCTCTCCGGCAAAGGGTTCATATTCGATGAATTTCCTTACCATGACACCTTCGCCCTTGGTATCGTTGATGAACTCGCTGCGATAACCCAGCAGGCCTCTGGTCGGCACATGATAGATGACCTTGGTGTAAGATCCCTCATCCTGGATATCGATCATCTGGCCCTTGCGCAGGTTCAGCTTGTTGATGACGGTTCCCGAATACTCGTTGGGAACGGAACAGATCACTTCCTCGATCGGCTCGTTGAGCTTTCCGTCGATCTTCTTGAAGATGACTTCCGGTCTGCTGACGGCGATCTCGTAGCCCTCACGTCTCATGTTTTCCAGAAGGATCGAAAGATGCAGTTCGCCTCTTCCGGAGACCTTGAATGTATCGGTCGTGGCTGTCGGTTCAACTCTTAATCCGACATTGGTTTCCAGTTCCCTTTCCAGTCTTTCCTTGATGTTGCGGCTGGTGACATACTTGCCTGAACGCCCCTGGAACGGGGAAGTGTTGACCATGAAGTTCATGGACAGTGTCGGCTCTTCGATATCGATCTGAGGCAGCGGTTCAAAAACGCCCTCCGGACCGATCGTATCACCGATCTCGATATTCTCAATACCGGAGATCATGACGATATCTCCGCACTGCGCTTCCAGTACCGCTGTACGCTTGAGACCCTCATAATGATAGAGGTTGGCGATCTTGCGGTTTTCTTTCTTGTTATTGTTGTTGCAGACGGAGATCATCTCATTCTGCCTGATGATGCCTGAATACACTCTGCCCACACCGATCCTGCCGATGTAGTCATCATATGCCAGAGCACTCACCTGCATCTGCAGAGGCTCATCCATCAGATCGGGATAAGGCTCCACGTGATGGACGATCGTCTCAAACAGCGGATTGATGTCATCGTTGGAATCGGAAGGATTGTATCTGACGATGCCGCTTCTGGCGATACCGTAAAGGATCGGGAAATCCAGCTGATCGTCATCGGCATTGAGATCCAGGAACAGATCATAGACTTCGTCGATGACCTCATTGATCCTGGCGTCCTTCTTGTCGATCTTGTTGATCAGAAGGATCGGTCTCAGACCGGCTTCCAGAGACTTCTTCAGTACGAATCTTGTCTGGGGCATCGGTCCTTCCGAAGAGTCCACAAGCAGGATGACAGTATCGACCGTCTTGATGATACGCTCGACTTCAGAAGAAAAATCCGCATGTCCCGGCGTATCGACGATATTGATCTTGTAATCCTTGTAATTGATCGAACAGTTCTTGGAATAGATCGTGATGCCTCTTTCCCGCTCCAGATCATTGGAGTCCATGACCTGGGCAATGATCTCTTCGTGATCGGAAAAGACATGTGACTGCGCCAGAAAAGCATCGACAAGCGTCGATTTTCCGGCATCAACATGGGCAATTACAGCCACATTTATAATCTTTTTAAATTCCATACCTAATTATTTTATCATTATCAGTTTGAGTTTCAATATTTTTGTGATAGAATAATGGTACGCACCAGTGGCGGAATTGGCAGACGCGTATGATTCAGGTTCATATGGGGAAACTTCGTGCAGGTTCAAGTCCTGTCTGGTGCACCACTAAAAAACAATGTCTGATCATTCAGACATTTTTTTATGCTTCTTAATGATTCTGAAAGAAAAAACATATTATAATGATGACGAAAAAAGGAGGACGCAAATGAAAAAGATCCTTATGATCATGTCCCTGTTCCTGCTTCTGTCTGCCTGCGGGGCAAAGACAGCTTCCTGGGACGATGTGAAAGAAAAATACACGGAAGCCTATCAGGCAGCCGTCAATGATGCGGCCGGATATGAAGAATACTCCGCTGCGCAGTTTCAAAGCCTGATTGATCAGATCTTCACCGGAGTCGGTGAACTGAATTCCGGCGTCAAGGCGGATGCGGAAGAAGACATCCTATCCTTATATAAGAATGCAGCCCTTCTGGAACAGCTCTCGCAGAGATCAAACAGCATCCAGAGCAGGACTCTTGGAGAATTTGCCGATGCGATCACAAAACTGATCCAGGCCGCCTATGAAAAAAGCTCAGACTTCGACGCACTGAAGTCACAGATCCTCGCCAAAGCCGAAGAGATCACCGGCTGGAGCGATGAAGACTGGAAACTGACCGCTTTCAAGAAGAAGATCTCATGGGCACAGGTCGTGGAAGCCTACGAAACACTGGAAGAAGAAACGATCAGCAATCTGCCCAGAGCCGACAAGATCAGCGAACTGGAACTGGAAGAATTCAAGAACACCATCATCAATAACTACGAACTCATCCAAGACGGCGTGAACGAAGACAACAGGGAAAATGCCGATGTCATCTATGAAGCAGCTGTTTCCTTAAGAGAATACACACAGGATCTTCAGGGAGAAACTGCCGAAAAAGTCCTGCGCTTCGCCAACCAGACCATCGATTATGTCAGACAGGCCTATGGGGAAAAAGTCGAGGATCCGGATTACGACTTCCTGAAGACGGCTGAAGAAGCCCGCAAATGGACACTGTCCGTCTGGAATGAACTGATCAAACTGATTAACTTATAATTTGAATGCCTCTTACTTTATAATGATAGAGTAGAGGCATTTTTATTTTGCGGAAAGGAGTCTTCTATGGCAACTGAAAAACTCGTCCTGCTGCATTCCAACGACATGCACGGTGACTTCCTGGCGGAAGCGAAAGACGATTATCACGAAGGCGGCGTTCCCCTTCTCTCCGGTTTCATCAAACAGGTCAGAAACGAGGAAAAGAACGTTCTGTATGCGATCGCCGGCGACATGTTCAGAGGATCTGTCATCGACAGTGAATACAGAGGTTTTTCAACGATCGAACTGATGAACTTCCTGGCGCCGGATATCGTCACTCTGGGCAACCATGAGGTCGACTACGGACTGGCTCACCTGCTATTCCTGGAAAGATGTGCCAAATTCCCGATCGTCAATGCCAACATGTATATCAAGACCAACCATACCAGACTCTTCAATCCCTACAAGATCCTCGATGTCAACGGACTGAAAGTCATGTTCATCGGCATCATCACCGAAGAAGTCCTGGCTTCCACCAGAAGCGAAGAGATCATCGGATCCTTCATCGACGTCTGGGAAGCAGCCAGACAGATCGGTGTCATCGTCGATAACTACAAGACGACAAAAGTCGATCTGACCGTTCTGCTGACCCACATCGGTTTTGACAAAGACCAGGAACTGGCGAAACTGCTTGACCCCAACTGGGGCATCGATCTGATCATCGGCGGTCATACCCATACCCTGTTAGAAGAACCGTGTGTCGTCAACGATGTTCCGATCGTACAGGTCGGTGTCGGAACCGACCAGATCGGCCGCTTCGACATCAACATCGATACCGATGAACACAAAATGATCGACTATCAGTGGAAATGCATCCCCATCACATCGAAATACTGTCAGTCCGATCCGGTGTTGGAAGAAGTATTAAGGAACTACAAGAACAGGACCGACCGCAAATACAGCAAGATCGTCACCAACTTCAAGCGTACGCTCACTCATCCCAGCCGCTATCAGGAGACAGAACTGGGCAATCTCTTCGCCGATCTGCTGCAGGTCGATTCCTCCTTTGAGGTCATGCTGTTTGCCTCGGGCTCGATCCGTCTGAAAGAAATGGGACCGATCGTACAGTTCCAGGAACTGAAAGAATGCGTTCCCTACAACGCTCCGGTCTACATGCTGGAAGTCACGGGAGCCCAGTTCAGAAAAATGATGAAATTCATGCTCAGGGACGAAGCCCTGGCAGAAGGCGCCCACAGCGAATTCTATCAGGTCTCCAAAGGCATGAAGATGGTATATGATCAGAAGACCCACGAATTTGAGGAATTCTCCCTCAACGGTGAGGAGATCACGGATGAGCGTATGCTGAAGATCGCTATTCAGGATTATCACTTCAAGAACTTCACGGAATTCTTCGATGTTCCGGTAGAAGAAGTCCTGGCCAACAAAAAAGCCCGCATGGTCATCACCGATGACTTCTCCATCTTTGAAGAGCTGCTTTCTTCCATGAACAACGTTGATTCGCAAGTGGAAGGAAGGATCGTCATCAAACGCTGTTAAAAAACAATCATAAAGAAAAAACAAAAACGGTATGACAAGTCATACCGTTTTGCTATAAAACCGGAAACATCTTACCGAATGGGAGCCATTAGCGGATTCGGAAACTAATTCAATTATTCAGCAAGCAATCCGGTCTTTAGAATATCAGGGCTCTTTAAACAGAGCATTCACATCCGTTTCCAGTGCCTTTGCCAGCAGCACTGTCTCAAACGGCTCTATTACTTTTTTGTTGTACAGTATTTTTTCCAAAACGTCAACTGCGATCCCGCTTTTTTCGCTTAAGGCTTTCACGGAAATGCTTTTCTGATCCATGATGATCCTCAGATTTCCTATGACCGGATAATTCTTTTCCAATATACTCATAACCATTGTTCCATCAGAATTCACGTATTGTGAACTTCTTCTTTAATCATAGCACGATTGTAAATTTGAACATCGGAACAATGTTTTTTTGGACCTTTATTCACCTTTCTTCCCTGATAATCAATGATATGATTCAAGTGAAAGAGGTAAGAGCATGTCCATCGGCAAGAGAATCAAGGAAGCAAGAATAAAGAAGAAGATGACACAGGAAGATCTCGGAAAACTCATTGGCAAAAGCAAGTCTGCCGTCAACAACTACGAAAACAGTGTCCGCGGGCTGAATTCGAACCTGCTCATCAAAATCATAGATGCTCTCGATGTCGATGCGAATTATCTGTTTCAGGATTATTATCTGAAGGATGAACTGAAGATCAGTGACAAAGCCAAGAAACTCTATCAGAGCTACATGAATACCGATGAATATACACAGAAAAGCGTCGATTCCATCCTTTCCAATTCCCTTGAAAGAGCAGAGAAAATGACTTCCTACAAACTGATCACCAGACCTCTGTTTTTCGAAGTCGAAGAATTTGTAAAAGACAACCGCTTTGCCTCTGTGGGATTCTCTCTGCCGGATACGCCCAACAACCGGGAATCGACCGCTATCCTGATCGCCTTTGAAGACGCCATGAAACCGATCTACGGCAACAAGGACTGCATTCTCATCAAAGCCGCTGACAGGATCAATTATGATGAGATCGGCATATTTCAGGTCGGTGACAGATTCGTCATGAGAAGACTGGGCATCGATGTGCTCACAGCAGATAACGAACTGTTTGAACCGATCCCGATCGATGATTCAGTCAGGTGTGTCGCCAAAATACTCAGAAAGATCAGTTAAAAACGTCCCGTTCAGGGACGTTCTTTTTATTTCTTGGCTTTTTCCTGTTTGCGCTTGTCGTTGATGATCTTGACGTGTTCGTCAGTGATCAGCGTGACATTGTTTTCCTTTGCCCAGGCAACGCATCCGTTGAGGACAGTCTTGAGGAATGGACGCGGCACCTTGACGAAATTCTTCAGTGCATCATCCGTAAACTTGATGTCCGGATCACAGCGGTTGGCTGCATACTTGATTGAATCCAGATCGACTTCCTTGGGAGCCGGGATCGGTTCGGCGATCGGCTTCTTGAAACGCGGGAACTGCGTATACCAGAAGTTCGTGGAATCACGGTAACCGTAATCCACCGGAACAGGTGGGAAACTGTTCTTGGTCACACCGTTGACGATCGCGTTGTAGTATTCTTCCTTCATCAGGATCTTGTCGACATGAAGGATGAAGTGTGCACCGTACTTGGAAGTGATGCCGTTGAAATCGTTGTAGGGACCCGGATGTCCGTCATCGATGTCTTCTACCTTGAATTTGTCTGCGTTCTCCAGCTTAGATGCCCATGTGCATTCAAAGACCTGGAAAGCTTCCCTGATGACCTGCGGTCTGTTTTTGTCTGCAGGATCGGCCTGTCCGTCTTCCATCGTGAACAGCAGAGGCTCCTTCATCTTTTCCTCACTCGGACCCGGGAAACCGAGCCTGACTGCCTCTTTGAAATACTTCCTGTCATCAGGAATGAAATTCAAAGCGCACTTGTGTGTCCTCAGGATGTTCTGACAGGTATTGGAAGTGTTGCGGCATTCCAGAAGCATCGCATATCTTTCCTTGCCGGCGATATAGTACGGGAAACACAAGGAATAGGAACCGATATTCAGACTGCCGTCCGGATTCACTGTCGAAATGCAGACTGTCGGCATCGGAAAAAACGATGATGTCTGATAAAAATTATCGACGATTCTAAGATCATTAAATGAACTCATTTTTACTATCTCCTGTTATCTATCTCTTATTTTACAAAAATATTTCTCATTCGGTATAAAATATTCTATAATAGAGATACGCACCAGTGGCGGAATAGGTAGACGCGCACGTTTGAGGGGCGTGTGGGAGATCCCATGCGAGTTCAAGTCTCACCTGGTGCACCATTTAAAACAAAGACACGGATCAGTCCGTGTCTTTTTGTATACAATACTCTTTCAGTTTTTTCTTCAGAAGCAGATAACGCTGATATTTCTCTTCTTTTTTGAAGTGATCTTCCCTTTTCTGAGGATAAGACAGAGAATAATCAAGTCTTTCCGCAAACTGTTCGCTGGTCAGATCGAAGATATGGGAATCAACGACATTGAAACAGTGAAAATTCCCGTCTTTCAGATCTACCCCATAGACTTCGCCCCCGAAGATATCCTGGACAAGGAAAGCCGTGATCGAACATTGTCCGAGCGTTCTGTTTTCCTCGCTCCAGTCCTTCCGCATCCGCGGTGCACAGGTCTCTTCACACCAGATCCCGCTCAATGCATCATACAGATCCAAAGGGCTTCCGATACCCGGATACTCACAGCTGACCGAATAGACATCACAGTCATTCCATCCGAAAAAACGGTAACTCATCTTCCTTTTTTCAGCATCCTTCCGGCCTTCACGCCTTCGATCTGTTTCTTGTGATCGATACTCAGCTGTCCGTTGACAAAGACATAATCGATGCCCTCCGGATACTGCAAGGGATCTTCATCACGGTCATGACTGACAAGCTGATCCCTGTTCAGGACGACGATATCCGCATATTTTCCTTCTTTCAGGACCCCCCTGTCTTTGATCGCAAAACGTTTCGCCGGATAGGAAGTGATCTGTCTGATCGAATCCTCAAAGCGGTCCTTTCCATGCAGTGTCAGCCATCTGATCATGCAGGAAAGATTCATCGGGTTTGGCAGCATGCCCAGATCTTCGCTGATGCCGATGTTGGTATCCTTATCGCCGGAGAAGCCGTCTGCACAGGGCATGGCCATCTCATGACGGCAGAGGATCTCATTGGAAGTCGTGGCATCGGGAAGTGCCATGTCCGTTCCCATATCGGGATCTTCCGCAAACAGATCCAGCACGGCATCCAGAAGACTCTTGCCGCTTGACTGGCCATATGCCATCAGATTCATGCCGACAAGCTCCGGATGTATCTTGTGTCTGGAGATCATCAGCAGCGGATAGATACTGGTCATCAGATTCTTCTCATCCAAAAACGGATAGAGACCGGCATCGACAAGCGCGTGGACCATCTTGCGTGTATCCTCAGACTGCAGGTGTTTCGCAAATTCCTTTCTGCCGCCGCACCAGAGAACAAAAGGCCTCAGAAACGTCGCAAAATAAGGAACTGTCATATCCATGGAATAAGGAGAAGGGATCACATCATAGCTCAGATCAAGACCCTTGTCCCTCATTTCTTCAAAATAGGCAAGCGTCTCTCTTGCGGCTTTCGCGTTGCTTTCATCATCAGCTCCCATTCCCAGTGTATGGACATGGGATACATTTGCTCTGACACCGGCTGCCAGCGCTTCCTCCAGCATGTCGTGATAGCCGCCCATGCGGTCGGGAACACCCTTGGCCATATCATAGTTGCGCGTATGCGAAGCAAAGATGCCGTCATATTCAGCGACCACCTTCAGCATCCGGATCGTCTCTTCCTTTGTCGCAAAAGGACCCGGAACATACTGGGGATCGGTGCCTGTGGACATACCGAAAGCGCCCTCTTCCATGCACTGCCTGACCAGATCTTCGATCCTGTCAAGTTCTTCTTCTGTCGCCTCCCTGCAGCAGTCAAGACCCATCACGGCACCTCGCACGGCACTGTAACCGACTAACGGAACGATGTTGGCACACATGCCTGACCTGTTGCATTTATCGATATAGTCACCGAAACTGTTCCAGTCCAGATCGATCCCGTATTCTTTCTTGAGTGCGGCTGCTGCTGCCTGCTTGGGCATCAGCAGTGTCACGTTGTTGAAATACTCCTTGCCGACTTCAAAACCGACCTTGGTATCCACGATCGCCGCCCGGTAAAGTTCATCACCGATCGGACCGTAGGAATGACCGCAGTTGCCGCCGACCGTCGTGGTGACGCCCTGTTCAAGGTAATTGGTCATCTGCGGCCAGAACAGGACGGAAAGATCGGTATGGGAATGCGGTTCGATGAAACCCGGCGTGACATAGGAACCTTTTGCATCGATCGTCTTTTCTGCACTCTCATTTTTCAGATCGCCGATCTTTGCGATCCGATCGCCTGAAATGGCGATATCAGCCTGATAGGCATCCCTGCCTGTACCGTCTGCGATAAGCCCGTTCAATATGATTACATCGTACATAGTCTTCTCCTTCACCTGTTTACGGATTTCTCTGCTTCAAAACCTTCAGGAAAACGCTTTTTCAGTTTATCGATATTTGCGGAAAAGATCTCATCAAGATCCATCCCCAGAGCTTCGGCTGCTTCTGCCAGATACCAGGCAATGTCGCCCAGTTCCTCCTTCAGATGCTTTTCATCCAGTTCATGTCCCTGAAACAGCTGCTTCTTGACGATATCGATCGCCTCGCCCGATTCCGAACAAAGTCCCATGACCGCATTGATCAGGATCTCTTTTTCCGGAATGTCCCTGTTCAGTGTGCGCATCGCCAGCTTCTGATACTCGTTGATCTCCATCACTTTTCCCCTTGTTTCTTTTCTTCCAGATAAGCATCGTAGAGACTGTTTCTGGATACATCATATATTCCCGCGATCTCACTGATCGCTTCTTTTGCCCGATAGCCCGATGCGATCAGTTCATTCACCTTTTGTAATAATGTTCCCATATCTTCTTTCTTCACTTCTGAACACCCTTCAACGATCAGGACCATCTCGCCCTTCAGATCATGAAGTTCGCTCAGCTGCTTCAGAGTCCCCCGGTGGTACTCCTCATGGATCTTGGTCAGTTCTCTGGCCAGACAGGCCTTCCTGTCACCCAGTATCTTAAGAGCCAGAGCGATCGTCTTTTCAATGCGGTGGGGTGCCTCGTAGAAGATCAGCGTGTACGGAAAAGACTTCAGTGCCTCCAGTTCCTTTGCGGCCTGAGATGATTTCGGATTCAGGAAACCGTAGAAAAGATAATGAGAGGTAGGAAGTCCCGAAGCGACCAGCGCATTTAACGCCGCATTAGGTCCGGAGATCGTGATGATGTCAAAACCGCAGCCGATGACCTCGTTCACCAGCTGATAACCCGGATCGGAGATCAGAGGATAGCCGGCATCGGAGACCAGAGCGACGCTCTCTTTGTTTTCCAGAAGTTTGATGATCCCCTTTGTCGAATCCTTTTCATTGAAGTTGTGATAAGTGATCGTTCTGGTATGGATGTCAAAATGACTCAGCAGTTTCTGCGTATTGCGCGTATCCTCGCAGGCGATCACATCGACGCTTTTCAAAACATCCAGACAGCGCTGGGATACTTCACTCAGATTGCCGATCGGTGTGGCTACAAGAAAAAGTGCAGCCTTATGATTCAGCGGCACTTTCTTCCTCTCTTTCTTCTTTCTTAGCCGGTTTGTTGTACTTGCCCTTGGCGATCAGATCATCCAGAGAGATGAAGATCGCATGCTCGGCATTCTCCAGCTTGCAGTTCTTGGCGATCACGTTCATCGACGTGATGCGGAATCTCTCGCCTTCATATTCGACCTGTGCGTTCAGTTTAGGAAGATCCTTACGCAGTGTCTTGTAGGCATCATCTTCAAAACGCAGACAGCACATCAGGTTGCCGCACTGTCCGGAGAGCTTCTGGATATTCAGAGCCAGCAGCTGATTCTTCGCCATGTTGATGGAGATACGGTCAAAATCACCGATGAACTTCGCACAGCACAGTTCCCTGCCGCAGACACCGATACCGGATACCATCTTGGCCTTGTCTCTTGTTCCGACCTGCCTTAAATCGATACGGCAGTGGAAGATCGAAGCCAGAACCTTCAGCAGTTCACGGAAATCGACACGGTCATCGGCCAGATAGGTAAACGTGATCTTGGCACGGTCCAGCGTATACTCCGCAGAAATGACGTTCATCTGCAGATCCAGACGGTCGGATTCCTCCTGACAGATCTTTCTTGCTTCCGCGGAATCAGCCTTGTTTCTCTCGAACTGCTTCTTATCCCGGTCATTGGCCTTGCGGATCACCGGTTTGATTTCCATGGAAACATTCGGCTTGTCGAAAGGATCGGAAACGACTGTTCCGTATTCCAGGCCGCGCTGTGTCTCCACAACGACGGCATCATTGCATTTAATCGAATCATCAGATGTTGAAAACGTATAAGTCTTGTTGGTGGTTTCAAATCTGACAGATATATATTTCATGTTTTCTTCCATAATTCACCTTCAGATATATGATATTATCTCATAACTGATCGCGTCAAACAGCAGTTTTCGCTCCGCATTCATCCTCACTTTGTCCTGAGCTTCCGCAAAGATCTGCAGCAGTCTGCCCGGATCATGCGCTCTGATCATATCCAGATATGCGTTATATTCACTGTCATCGTAGGATTCCTGTCTGAGTGCGTCATCGATCATGATCAGAATGATCGCCAGATAATAATCCACACATTTCCGGAAATCATCACGGTCTTTGAACGTATTGTAGAACTCCTTGTAGAACAAAACCGGTAGATGATTCTTATGATCCAGGTCTTCCAGCGTCCTGTAGACAAAATCCCTGGCATTCAGATAATACGGATCATTCAGATCGAGATCCGGATCGAAACGATGCAGGATATTTGCCAGCAGATAGGCATCGGTATGATCAAAACCCTTTTCTTCATATTTTCCGATCAGAAAAGAAAAATCCCTGGTCAGGAAAGGAATCTCCTGACAGCGTGACACGACAGTGGGCAGCAGATCTTCCTTGTTGTCGGAAATAAAGATGCCGTAGGTATTCTCGCTGCTCGGCTCTTCCATGAATTTGAGGATCATGTTGAGGACCTTGCTGGTGGCATTGTTGATGTTGGCCAGGATATAGACCTTCTTGCCCGATGATTCCAAAGAAGTCCTGGAGAATTCATCGAGGATATTCTCGATATCGTCCTTTTTGATGATGCCGGAATAACCGTCCACAAAGATCACATCAAAGTAGCTGTTCTTTCTGATCCGCTTGCAGGTATCGCAGGTCTCACAGGCAAAATCATCCTTTCCTTCGACGATCGACTGCGCCAGCAGATATGCCGCTTCGATCTTGAGAGGACTGTACTCACCAGAAAATAAGTAGCTGTGCGCTACTTTTCTGTTCTTTAAGGCATGATAGAGACTCTGATAAGCGATCGGCTCGCTTTCTTTCAGCTGTTCCTTAATCATTGATCAGCTCCAGTATCTTATTCATGGAAGCTTCGATCACTTCCTCTTTCGACTTCGAAGCATCGATCACACTGATCCTGTCCCTGAAACGGCGCAGGACCTCTCTGTATCCTTCCGATACCCGGTGATGGAAATCGACGGATTCCTGATCGAGACGGTCCTTGAACTCGCGGTCTGAAAGCCTGCTTAAACCGACTTCCTCATCCACGTCGAGATAGATCGTCATATCGGGAAAAGTATTGTCGATCGCAAACAGATTGATCGACAGAACTTCATCAAAACCCAGCTGCCTGCCGTAACCCTGATAAGCCAGGGAGGAGTCCAGGAAACGCTCGCAGATCACGATCTTTCCTTCCTTCACAGCCGGGAAAACCTTTTCCACAAGATGCTGACGCCTGGAAGCGGCATAAAGCAGCGCCTCGGTCTTGGAGTCCATCATCGTATTCTTCGGATCTAGGATGATATTGCGGATATCTTCCGAAATGGCAATGCCTCCCGGTTCTCTGGTATGAACGACTTCATAGCCCAGGGAAGAGAGCCTCTTGCAGACTTCGGTAGCGACTGTTGTCTTGCCTGAACCGTCCGGTCCTTCGAATGTAATAAAATAACCCTTCATCAGTTCAGCTTCTCCGGTTTGGGCATGAAAGTCTTTTCCACGGCTTCCATGATCTGCTTCTTGATCCGTTCGTACTCGTCGTAAGTCAGGTCGATCTCATCGGGTGCAGCGATCCTCACCGAAGTATCAAAAGGCGTGTTCATCATCGTCAGGACGTCCTCAAGCTGATCAAAAAGCTCGATCGGTACGACCGCATACTTCGCCTTTCCGTCTTCTTCGATATAAAGGATATCATTGGGATTCAATGCATCCAGTTCTTCCTTTACTTCCCTGATTTTCTCAATATCAATATTCATGTTATCCCTATTATAGCACTTTCACTCTTCAGCAACAGGATGATGCACCTGGCTGATGAAAGTGAAAAAATCCGGAATAGCGCTGATATATTCGTAGCAGTCCTCCACGGTCTGATAGAAAGCTTCCTGTTCGCTGTCCTTCTCATCCAGGTCCCAGAGATGATCCAGATATTCCGCATACTTCACGTTCTTCAGCATGTCTTCAACGACTTCCGCCGCCTTCAGAGTATCCTCATGCTTCAGCAGGGTCACGATCAGAAGCAGATAATCATAGGCGTTAAATGCTTGATCCAGATAAAGCCTGTAGAGATCATCCGCCTTTTCGATCATGCAGTACATGAAACAAAGACGGTCGATATCTCTTTCGCTTTTTCCGCCCAGTTTCAGGATCTGTTTCTGTACCTTGATGGCCGTAGTATAATTGCCGATATCCAGAAGGAATTCCACATAAAAATCCAGGATCTTCAGATAACACTTTTTCTGATAATCTGAAAGATCGCCGAAATGACTGATCTGATCATAGTAAGATCTGAAACGGTAATTGACAAAGACATCTTCACTTAAAAGGTAATAGACAAAGAAAGCCTCCAGGCACAGAGGATCGTGAGACAGAGCCAGTTCAGCTCTTTCCGGAAGATCCTTTTTTGATTCAAACATGATCCGGATCGCTTTTCTCTGATCCTCATCGGTATCGGGATCGATCTGATAATCCTTCCGGTTTTTCTTTGAAAAGAAATCAAGAAGATATGCTTCAACCTGATCCTTTCCGCCCTGCGGTCCGCTGATCAGTTTCTCAAAATCAAGCATCTTTTCCTTCGGCCTCCAGATGATACATCAGGGCGATCGTCTTGGCGTCGTCGATCTCGCCGTTTCTGATCATCTCTCTGATCTGTTCGGGTGTATATCTGAGCAGATCGATCCTTTCATCCTCATCAAGATGCTGGCCGAGCTTCTTTCCTGCCTTGGCATAATACAGATGGATCCGTTCCGTGCAATATCCGCAGGTCGGAATGATGCTTCCCAGTTTTCTGATCCCTTCCGCCTGATATCCGGTCTCTTCGATCACTTCTCTCAGGATCGCATCATCGGGATCCTCTCCTTTTTCGATCTTGCCGGCCGGAAATTCCAGCATCTGTTTTCCCAGTGCATAGCGATACTGGCTGACCATGAAATAAGTCCCGTCTTTCTCTAGGGCGATACAGACACCGCCGTTATGTTCAACGATTTCCCGATAGGCCTGTTTCCCGTCATCGATCTCGACTGTATCCCTGAAAACATGGATGACTTTGCCGTCATAGATCGGTTCTCTCTTCAATCTTTTTTCCATTCTGATTACCCTGTTCCTTTGTTCCATTATCATTGTACTATTTTTCTTTTCTTCATTTTTGCAGAAAAAAAGCGGCATTCCTGCCGCCTTAATCATAACAATATGATTTCTTTAGTCTCCGGGCAGATAGAATACCTTTTCATCTCCCTTGGAAAACATATATTCACCCCTGGCATATGTCTGGACATACTCCGGATCCTCCAGCTTCTCCTTGGTCGAGGTCAGAGAAGCATTCTCATCACGCAGCGCTTCCAGCTCTGCTTCAACGACCTTCGCCTGCTGCTGCAGGGTGAACATCTTATATATCTTTTCCAGAACACTGGTCAGGATCGTGATCGCCGCAACGATCAGAACGATGGAGATCAGTTTTGAAATGATACTGCCTTTTTTCTTTTTCTTGCTTTTTTTAGCCATGTCACTATTATACAACAGAAATTCACTTCATCAAACAACCTGATCCCTTCAGCCACAGGAACTGCTTGTTTTCATCATAGGCTTCCCATGTCTCAAGACCCTCACCGTTGGGATCGCCTGTCTTCGCAAAGTTGGACCAGTATCCCAGCATTTCATCGCTCAGATGCCGGTCTTCTTCCGTATAAGGTCTCCACGATCCGTCCAGTGTGCCGAACTGATAACGGTTGTCGCAGGAGTGCGGAACGCCCACGTCATCTCCGGGCTGTGTCTGATCAAAGACATAGGCAAAGATCCTTCCCGGATGATTCCTGCTGAAGACATCGCAGAGTTCCCTGATCTGGGTCTGCATATTGAAACCGAAGATCGATCGCTTCCCGTTGGGGCCTTCATCAGCCGTGCAGCCGATGATGATATCGACATTCTCCGGAAGCTGATCAGCGAAAAAGCATTCGTCAACGCTCTTCGGCAGTACATATCCGTCTTCGCAGATATTGAAACCGTCATGGAAACCAAGTCTGTCATTTGCGTCCCTGAGAACCTCCCAGGGCAGCTGTCTCATCTCTTCAATACTCCTGCAACCCACGGATTCCATGAATCTGACACCTGCTTTGTTGCATTCTTCCTTGCTGCGGTCGGACATGAAACGTCCGATCCCTCCCGCTGACTGTATCGATACATGACGGATCATGCCTCTGGTCAAAGGAGAACACAGAAGACATAAGGTCGAACGGCCGCCGGATGACTGGCCGAAGACAGTGATGTTTTCATGATCGCCTCCGAAATGATCGATGTTCTCATAGATCCATTTCAGAGCAGCGATCTGGTCCAGCAGACCGTAATTGCCGCTGCTGCCGTATTGCGCTTCTGCATCCAGCAGCGGACTGGTATAGAAACCGAAGACATTGAGCCGGTATGTGATATTGACGAGGATGCAGCCCTTTTCACAGAATTTGTCTCCGCAATACTCATAATCGGAACCGTACCACTGCTGACAGCCGCCGCCGTGGATATACATCATGACCGGCAACTTATCATTTTCACTTTCCGCCGGCGTATAGATATTCAGATAAAGACAGTCCTCTGACATCTTCGGCGGATAAGGATAGTTTTTGATCCTGATATACGGATGACCGCTGTCATCGGTGACATCATCGGTAGCGGTATCCCAGCGGTCAAACTGCACACACGCAGGACCGTAAGTATCACAGACCCTGACACCTTCCCAGGCTTCGGGTTCTTCCGGTGCCTTGAAACGCCTCTCGCCTACAGGAGGCCTGGCATATGGAACGCCCCGAAACAGCGCATATCCGGCATTGGATGCAACTGACTTCACTTTTCCGTATCTGGTATTTACGATATCCAGCATCTTTCTCCTCCTATATCCTGTCGCCGTTTTCATCAAAGAGATGGAAACAGTCTTCATCAAAAGTCACATATATCTTCTGACCCTGCAGATAGCGGGTCTCTTTATCTTCTTTGTATTTCTCAGCGATCACAAAACGCTGATCATCGATCTTTGCATGAATGATCAGATCCGCTTCGATGACTTCCGTATAGTCCACGACAGCTTCGATGCCCTCTTTGCCGGCATGGATGTTGCTTCCCCTGATGCCTACTGTCACTTTCTTTTCTTTGCCGAGATGTTTCTTCCGTGAAGGCGTCAGCTGATATTGCTTGCCAAACAGAGAGAAACTGTCCTTTTTCACCTCGACATCTTCAAAGATATTCATGATCGGGGAGGAAACAAACTCCGCACAGAAACGGTTGACGGGATGAAGGAAGACTTCCGCTGCCCTGTCATCCATCTGTTTGATACCGTCTTTGAGGATGATGATCTTCTCTGCCAAAGAAAGCGCATCATACTGATCGTGTGTCACGTAGACAAAAGTCGTATGGTAAGCCTGATGCAGCTTCTTGAGCTGAGTGCGCAGATTGCGGCGCATGATGACATCGAGATTGGAGAACGGTTCATCCAGCAGGAGAACTGAAGGTTTTTTGATCAGCGAACGGGCGATCGCCACCCTCTGTTTTTCACCGCCGGAAAGATCCTGCGGGAGACTTTCCAGTTTTCTGCTCAATCCAAGCAGCTCGCAGATCTTCTTCACTTCTGCGTCGATCTCTTCCCGCGGTGTGTGCTTCACCTGCAGAGGAAAGGAGATATTCTCATAGACGCTCTGATTGGGATACAGGGAATAATTCTGAAAGACCATCGCCACATCCCTGTCTTCAGGCTTCACATTGTTATATTCTTCATCATCAAAATACACTTTTCCCAGTGTCGGTCTTTCCAGACCGGCAATGATCCTGAGCAAAGTGCTCTTGCCCGAACCGGAAGGGCCTAATATGACGGCGAATTCACCGTCATTGATGACACTGCTGAAATGCTGAAGGGCGATGACACCTTCATTGGAAGTGTAAGGCATGTTTTTCTGCTGTTCCAGGATCAGTTTCTTCTGCTTCCTGTCGAAAAGACCGCTTACCTTTTCAAACGGATAAATCATGGTCACATCCTGCAGAACGATGCGTGTCATTGATCCTTCCCTTTCTTTTCTTCTTTCGCAAATCTTTCTTCCAGATCAAGTGCCGAAAGACCCTCTTCTTCCAAAAGTTCTTCCTCCTGCTCCTGCTCGCTGTCTTTCTCCAGATCGTGTTCCTGTGCAAAGAGGGTCATATCTTTATCCAAAGGTCCCCTGATCAGATCGGCATAGACTGCCGGCACGATCAGTAAAGCCAGCGGGAACGCTTCGATCGAATAGATCATGGCCAGAAACAGGAACGCAAACAGTATCGAACGAAGCGGCTTGCGGATCGCAAAATAGACAGCCATGCGGATGATTGATGATATCGGCGCATCGAATCTCGACAGTACCGGCGGGATATGGACGAGCGTGATCACAAAAACAAAAGTGATCAGTATGCCCAGCATCATATAAAGCATGCCCCAGATACTGATCCTCCAGATCTGATAGCCGGTCCACAGTCCCTCGGCAACAAAAGCGATGCAGACCAGGATGATCAGACTCAGCTTGATGCCCGGAATCAGATTCTCCTTGTAGGAATCGAAAAAATCTTTGAAGACACCTTTCCCTCTTCCCGGTCCGAAGATGATCTTGTTGGTGGTGTGAAACAGTGCCGCTGATGAAGAAACGACAGTGACCAGAGGAAGCGAAAACAGCAGCCACAGAAAACTGACGATCAGCATGTTGGCAGCACTTTCCAGCATCTTGATGAAAGGATTGTTGTAATTCATCTTAGAGACCTGTCTCCTGTATGTATGTCAGTTCCCCGGCCTTCAGACATTCTCTGGTCCTGAAAGAAGTCATCAGGTAAATATCCGTTGATGTCGGATTGAAGATCATCGAACCGTCAGCGCTGTATTCCAGTTTCTGATAAGCTTCCATATATGAAAGGATCTCGGAATTGGTCGCATACCAGATGTCCTCATGGCCGCTGATATAGGAAACAAATTCCTCCATCTTCTGCCAGTTATCGGCTCCGTCAAACTCATAGGCATGACCCCAGACATAGAACAGCTGTGTCCTGAAAGAAGGTTTTTCGATAAAATCCTTTGCGAGTTCCATCAGTTTCTCATCATTGTGATGGCAGGTCGGATTCAGTTCATAGGGATCTTCAGGCAGGGAAAAAGAATGTGTCGACCTGATCGTTCTGGCGCCCTTGTATCCGGCTTTCTTCAGCAGATCTTTCAGTTCATCATCGAAAATACCGAAGGGATAGGCAAACATCCTTAATGGTTTCTTCACCAGAGACTCCAGTCCCGCCTTGTCTTCGATGATCTCGTACATGGCGTAAGGCGAACCCAGGGAAGCAATGTCGGAATGATAAAGACCGTGGCCGCCGACTTCATGTCCTTCATAAAGTGAAAAGACCTCTTCTTTCTTTACCCGGGAGATATCGACTTTCCTTCCGCTTGGAGAAGGAATGATCTCTTCATGGTCCAGTGTGCCGTAGTTGAGATTGAACGTGCACCTGACCTGATGTTCGTTGAAGATCTTTACAAGCCTGCGGTCCTGTATGACGCCGTCGTCATAACTCAAGGTAAATGCTTTTGTCTTGAATCCCGGAAACAAAAGCGCATCAAATCTTTTTCCCATAATATCCCTTCTTAATTAATGGTCCACCTTCGTGGACCATTTTGTTTTACAGTTTTTCGATCACGATCGGTTCCGGTTTGAAGAACCGGAAGGCTGAATTATTATCAGGTTCGACACTTAAACTGTCTCCGTCAAACTTCAGCACATAAGTATCCTGGATGCAGGTCTCGACCCAGCGTCCGTGCATGACCAGGGTATTCTCATCTTTCCAGTAAGCATCACCCAGATAAAGCTGAGTCATGTCTTCCTTCTTGCCTAAGAGATTTGTGAATCTTGTACCGCTGGTGCTGAATCTGATCTTTTCCTCTCTTCCGGATCTGGTGACGAAGTTCCAGACGAAACCATAATCATCAAAATCCAGAGAGAAGACATCGATACCGTCAGCTTTCTGACCGGTCATGAAGTTGAATCCGAACGGCGTCAGATCGCCGCTGCTGACTTTGTATTTCTTTCCGCTGATCTTTTCGACTGTCGGAGAAAACGGCTGACATTCCGGATTGCCGATGTTGAGTCTGTGAAGCTTCCTGCACAGTCTGTCATAGGCCTCTTCATCTGCCGGCAGAGCTTCGCTCTGGCTGATCTTCTCAATGAAGTCCCAGGTGATATCCAGCGTACTCTGTGCCCAGTGTGCTCCGACTGCCGTCTCGGTGATGGCGATCTCCATATCCTGGTCAGGCAGTACGATCGTAAACTGACCCATGGCACCGTCAGCTCTGTAGGCGCGGTGCGGCTTGCACATCCAGATCTGGAAACCGTAGCCCAGGAAGTTGTCAGAAGCTTCCGGATTGTTGATGGACTCAGTCGCAGAATCGTTCTGATTCGTCGTTGCCAGTTTCACATAATCCTCAGCCAGGATCCTTTCGCCTTCCCAGACACCGCCGTCGGCATAGAGCTTCATCAGACGGAAGTTGTCTTCGGTCGTCGCATACATGCCGCCGCCGCCGACTTCCATACCGTCAGGCATGCACATGCAGCGCAGGTTGTCGTAGTTGATGCCGATCTTGTCAAACAGACGCGGTTTGAGATAATCGAAGAGACCCAGACCGGTCTTCTGACGTACGATCGCACCTAAAAGCGTGGAACCGGTGGAGTTGTACATGTAAGTCGTGCCCGGTTTGTGATTGACCGGAGTTGCCAGGAAGTCCCTGATCCAGTCCTTGGAAGGTCTGGGCATGGTATCCATGCCGCAGCCCATGCATAATACATCTCTGACTGTCAGAAGCTTGAGATTTTCACTGGGATCTTCCGGAGATTCGTCCGGGAAGATGTCGATGATCCTTTCATCAAGCTTTACCAGTCCTTCGGTATAGGCGATACCGACAGCGGTGGCCGCATAGGTCTTGGTATGAGACTGCAGACCGTGACGGAGATTGGGTCCGTAAGGAGTCCACCAGCCCTCGGTGATCATCTTGTTGTGACGCATGATCATCAGACCGTGCATTTCGGTCTGAGATCTTTCCAGATTTTCAATATATTCCAGTATCAGAGCACTGCTGACGCCCATTTCTTCAGGCGTCGCATGCTCAAAAGGTTTGCGATAATTCATTGTCTGTGCTCCTTAACCCTTGACGCCGCCGACGACCATACCTTTGATCAGTTCCTTCTGGATGAACGGATAGACGATCAGGACCGGAATCAGGGCAATGATGGCGACTGCCATACGTGCGGATTCGGTCGGCAGTGAACGCTGTGCCAGCAGGACTGCTTCGTTGGAAAGGTCGGTGGTCTTTAAGAACTGGATGGAATCCATCAGCTTCTTCAGGTAGACCTGGATCGTATAAAGTTTCGGGTTGTTGATGTAGTAGATACCGGCTGTCCAGTTGTTCCAGTAACCCAGAGCAGAGAACAGGCCGATGGTGATCATGATCGGCTTTGACAGCGGGACCATGATCTTGGAATAGATGGTCCAGTCATGGGCACCGTCAAGTCTGGCAGCTTCAATGATGGAATAAGGTATATTCGCATTGAAGTAGTTTCTGACCAGCAGGACGTTCATGCCGCCCATCAGGGAACCCGGCAGCAGGTAAGCCCACAGGGAATCCTTGATATGGAAGAGTCTGGTCCATACCATATATGATGCGACCATGCCGCCGTTGAACAGCATCGTGAAGAACAGAATAAACGCGATGACATTTCTCGGCTTGAAATCCTTCCTTGACAGAGGATAAGCAAACATGGAGGTCATGATCAGGGAAATGATCGTACCGACGATGGTAATGACGATCGTCAGACCGTAGGCACGCAGGATGGTAGCTCTCTTGGCCCACATGAACAGATAGGCATCCAGAGACCAGGCAGACGGAATGAAGCGGTAACCTTTTACCAGTGAAGCTTCAGATGACAGTGAGACCGTCAGCATCAGGACCAGCGGAACGACACAGAACAGCATCAGCAGAATCATGACGACCAGCGCCAGATAATGGAAGCCGGCCTCACCCTTCATCAGCTGTATTTTATTCTTATGTTTAGCCATATTAACCTCCTAGAACAGTGAGTTCTCCGGGTTGATCTTCCTGACCAGCAGGTTGGAGATCATTACCAGTACGAATCCGATGATGGCCTGGAAAACGCTGGCCGCCGAAGACTGACCGACGTTATTGTTGATGATCAATGCCCGGTAAACGAAGGTATCGATCGTCTGCGTCGTATCGTACAGCATGCCGTTTCCTAGCGGTACCTGATAAAAGAGACCGAAGTCTGAGTTGAAGATACGTCCGATTGACAGCAGCAGCATCATGATGATCATCGGCTTCAGCAGAGGCAGTGTGATGTAGCGGATCTGCTCGAACTTGGTCGCACCGTCGATCCTTGCCGACTCATAAAGACCCTTGTCGATACCGCCGATGCTGGCCATGTAGATGACTGAGCTCTGACCTGCACCCTGCCAGATATGAACGATGGTCAGGATGAACGGCCAGTATTTGGCTGTGGTATACCACTGGACCGGATTATCCTTGAAGAATACTGTATTCAGATAACCGTAGCTCTGTGAAAGGAATGCATAGACCAGGAACGACAGAATAACCGCCGAAACCATGGACGGGAAGCAGATGATCGGCTGAATGACCTTGGCGATCTTTCTCTGAGCGATCTCGTTCATGCATAAAGCAATAAAGACGGCGATTGCCAGGTCCATGACGATCCACACTGCATTGTAGGCGATGGTGTTCCTGATCATGATAAAAGCATCCTTGGTCTTGAAGAGATACTCAAAGTTTGAAAGACCGACCCACGGGCTCTTGAGGATGCCCATTGCATAGTTGATCCTCTTGAAAGCCAGCAGGATACCGAACATCGGCAGATAGTTGTTGCAGATCAGATAGATCATTCCCGGCAGCATCATCAGATACAGCGGTAGATCATTCTTGATTTTTTCTTTGACCCGGAGCTTTTTCTGTTCTGCCAGAATATCATCAAACTCTGAATCATGTGCCTTTTTCTCAGACATAAGATCCTCCTTACCTGATAGAATTATCCATAATTTCATAGTAGCGGAAACCCGCCTCTTCCTTCATTTAAAAAAGTACACTGCGTTTGTCAATTTCTATCCGTCAGTATCTGCTTTACGAAAGCCAGAGCCGCATCCAGATTCTCTGCCTTGGCGACCACTCCCATGATGACATCGTTGTGATAATAGCCTGCCTCATGGACCGGCGAACCTTCATGCAGGATGATACCTGCCAGTGTACGCTGACCGTTATCATTGACGTAATAGTAAAGATCGTCTTCGTTCCTGTTTATGAGATCCTTATCGATCAGCAGCGAAAGATCCGCAAAGCCGTCTTCTTTCGCAAAATAATCGAAGTAATACTGATCGGCGACATACAGATCCAGATCGCTGACGGTGAACAGTGCCGTCAGTACCTGCAGTGTCTCGATGTCTGCATTCTCATTCAGCTCCCTGCCCAAGGAAAAACGCGCATTGACGTCCGTCTTCTTTCCTCTGGTATTGAAATCACTCTCCTGCAGGATCCTGTCAAAGACCGTATCGTCGCACTCGACCACAAGGGAATCGTTGTTCAGCAGCAGGGCATACATGCAGATGCCCTGATGACCGATATTGCTCAACAGAGATATCAGCGCGATCGCAAGAACGCTTAAAAAAGCGATGATCGGGATCTTGTAGTAATCCCAGATGAAATTCATCCTGCTTTTGCTATCAGGCAGCTCAGAAAACTTTTTTCTGTCCTGTTTCAGCATCTCACTCAGTTTCATTTCCGTTTCCCTTCTGGTTGCGCCAGTCATAGGGGCTGATGCCTACCTGCTTATGGAAGACTGTCGAAAAATAAGAAATATTGTAATAACCGACATAGGAAGCGATCTCCGAGACCGACATCGACGTCGACAGAAGAAGCCGCTTCGCTTCTTCGATCCTGAGCTGATTGATGTACTCCCTCAGGTTCATGTTCATGTTGTTTTTGAATAATTTGGACAGATAGTTGGGCGTGACGAAAGTAACGGCTGCCACATCGTTGCGGTCGATGTTCTCCCGGAAATTCTCGTCAATGTATTTCTTGGCTCTGACGATGATGTCCTCCGAATCGATCGACTCCTGCAGCTTGCTTTGCTGGACGGAGAACAGGATATCCGTATAATTCGCCATCTGCATGCGGCTTTCGGTCGCCTTTTCATCGGCGGCCATGATCTGCGGATTCATGAAGATGAAATTGGAACTCATGCCGTTGTCCCGGAAATACGTGACAAAGATGTTGATCAGTTCCTTCCTGAACTGATCGAGATTCTCCTGTGTGCATTCGATCCGGTTCAGCAGAGAATCGATGTATTCCCGATAGCCGCTCTCATCTCTCTTTTTCAGATACCATAAGATCTGATTCTCATTGAGACCGATATCGTCTTTCACTTCATAATTGAACTGCTCGTTCTGGAAGAAGATCCTGCCGGAGAAATAACGGATCTTGCGCATCTGATCGTAAAGATCGCAGACTACGTTGCTGGCCTCATAGAAACTGAAGGGATCGGAGATCAGTGCCACCGGTCTTAAAGACATATGGTCTTCGCAGAATGATATCAGCTTCTCACAGCGCTTTTTCAGCTCTTCGTCATCGATCAGTCCCTGGATGAAACAGAAACACCACAGGAAACGGTCATCCGAATTGACGACCGTATGAGCCGAGCCGATATATTCCAGAAGCGCCTCATCATGAATACGGGATGCAGTGAATACCAGCAGTTCCTTGTTCCAGGTCTTGCGGATCGCATCCGTCATGTCGGAACAGGTAAAGACGATCCGCCACTTGCTGTCGGCATCAAAATCGACACCGTTGAGCCTCAGTCCCGCATTGACGATATCCCGGCTGGTTCCCAGAACACCGTCGCTGGCCTGTCTTAAGATCGAAGACATCAGGGAATCATACTGAGACCTCGAAGCAATCTTTCCGGCCTCCTGCTTCTTCCTGGCGTTGGCGATCATCTGCTGGATACAGACCTTGACTTCTTCCAGATCAAAAGGCTTGGTCAGATAGCTGGTGACACCGTACTGAATCGCCTTTTTGGCATATTCAAACTTCTCATAACAGGTCAGAAAGGAAAACTCGACATCCTTGTCGGCTTCATAAACATGTTCCAGCACATCGATGCCGTTGGCCACAGGCATGTCGATATCGCACAGGATCAGTTTGGGATGTTCCTCATCGAAAATATCCATGGCCATCTGCCCGTTGTAGGCACGCAGGATCTTGGATATCCCCAGCTGTGAACAGTCAAGCTGACTCTGAATGACATCGATCGTCGATATATCGTCATCACATACCAGTAATTTCATCATCTGTCTCCGTTTCAGGGATCAGAAGCTCGATATGGGCTCCGCCCTCTTTCTTATTTGAGATCCTCAGCAGATCATCCCGCTGATAGATCAGGTTCAGTGAATAACGCACATTGGTCAGACCGAGGTGTTCCTTGGTGAAAGGATCATCCTCTTCGGCGCTGATCAGTTTTTCCAGAGCCTCTTTGGAGAAACCCGGTCCGTTGTCTTCTTCGATCAGACGGATCCCCTTGAAACCCTCTTCCTCATAATATTCACCGGTGATCGTCACATACATCGTGTTCACCAGCGTCATGGCATGCTTGAAAGAATTCTCGACCAGTGAGAAGAGGATCAGATAAGGAATGTTTTCTTCCAGCATCTGTGCAGGACAGTCATAGGTGAACTCGATGCTGTTGGGGAATCTGATCTTCTGCATGCTGACATAGCTTTCAATGTTGTTCAGCTCATCCCTTAAAGAAGTCCAGTCCTTCGCCTTGTACATCATGTATCTGGTAAATGAGGCGAAGGCTGCGATATATTTTCTGATATCCTCCGGCTTGCCGGTATAAGTCATGTTGTTGATCGTATTGATCGCATTTAAGAAAGTATGCGGCTTGACCTGTGCCCTCAGCATCTTCAGCTGATTCTGCTGTCTCTTGATCTCGGCATCATAGGTCTCGATCGTCAGATTGCCGATCTTGTCGGACATGTCGTTAAAACTCGAGTACAGTTCCTCAAACTCGCTGCTTCCGGCATCCGTGAGGTTCAGCTTATAATCAAAATCGCCGTCTGAAAGCTTCTTGTCAGCACTGACCAGTTCCCTGATAGGAATCCTGACCTTCTGGTTCAGATTATATATGGAAAGACCCACCAGCAGCACACAGAGGGCGCTGTCGGCGATCAGAAAGATCGATACGATCTTCCAGGGAATGGAGATGCCTTCGCTTTTTCTGACATAGACTGTTTTGGCATCGGAATATTTCTGCCCATTCACACAGACTGCATAAGCACCGGAAATATAAGAACCTTCCCTGCCTTCTTCTATGATCTCTTTGAGCTCCTCATTGCCCTGGCAAAGGAAGAGATCCTCTCCGGACATGATCAGGCAGGTATCGTTCATCAGGGAATCCGGCGTGTCGTTGAGCCTGAAGGTCTTGCAGTCACTCATGGCACCGATGATGTATTTTCCCAGTTTCACAGCCTTATAGTAATAGCTGCAGTTCAAAACACTCACGATCTCCCAGTTCTTGTTGTTGATCGAAGAGCTATGATCCAGACAATACTGCTGCACGAACAGCTTCAGAGCACTGTTCTGAGCCTGAGACAGTGTGCTGTTGCCATAATAGAAATACAGATCGCTTTCCGTATCTTTCACAAAGACAACGGAAAGATCGGCGGAAGCCATCAGCTTGGAATTGGTAGCGTCCTGAATCTCTATCCTTTTTTTCATGTCCATCTGCTCGGAGCCGCTGTGAACAGCTGTTTTATTATAGATGGTTGCACTTAAATCATAAATGTGTTCATAGATCGTATTCAGACGCCGGTCGATGTCGTTGGTCCAGTTGACAGCAACGTTTTCGGCAATATTCATGACGCTCTGTTCATAAAATATCTTGTATGTGAAAGCCATCGCCACAAAAAAAAGCAGCGAAGTGATCAGTACACCCGTCAGCAGTATGGCAACTTTCCGTATGAATGAATTCTTCATATTCCTTATTTCATTATACAAAAAAGCGGACGGCCGTAGCCATCCGCTTTTTTCTATAGATTTAAACTAACGATTAGCCTTTCAGCCAAGCATCAGCCTGTGCCTGGTATTCAGCAACGATCTTGTCGATACCGGCATCCTTCAGAGCCTGCAGGAATTCAGGATATCTCTCATCAGGATTGACATCACCATAGGTCAGAACATTGGTGTACTGCTCAACAACGTTGGAAACAGCTGTTACTTCGTTCATGACATTTGTGCTGTCAGGAATGAAACCGTAGAGAGGAGGTACTGCTGCAGATTCGAACAGGATCTTTCCGTATTCACCGTTAGAACCGGACTCGTTTCCGCTTTCCTGCTGGAGGAAGAAGTCGAAACCGTTACCGATCATACCGCAGGAGTAAATGCAGTTGTAAGGTACAGAGTTGAAGTCTAAGCCTTCAGGATATCTGATCATAGTATGATCTTCATTCCATTCATAGTCCTGTCCTTCAGCACCGTAAATGATTGTATCCCATACAAACTGATCCGTGTAAAGCAGGTTGATGAACTTAGCTGCCTTGTCAGGATTCTTGCAGTAGTGAGCGATACCGATACCTAATGTATCTGTAGCCAGGTTGTCGATAGCGATCGTAACAGCACCGAATTCATGAGTCTGGCCGTCGCCATAGTCAGCTGTCTTGGTGAACATTGCAGCGATGGAATCAACATCGTTTGAGTGACCCATGATAACGCCCTTTGAAGAACCGCCCATGACAACAGCGTCATGAGACAGAGTATTTGCGGAACCTTCAGGATCTGCATAGCCCTTCTGACGGAAGTCATATGCCTTGTAGATAGCCTCTTTGAAAGCATCAGTCTCATAGTAGTTGTACAGAGTCGTGTCGTCACCGACAGTAGCTGTGTAAGTACCTACCTGAGAAGTCTTGTACTTGGACTGGAGGATTCTGTCGAACTGGTTGCAGTAAACAAGGAAGTACTCATCAGGATACTTGACCTTGAGTTCAGCAAGTGCATCGCCTAAAGTGTCCAGGTCATTGATCTTGGATACATCGATGCCGGCAGCATCAACGAGTTCCTTGTTGTAGATCCACTTCCAGTCAAGAACAGTACCAAAGTAACGAGGCATCATATAAGTCTTGCCTGAAACTCTGCCGTTGCCCATGATCGGCTTGATCAATTCATAAGTGCCCTTGAGCTCGTTTCCGAGGTAGTCATCCAACGGAAGGATGTAACCCTGGTTAGCCCAGTCGGAAACTGCGAATACCTGTACGACATCCGGTGCATCTTCACCGCCGCTGGCGAGTTCCATAGGAATCTTCTGGAAGTAGTCACCGATTGCTGTGATCACGAGATGGACTTTGAAGTCTTCGTGAAGGGTATTCAGCAGGTAGTCATTGAGCTGATCTTCGACCTTCTGAGTTGCTTCGAGAGAAGGAACGATGAAGAGTGTTGACATATCAAGAGTGATTGTCGGTACTTCTTCACTTCCGCCTTCTTCTTTCTTGCCGCAGGCAGCAACGGAGAAGAGCATAAGAACTGTCAATAAAAGAACAAAAAGTTTTTTCATATTATTCTCCTTTTAGAAATTCCTTTCTATAGCATAATTTAAACACAGATCAGACAGTGATTTCTTTCAAAAAAAACACATCGATTTATAGAAATAATTACAGTTATACCCTTCAAAAAAGTGAAAGTCAAAAGCCCATGACACATTTTTGATATAAAAGGAAACGCTCTATTTTCTAAAATGATACTGAAGGAGAGTTTTTATAATGTCTACCCATTTTGTAAAATTCAGATCGAATGCCCTTGGCAGGAACGGTGAATTCTACATTCATCTAGCAGACAAAAATCTGCCTGATTTCCTGAAACTCAACAACCCGTACTACAAACGCAAGGCAAAAACGATCATCCTGCTGCACGGCTACAGCGGTGACTGCACCGACTGGCTCTACAATTCGGCAGCAGCTGATTTCTCACTGAAATACAATCTCAATGTCGTCATGCCCAGCGGCGGTCTTGATTTCTATCTGGACAAGAAAGCCACCGGCCATCACTATTGTGAATTCATCGGTGAAGATCTCGTCAATTATCTGCGCGACACCTTCCATATCGCCATGAAAAAAGAAGACACCTTCATCGGCGGCCTGTCCATGGGCGGTTTCGGTGCCTTACATACCGGACTGATGTATCCGGAGACCTTCGGCGGTATCATGGCCCTGTCATCGGCACTGATCATCTATCATCTGAAAGACATGAAACCGGACATGGGCGATCAGACAATGGCCAACTATGAATACTATGTCAATGCCTTCGGCGATCTGCAGAAGGCCGAAAAATCCGATCACAATCCGGAAGTTCTGTATAAGCGAAATAAAAAGAAAGGTGTTCCCAACCCGAAGATCTACATGGCCTGCGGCACTGAAGACTTCCTGCTGGAACCGAATCATAAACTTCGTGATTTCTTCAGAAAACAGAAAGCCGACTTCTTCTATGAGGAAGGACCCGGCATCCACAACTGGGATTTCTGGACACCTCATGCCTACAAAGGCATCGAATATCTCTTAAATCATAAATAAGGAGGAGAAAATATATGTCAAACTTTGAAAACGCAAAAGTACAAGTCAAACAGGGATGGCTTCAGGGCTATATCGAAGAAAACGTCAAGATCTTCAAGGGTATCCCCTATGCCGCACCTCCTGTCGGCGATCTCCGTTTCCGTCATCCGCAGGATCCGGAGAGATGGAGAGGCGTCAGAAAGGCAACGCAGTATTCCGCTGCCGCCATTCAGCACGTCATGGAACAGGAAGATCTGCCTGCAAATGTCCACGGTGTTCCCCAGTTTCTGGCACCATCGCAGTATGAGGAAGACTGCCTTTATCTGAACGTCTGGACGCCGGCAAAGACACCGGAAGACAAACTCCCGGTCTTCGTCTGGATCCACGGCGGCGGCATGGTCGCAGGATCAGGCTGTGAAGTCGTCTGTGACGGTATCGGCTTTGCCAAGAGAAAAGACATCGTTGTCGTCACCATCAACTACCGTCTGGGCTTCTTCGGCTTCTTCGCTCATCCCGAACTGACAGCGGAAGCAGGCGGCACCAGCGGCAACTACGCATTATATGACATGCGCAAAGCCTGCATCTGGATCAGAGAAAACATCGAGAAATTCGGCGGCGATCCCGAACGCATCACGGTTGCCGGTCAGTCAGGCGGTGCAGCCGGAACCGGTGCTCTGCATGCCTCACCGTTGATGAAAGGCATCATCAGCAGAGTATCCATTGAATCCGGACCGATCTACTGGGGCTTCATGCAGCCGGGTCCGAGAAAGAAGATGGAAGACCTCGGTGTCGAATACATGAACTACATCGGCGTCAAGGACATCGATGAACTCAGAAGAAAAGATGCCTGGGAACTCTTCGACAAATACGAGGAATTCCAGAGATCAAAAGGTATCGGACCCATGGGCTTCGGCTTCTCGTTCTGTGTGGACGGCGAATTCATTCCGAAACCCTATTCCGAGATCATGGATAACGGCGAATTCAACGACTTCGATGTCCTGATGGGCTCCTGTGCCCAGGAATTCCCGGCCGTCAAAGTTGATGAATACTCCGTAGAAGCCTTCCATCAGTATCTGGAAGAAGCCTTCCCGGACAACGCCGAGAACATGAAGAGATGGTATCCGGCTTCCAACAATATCGAAGCGGCAAAACAGGTATCCACCATCGCTTCCGACATCATGCTGTTAGGTTCAGCCAAACTGGGTGAACTCGTCAATAAGAAAGGCAATAACAAAGCCTTCATCTGGCTCATGAGCAAGGAAAACGAGACCGAAAGAGGACACAATGACGGCTCTCCGCACTGTGCAGAAATGCCTTATGTCTTCGGCAGAGTCGATCACGGCGAGCGCAATCCGTTCTTCCCCTATCACTGGGTCGGTGCGGACTACGACTTTATGGAACTCATCCAGGGCTACTGGTACAGCTTTGCGGCAACGGGTGATCCCAATGGCGAAGGCCGTCCGGAATGGAAGAAATACAAAGACAAGTTCGATATCATCAATCTCAACAACAATTCTGAAATGATCCCGGCTGAACAGCAGGAGAAATTCTATTACTACTACGACAAGCTCTTGAGCAACAACTACGTCGTGCGTCTGTTCGGGGCTCCGCGTTTCACACCCAAAGAAAATGAGTAAGGAACCCATTCTGGCGATCCACATCGACATCGCCGAAAAAGGCTTGCGCATGATCACGGAACTGGGTGAGGTATCGATGATACCCTTCGCCGGGACCGTGGACTGCGAAGCCTTCAAAGGGATCGTCGAACCCTGGGGCGTCGATACACAGGTCGTCAACCAGGCCGGTGTCCGTCATATGTCGGCCCGCTATGTGCTGACCGGAAAGGACGAGGAAGGAAACGACTGTCACATCTACATCGAAAACAACGGCTGGATGGAAAACAAGCCTTCCAGATCCTTCACGACAGTACCGACCTTCTTCACCGATTCAAAGATCCTGGCACCTGTGCTTCACAGAAACCAGTTCGTCGGGACCGGCAACGTGGAAGAAGACGGTCTCTGGATACGTTTCTACGAGATCGATCATCAGTAAAAAAAAAGACAAAGCGGATCAGTCGATCCGCTTTGCTTTGATTAAGACACTTCTTTCTTTTTCATGTATTTCGATCTTTCCGTCCACTCTTCTGAACCGCTTCGCAAAACCGTAGGCATAGCGGTTGGTGAACGGTCTGATCTCATGACCGTGATTGGTGATCGCCATCAGACAGGTGTAGCAGTTGCCGTCCTTGGAATCATAGTAATGGGCATAGTAGTCGCTCTGCGGGAACATCTCATCGTGCAGCGTCTCGACTCTGTCTCCCATCTCACCGACAAACAGGTCATTCCAGTTTTCCTTGTTTTCAATATTCAGATCAAATGTTTTCACCAGATCATTGACCTCAGCGAGATACTTCATCCTGGCGATCGCTCTTTCATCGTGGCACGGCAGCTCGACCAACGGTGAAGTCACACCGCCGACATAGAAGAGCGGGACCATGACATCCTGATTGATGTTTTCGGTCTTGGAGAAGAAACAGTTATTGCCCGGATAATCCACCGCATCCATCGGCAGCAGACATGCGAAACGCTCCGGACACTGCTGGAAGAGATCCCAGCTCTTGATGCCGCCCATCGAGAAACCGGTCGCATAGATTCTCTCCTCGTCGATCGCATATTCTTCTTTCAGATGATCGATCAGTTCGGCCACTTCCAGAGCAGAGACCTTCATGTGCATCTCGACTGCAACTGTGATGAAGCCTTCTTCCTGTCCGATCTCCGGCCATTCCGCCAGGGATGCGGTCGCATAAGCCGAATCACCGCCGCCGTGGAATACCAGCATCAGCGGATGCTTCTCATTTTTCACATCCAGATCCTTGTCATAGAATGTAACATAACCGACCTTGTGATCTTTGTTTCTCATGAAAGGCATGCCTCTTCTGAAACTCTCGTTGTCAGGAGCGATCGGAAGCATCACCGATTCCGCTTTGGCAATGATGCCTTCTTCCTCATAGTTGTAGGCCTTCATGATCCTGCCGACCCAGCGGCGGAAATTGCCCGTGAATTCCAGGAAATCACGTTTCAGATCCATATCCTCTCTGACCAGGACTTCCGCGCAGTTGCCTCTCAGTATCGCATTGGCCTGATCGCCGTTATTGATCGAGACCACATGGATATCGTTATTCTCCGGTTCAGGCAGCACTGAAAGATCTTTTAAAGTGACACAGACCGGTGTGACATCGGCAGAACCCAGGTCACCCATCGTGATGTTGCCGCTGACTTTCTTCAGATAGTGTTTTGCCAGATAATCGGCGCCGCTGCCGAAGCCGTAGACATACATCCTGACACAGGAACCCAGGATATTGTAAGACTGTTCATCAGGGATCGCATCATTCTTCATGATCGCCAGACCGTCCCGGAAATTCATCTGGGCAATGCCCAGGTTGCCGGTCACAGCCTCATAGGCACCTGCCTCCTCATCCTTCCAGTTTTCGCCCCTGGGATTGACCAGGATGATGCCTACACCGTTTTCCATCGCGACTCTCTTCAGACCGCTTTCATCGATCAGATTCTTCAGTCCGACGAAGTCACATTTCTTATCCGGGAAACAAAGTAAGGTCGGTCCCGTAAAGCCGTAGTTGATCAGATTGGACTGGATCTCGTTGGCCGGCTGGGTATAAAGGATCTGATAACCCTTGTCTTCAAATTCGTAATAGATGTCACCGTTTTCCGTGGTGATCATTTTTCTGATCTTGTCAAATGCCATTAGTAGTCCTCCTCTATCCTGTAAGTCTCTTTCTCAAAATCCACAAACAGAGACACCTTTCCCTTCGCGTTCTGCCAGGTGATGGACATCTGTGATTCATCGCAGTCCACGCTGATATCCGCATCTTCCGTGAATACCGGACAGGTATTGCGGAAACGCAGCAGTTCCAGCTGCTTCTTCACGACATCCTTCTTCAACAGCTCTTCTGCCTGTTCCAGAGACAGATTGCTGCGGTTGATCTCCTTGTGACCGCCGACACCGGCTCTTTCCATTGCCTCGTAGTCATTCTTTCCGGCAAAGAGATCCAGATACCAGATCTGCGGCTTGCCCGGCATGAACAGCTGTATCGCCCTGGCCATCTCCATGCGCTGATCGCTCTCGCCCAGTGCCGAATAATAAGTCGCATTGACCTGATAGTAGACGTTCTTGGCGCCGTGCAGATCCTTGACATAACCGCCTCGGGAAACGACGGCATCGATCACGTTCTGGATATCCTCTTCCGGCAGCAGGCCCTTGAGATCCAGCAGCGGAATGCCGTCATGGCAGCCCAGCATATTCACGGTACGGATATTGTTTTCAGTGATCTCATCCGCCCATTTCTTCAGATAGAAACCGTTCTTCCTGACAAAGGCGTCGATCAGCAAACCCGGCAGGAAGAAATCATATACCATATAGCCCTTATCTGCCAGCAGCTTGTATGTCTTTTCTCCGTAGCTCGCATGGATCTCCGGCAGCAGTGTCAGGCCGTATTCGGATGCGATGTCATCGATCTTCTGCAGCAGATCCCAGGTGCCCGGATCGTTGAGGAAGTTTCTCTCGCCGACTTCCTTCGGCGCATAGGCAAAGGCATCCAGTCTGACGATCGCCACGCCGTAGTCGGAAAGCTTCTTCAGCGTCTTGCGGTAATAATCCCATACCAGAGGCGACTTGATATTGAGGTCCATCTGACCCAGATAAGATCTGTGGGCATTGAGATAATCCTTTACCTCTTTTTCATATTTCTGCCATTCACCCAGATCGATCTCATCGATCTTCTTTTTCTGATCCAGAGCCTCATTGACACACTCGGAGACAGAGACTGCCGTCTCATACTGCATGCCCAGTTCCTTTACCAGTCCGAACGGATCGACCTTGTTGTAGATGACCTCCTGATAGAAGGTGTTCCAGTACGGCACATCCCTGCCATCCGGGAAGCGGACCATCAGGATCGGCAGGCCCGCCTTGCGGAAAAACATGTCCTTGATGTATTTCTGATCCGGTACGATGTAGCCTTCCTCATTCATTTCACCGCAGCCGTCCCAGAACCTGTTCCAGTTGATGAAGAAATCCTTGTATTCAGACTCCTCTCCCTTCGCGATGATGTCCTGGAACTGATGTGACAGTACGGAGATGTGATTCAGGATGAAGTCCATCATCAGATCGATGTTGAGATCATGCAGATCATCGATGTCCCTGGGATCCGCATAAGTTTCACTGATGTCGTAGCTGATCAGCGAAAAGCCCCTGTCGAGATCCGTATTGAATACGCTCGGCAGGATGTAGAAAGAACGGAAGACATCTTTGAATTCCTCTTTTTTCAGTAAAGAAACGATATCGGAGAGCTTTCCGCCGACAGAATCGGGGTAAGCATTCAGAAGGGTTCCGATGCCCATTTTCTTTTCTTCCATGAAACCTCCTAGAATGATGCGGGATCCATGAATTCACCCGCCTTGGATAATATGATCGCTGCGCTGGATGCCCGATCGTCCAGTTCGGCCTGTTCGATCTCCAGGACCATGGTCGTGAAAGCGGAATCCGTCTTGCCGTCACGGGCTCTCAGCCTTCTGTGCTCCCTGGTCTCTTCCGGCGTGGAATTCAACAGGATCGGGATGTCGATGCCGCTGATGTTCTTGTTTCCGCCGTGGGTCCATTCGATGATCAGAACATCGGTATCAGAGAAATCGACCTCGTCATACCAGCGTTCCTCCTCGCTTCTGCCCATGCGCTTGAGCCAGATCTTTTCCTTTCCGGACTTGAACTGGGACAGGATCTCATTGATCTGATCATAATCCTGTTCCTTCTTTGTGCCCAGATACTCAGTCAGCGCCTTTCTTCCGGCCTTCTGATATTCACTGAGCCAGGGATATGTTTCGACAGACTTGGGATCGGGATCCGTTTCCTTCTCCCAGAGTTCGTTCAGTTTCTTCTGAACCTCTTCGCTGTAAAGACCTGATTCGACCAGTCCCTTGAGACCGTTTGCCCTGAAGATCGAGAATCTCTCCGCATCGTTATACAGAGGGATGCGGAAAGGATAATTGTCTCCCGACAGGACATAGGCATTGACGCCTGCTTCCCTTAAATAATAAGCCAGTAAAGAAGCGATCTCGCTCTTGCCGACACCGGATCCGCCGAAGACGGAAATGACGAGCCTTCCGGCATCGGAATCTTTCATCTTTCCGATCAGAGCCGGAAAGATCTTTTCCGCCTTGATCACATGACCCTCATCGATCTTGATCTTGTCTCCCGGCATGTCGCCGTGAGGCATGTCCTGCCTCAGCTCAGGCGCTTTCCATTCGTTCAGATCGATCTGTTCCAGTTTTTCTTTCAGCATTTTCCTTCTCCCAGTACATATTTACGGATATAGTTGGCCAGCTCCACTCCCATACGCAGATGCGTCTTGGCAGAGGGATGACCGGCAGCACCGTATCCTTCCATCATGACGTTGATCGGAATATAGGCGAAACTGCAGATCTTCTGATCGCCTGTTTCCGCCTTGATCTCCTCAACGACGTCTCTGATGTGGTGATACAGATAATGTTCCATCGGTCCCATCGTGCAGCAGATGAACGTATCGGGACCGTTGGCCTTTCTGACCATCTTCACAAATTCCTTGTATCTTTCATGGAAATAATCGTTCATCGGATCGACTTCCCAGAAATCACGGTAGAAACGGATCGGAGTGGTATCATTGGTACCCAGATTGAGCACGACGATATCGTTGTGATTCTTTTCAAAATCCCATTCCGTGTTTTCTTTGCCGTACTTGTTTGCATAAAGCTCATCCGTTTTGGTGTAGATATCTTCCATCGCATGCATCGGGAACAGCGGATGTTCCGGCTTGGTTGCGGCAATGCCCGACTCACAGACCATGTTCAGATCATAGCCCAGTTCCCTAGCAGCCAGTGCACCGTAGGTCATCCAGCCGTTTTCCTCGCTCGTCCTGAATTCAAAAGCGTTATTCGGAGCTTCGTTTCCGAAACCGCAGGTGATGGAATCGCCGACGATCTCCATGCGCGGCTTGCTGCAGACGACTTTGAAGAATTCGCCGTCTGTTTCCAGTTCGACGATACCCAGTTTGCCTCTGGCATTCTCAGATACCTTCACCAGTCTGAGTTCAAGTGATTTCTCTTCTTCGCTTTCCCAGACTGTCAGTGTTTCCTCATTCTCAGAACACTCGTGGCGATAGAACAGTTCATCTCCCGACGCACAGCCGATGCACGGCCAGTCGGCAGGCGGCTGCGGCATCCCCGGCATGCCCGGGATCTGATCGGGATCGGCCAGGACCTTCACCTTCAGGTAAGTTCCTTTCACACCCACTGTCAGACCGGAAAGGCTCCAGTTGCAGAACAGCGCTTCCTTTTCCTCATCATAGACCGTCCTTCCGTGAACAACGGCCAGCGGCAATAAATCTTTTACTTTCATTCTTCTACCCCCTTCTTGGCAGCACTTATGACAGAAACGATCGTTTCATTTTTCCTGGTTCTGATAGCACTCAATGCCTGCGGAAGAGCACCCAGCAGCGTGAACAGCAGTATCTGCGCCAGCGAAGCATAATAGGAACCGATCACCTCGCTGTAACGGCAGACATCCTCGCACTGCATGAACGCATCGGCGATATTCCATTCCAGAGCCCTGGCAACGGCGATCGACCAGTCCAGACGGTTCGCAAAATAACACATGGCGACCATGATCAGACAGCTGATGATGACTCCGGCAACGTTCATCTTCTTGCCTAAGAGCTCATATCCGCGTAATGCGCAGACGCCCATGATGACACCGGACAATACCGAGACAAAACCCAGCTGGCCGAACAGCACGATAGCTGCTGCGCCGATCAGGCTTCCTAAGAACGCACCGACGCTTCCCGCCAGTACGGAGCCCTCGACCTGTTCCGCTTCCGCCATGGCCGTAAACACCTTTTCCGACATGGTCCTGTAGTCATCATCGCACAGGAATCTTGCGGCATTGCCGAACTTGTAGATGCCGGTATCCATGACCTTGCCGCAGTATTCGCAGCAGTTCTGATAACCCTTTTCCCTGTAGTAAGCCGGAACGAATCTGATCGCTTTGCAGATATTTTCGATCAGTTTCGCCTGGGAAAAAGCCGGCTTGATGATATACACAGTGCGGTAACCCTGAACACTGACATCCTTGATCGCCTTTTTCACTTCATCGTTTTCTTTGACATCTTTTTTGATCTGCTTGGCCTGAGGCACGGCACCGTCAAGACAGACACAGCTCATTAGATAAAACTGACTGCTGTAGAAAGACATCGCAAACTGATAGCCGTCTATTTCCTTGTAATAAAGATAGGCATCCGGATCATAGACGAATCCGGTCCTTTCACATAACTGCTCCGCAAATTTCATATCAGTTCCTCTCGATCACCTGATACATGTCACCGGGTGCGACATAGTATACAGGAACTTTATTTTCCACAAGTTCACTCAGCCAGTCCTTCATGTACTTCATGCCGAGTTCTTCCCAGTTGAAGTGGCCGAGATTGATCATCGCCTTGTTTTTCCCCAGTTCATTGGCATCCCTGATATAAGACAGTACCGTCCAGTCGACGACCTCTCCCGGGATGATCACATCGGTCCCTTTTTCCAGGGTCTCGATGACCTTGACCGAATATTCTCCTGTCGTACCGTCAGCCAGCTTATATTCGCCGGGGAAAAGATGTCCCACGATAGCGATCTTTGAAACAACAGCATCGGGATCACCGATGATACGGCAGCCGTTCATGCCGATGCGTTCAAACAGATACTGACAAAGATCCTTCAGTTTCATCGGTGTGACTGTCACGTAGTAATGGGCAAAGGAGCCTGTATCATAATCGGTCAGTGCCTTGTCTTCCCAATCCAGATATCTTAAAACACCGGTAAAGATCGCATCCGGATGATGGGCATGCATATGATCATGATCTCTCCAGATCGTGATATGATTCTCATCGATCAGTTTCCTTTTTTCTTCGTACACTTCATTGGAGAAGGTCTCGTACCAGCCGCCCTTGTCTTCCGAAGTATAGAAAGTCGGTTCATGGACGACGATCAGATTGGCACCCAGTTCAATGGCCTTTCTGATCACAGCGACGCTTGCCGCCATGGCTGTTACGACACCTGTACATTCTTCCTGCGGATCACCGGTCTTGAATTCATCGCAGCCCGCATAATCTTCGGGAAACTGCGGATGATATGCCAGTATCTTGTCAATGACTTCCTGTATTTTCATGATCACACCTCACATCTGAAACCAAAGAGCGGATTTCCCTCACTGTTGAATAAAACAGCCGGACAGTAATTGGTCTCACAATATTCCACACTGACCGCAGCAACAGGCAGCTGTGCCTTCATTCTCAGGACATCACCTCTGATCTCATATTCATAATCCAGATCTTTCTCTCCGGACTTGATAAACAGCCTGTCTCTTAAGTTTCCTTTTTCGGCCAGTCCATCGGCACAGTTTGAGAAACGGATCAGGATCTCATCATCTTTTCTTTCCGCTTTTTCAAATATCGGACAGTCAGCAGTCAGACTCTCATCCCCATAAGTATGTTTCATCACGATCCTGCCGAGCCTTTCACCGACGATCTTCTTGTGACGGGGATGGATATTGAGCTTTTCACCCGCATCCAGGATGCAGACGTCATAGACATCATCCAAAGAAACAGCTGCCTTGGCCTGCTGATGACGGATCAGGGCATAATCCTTGGCTCCGGTCATGCCGACACCTTCAAAAGGCGGCAGTTCCACCTGATAGAACGGGAAATCAAAGCCCCACAGTTTCCGCCAGCATCTGATCATCGTGATCATGCTTTCATCGTAGAAATCCTGCCAGCCCCTGGCATCGTCATCTTCACCCTGATACCAGATGACGCCTCTGATCGCATACGGTGCGACTCTTTTCAGCATCATCTCGTAGACTCCGGCGGGTCTCGTGGCGCTTCTTGGCGCCAGAGGATATGTCGACCAGACACTGATATCGGGTCTTGGCATATTCTCGAAGTTCTTGAAGAACTCGCTCATATCCTCGCCCATCATGAAACGGTCTTCAAATTCCAGCTGCTTTTCCGTAGGGATCGGGATCGGACGTTCCGAAGTTTCGATATACTTTCTCCAGTCGATCAGGGAACAGTTGTTTTCATACTCTTCCAGGACTCTCTTGAGCTTTTCGTTATTTTTCAGGTCCTCCATCGAGGTCCAGGCAGACGCCGGTGTGCCGCCCCAGTTGCAGCCGATGACAGCGACAGGTACATCGAGCTTTTCTCTTAAAATCTTCCCCATATAGGCGCCGACTGCCGAAAACATCTTCTTGTTTTCTTCGCCTTCCCATCTTCTCCAGAAACCCTGATCACTGCAGGGCTCCTTTTCCAGATAACCCAGAAACGGAGTCTTCGGGAAACAGAAATAACGCAGATCCTGATCATCTTTACTTTTCAGTGTCTCAGGCGCATCGAAATCATACTTCATGATGAACTCGATATTGGACTGACCTCCGGCCAGCCAGACTTCACCGATCGCCACATCTTCAAAGACGATCTTCTCGCCCGTCAGTTTTGAAGAGATCCTCATCACGGTCTGTTCACAGGCTTCAAAAGCCGGCAGTGTCACCATCCATTCGCCGTTGACGGCAATCGCTGTCTCTCTGGCATCGCCCAGTTCCACCGTGACTTCATCGTTTTTGGCGCTTCTTCCCCAGACCGGGATCTTCGTTCCCTGCTGGAGCACCATATGTTCGCCGAATATCAGCGCAGGCTGCAGTTTCATTTATAAGATCCTTCCCTCAACATCCTTGAAGAAACGGTCGCAGTCCCTGGCAGCCAGTTCCGGCATCTCATCGGCAGCACCGTGTCCGAAATGCTGGTACATCAGATACTGACAGCCGGGGATCGCCTTGGCAACTTCCAGAGCAGCTTCAGGTGTGGCCAGAGGATCCAGACCGCCTTCCCAGATCATAACCGGGAAATCGATCTCTTTGAGTCTTTCCAGCAGTTCCTTCTGGCTCTTGGCTTCGCAGCCCGTCATATCACCTGCCATCGGCAGGGCAAATTCCTCTTTCTTCCTGTGCATCAGGATATCGAGATGCTCCTCAAAATTGGCTTTTCTTCTGGCCAGTCTCTGCGGGTTCTCGGTCGGCCAGTATTCCATCCAGGCCGTCTTCTTCAGAAGCTCCTCATTGCCGACAAAGTCTTCCGCATGATCTCTCATCTTGGCTAAAGGAGCAGGCAGATCCTTCTGTTCATGATACTGGGTGATACCGTCGACACAGACATAAGCCCTGATCAGTTCAGGCTGATGGAAGGCGATATACCAGGCCGCCCAGTTTCCGTGGGAAATGCCCGTATAATAGAAGGATTCGATGCCCATGGCCTTGGCAAAGGCGATCAGATCCTCGCCCCAGATCTTGGCATAGTCTCTTCTTTCCTGATCGAAGATATGGGAAGACTCGCCATAGCCCCTCATATAGACCTCAAAACAGTGGTAGTCATAAGGCTCCTGTCCCAGCAGCGCCATATGGCTGTCCTTGAAGAAGAAATTCTGCGTGGAAAGCAGATATTTGTCACCGCTTCCGTATTCCCTGTAAGCCAGAGTGACGCCGTTCACATCGATTGTTTTTATTTCGTGCATAGTAAAACCCCTCTTTTTCATTTTCAGCATAACAAAGCCCATATGACATAAAAATCAAAATAAATGCATTGATTTATAATTTTCTCTTCTTAACTATTTTGAAAGAGATGATTACATATTTATAAGGAATTTATTCTCCGAATTGGCATAATAAACTTAGAATACTGCGCTCCACCGATTTCAGGCGGTAAAAGAAAAGGAGGAATTCCGTGACTCGCGGGTCAGCATAGTGGAGACATGCTGAAAATGTCCCGTATCTTTATGTCGGTACGGGATGAGGCAGTTAGGCGGAGGCCGAGCTGTCAGAGTACTTTCAATGTCAAGTATTACACTGAAAAACATCAAGAAGATCTATCCGATCACATCCGAAGAAGTGAAGCAGAACAAGAAAGCAGCCAGGAAAAGAAAAGAGGTTGCTCCGGAACCCGATGACGGTTTCGTCCCAAATCTGCAGATCACTGATGAAGGCGTCGTAGCCGTACAGGATTTCAACCTTGAAATCAAGGACAAGGAATTCGTCGTACTGGTCGGTCCTTCAGGCTGCGGCAAGTCAACGACTCTGCGTATGATCGCAGGTCTTGAAGAGATCACCGACGGTGAACTCTGGATCGGCGACAAGCTTTCCAACATCATCGCACCGCGTGACCGTAACATCGCGATGGTCTTCCAGAACTATTCCCTTTATCCTCATATGACGGTCTATGAAAACATGGCCTTCTCGCTCAAGCTGGCAAAGATGCCGAAAGAAGAGATCGACAAGAAGGTCAAGGAAGCAGCCAAGACGCTGGAGATCACTCAGATCCTCGACCGTCTGCCCAAGGCTCTTTCCGGCGGTCAGAGACAGAGAGTCGCCATCGGCCGTGCCATCGTCAGACAGCCGCAGGTCATCCTGATGGATGAACCGCTGTCCAACCTGGACGCCAAGCTCAGAGGACAGATGCGTTCCGAGATCATCAGACTCCGTCAGAAGATCGATACGACTTTCGTCTACGTTACCCATGACCAGATCGAGGCCATGACCTTAGGTGACAGGATCGTCGTCATGAAAGGCGGCTTCATCCAGCAGGTAGGCACTCCGCAGGAAGTCTTCAATCATCCGGTCAATGTCTTCGTAGCAGGATTCATCGGCACACCGCAGATCAACTTCTTCCACAATGTACCGTTAAGCATCAAGAACGGCGACTACTATATCACGATCCAGGGCAGAGACATCAAGCTGGATGACAGACATCAGAAAGCCCTGAAAGAAAAGAATCAGCCGGAAACGACACTGATCGTCGGCGTCAGACCGGTCCATATCGAAATGGCGGAAGACGGATTCACAGGCAAGATCGAAGTATCCGAAATGATGGGTTCAGAGGTACATCTGCACATCGACCTCAACGGAGACGACATCGTTGCCGTCATCCCGACAGCCAATATGGATCTCGAGAAGGTGGCCTTAGGCAAAGACTTCACCTTCAGTTTCAACCCGACACTGATCCATTGCTTCGATTCCGCTACGGAAGAGAATCTGATCTAAAGAAACAAGGATCCATACGAAAGTATGGATCTTTTCAAAAGGAGCTGAATATGTATCAGGAAAACTACAATGAACTGATGAAAGTCATCGAAGAAGATGCTGTCGTCATCAATATATCGAAACACCGCAAACCGGACGGTTCGATGAACATTGAGCAGAACCTCAGCACCTGGAACAAGGCGGTTGAGCGTTTCAATGTGACCCCGCTCTGGGAAAAAGGAAAGACTCCGAACTTTGATGACCGTGATCCTTTGCAGATCGAACCATCGATCATCTTTGTCCCGGGCAAAGACAGAAAAGAAAATGCCGGAACGATCATCGTTGCCTGCGGCGGCGGATTCTCCACCAGAACAGGATGCGAAGGTTTCAACGCTGCCGGATATTTTGCGCAAAGAGGCTACAACACAGCGATCCTGACTTACCGTCTGCAGCCCTACGGCAGAAAGGATGCTCTCGACGATATGCACAGAGCGATCCGTCTCATCAGGGCAAAGAAAGAAGAGTTCGGTGTCAGTGACAAAGTCATCTGCATGGGCTTCTCTGCCGGCGGTATGCTTTCAGGAAATGCTGCGACCCACTTCGACTACGGAAACAAAGACAGTGAGGATCCGATCGAAAGACAATCCTGCAGACCTGACGGTATCGTCATGGGCTACGGTGCCTTCTGCTTCGCCGGCCAGACAGGCGGATTCTTCGTCGATCCCTTCTCCGATCAGATCCGCAATCCCTTCTTCGCCAGCAAGGAAGAGCTGATCTACTACTCACCGGAAGTCAACATCACAAGAGAGACCCCGCCCTTCTTCATCTGGCAGACCAACAGCGATGACCCGCGTAATTCCTTTACGATGGGTTATGCCTTGACAGCTGTCGGCATCCCCTTTGAGATGCATCTGTTCCCGGAAGGCGTACACGGTCTGGCAATGGCCGACGGACACAACGATCTGGCCATGAATATCCCCCATATCACCAAATGGGCGGATCTGTGCTGCGACTGGCTGGACAAATACATCTGATCACGGAAACAAAAGGAAGTCTGCTTCGGCAGACTTCCTTTTTCTTTGACTTTTTTCTTTTCTATTCGAGTTCGAATGCTCCGGTATAGAGCTGATAGTAGATGCCCTTCTGCTCCAGAAGCTGCTCATGGGTTCCTCTTTCAACGATATGACCGTGATCAAGGACCATGATCGCATCGGAGTTGCGGACCGTAGAGAGTCTGTGAGCGATGACGAAGACCGTTCTGCCCTCCATCAGGTTGTCCATGCCCCTCTGGACCAGGGCCTCGGTCCTGGTATCGATCGAAGAAGTAGCTTCATCCAGGATCATGACCGGAGGATCGGCGACCGCCGCTCTGGCGATCGACAGCAGCTGCCTTTGACCCTGTGAGAGCTGCTGGCCGTTTCCTGTCAGCATCGTATCATAGCCCTCCGGCAGTCTCATGATGAAATCATGGGCATTTGCCAGTTTGGCGGCATTGATACATTCCTCATCGGTCGCATCCAGTTTGCCGTAGCGGATATTGTCCATGACCGTTCCGGTAAACAGGTTGACATCCTGAAGGACCATGCCCAGCGATCTTCTTAAATCAGGCTTCTTGATCTTGTTGACGTTGATGCCGTCATAACGGATCTTGCCGTCAGGGATATCGTAGAAACGGTTGATCAGGTTGGTGATCGTCGTCTTGCCGGCACCGGTTGCACCGACAAAGGCGATCTTCTGACCCGGATGGGCATAGAGCGATACATCGAAGAGGACCTGCTTGTCCGGTTCATAGGCGAAGTCGACATCGACCATCTGGATATCACCTTTCAGTTCCACATAAGTCGTGGAATGGTCTGATTGTGCATGGTAGTGTTTCCAGGCCCAGAGACCGGTATGGTGATCGGCTTCATGAAGCTCACCGTTTTCATCCTTGTAGGCATTCACCAGCATAACATAGCCTTCATCCTCTTCCGGCTTTTCATCAATCAGTGCAAACACTCTGTCGCTTCCGGCAAGAGCCATGGCAATGGCCGATACCTGCTGGGAAACCTGGGATATCGTATGTGAGAGCTGTCTGGAAAGAGACAGGAAGGAGATGATGACACCGATCGAGATCGTCGAGACGCCCTTGAGTGAGAGGTTCGGGATCTTCATGACGACCAGCAGACCGCCGACGATCGCCAGGACGACATACATGATGTTGCCGACATTGGCCAGGATCGGCATCAGTGAGTTGGCTGTCGCGTTGGCTGTTTCGGAGTCTCTGAACAACTGTTCGTTGACCCTGTCAAAATCTTTTCTCGCTTCTTCCTCATGCGTGAAGACCTTGACGACCTTGAGACCTTCCATCATCTCTTCGATGAAACCTTCCTCTTCAGCGATGGACTTCTGCTGGGCAGCCATATATTTGGTGGACTTGCCGCCGAATTTCTTCGTGATGACAAACATCAGATAAGCGACCAGCAGGACGAATACTGTCAGCCAGATGCTGTAATTGACCATCGAGAACAGGATGACGGCGATCGACAGCAGCGAAGACAGAGCCTGCGGGATCGTCTGTCCCACCAGCATACGGATCGTTCCGACGTCATTGGTGTATGTCGACATGATCTCGCCGTGGGCATGCCGGTCAAAGTAACGGATCGGCAGTGTTTCCATGTTTTCAAACATATCGTCTCTTAAAGACTTGATGGTACCCTGGCCGACGACTGCCATGATCTGAGGATAGATCACGGCTGCAGCAAGACCCAGGATATCGAATATGAGCATATTGAAGATGATCTGATACAGTTTATCTCTGATCGCATCAAAACCGGTATCCAGACCGGGAATGATGACGGTATCGATCAGTTTCGCCATGAAGTTGTTGACGATGACGGTGGATACCGAACTTAAACAGATACAGATGAATACGACGACAAAACGCATGCCATAGCGTCTCAACACATAAGACATCAGACGCTTCAGGGATTTCATATCAATCTTTTTGTCGCTTACAAATCTTTGCGGTCTGGGTGGCATTAAAGATCATCCCCCTTTCTTCTGGTCTGGGAATCATAGACTTCATAGTAGATTCCCTTCAGTTTCATCAGTTCATCATGTGTACCGTGTTCAACAATCTTTCCGTTATCCAGAACGATGATCTGGTCGGATTCCTCGATCGAATTGACACGCTGGGCGATGATGATCTTGGTGGTATCCGGTATTTCCTTCTTGAACGCCTGTCTGATCAGAGCATCCGTCTTGGTGTCGACAGCACTCGTCGAGTCATCCAGGATGATGATCTTCGGTTTCTTCAGTAAAGCCCTGGCGATACAGAGCCTCTGCTTCTGACCGCCGGAAACATTGGTACCGCCCTGGCTGAGCATCGTATCATACTTGTCGGGGAACTGTTCGATGAACTCGTCTGCCTGTGCCAGCCTGCATACCCTCTTGATCTCCTCATCGCTCGCATCCTTGTTGCCCCATCTTAAATTGTCCTTGATGGTTCCGGAGAACAGGACGTTCTTCTGTAAAACGACTGCGACCTGGTCTCTGAGTGATTTCAGGTCATATTCACGGACATCGTGACCGCTGACTTTGACTGAACCCTCAGTGACATCATAGAGTCTGGAGATCAGCTGGATCAGCGAAGTCTTGGACGAACCGGTTGCACCGATGATGCCGATCGTCTGTCCGGACCTGATATCTAGATTGATATCGCTCAGTGCGTAGTTCCTGCTGTGCTCACCGTATTTGAAGAAGACATGATCGAAAACGATGCTGCCGTCCTTGACTTCCGTGATCCCGTTTTCCGGAGATACCAGACGGGAAGAATGATCCAGGACCTCTGAAATTCTGCTTGCCGCCTCGGTGGAGAACGTCACCTGAATGAAGACCATCGACATCATCATCATCGCCGTCAGGATCTGAACGCCGTAGCTGATCAGAGATGAAAGCTGACCGGTCGTCAGTTCTGTCGAATGGGTATTGATGATGATCTTTGCCGCAAAGTAACAGACAAGCAGTATCGTCGTCTTGATGCACAGCATGTTGAACGGATTGTTCAGAGCCATGACTTTTTCCGCATGGACGAAATCGTTTCTGACTTCTTCCGAAGTCTTCTTGAACTTCTGTATCTCATAATCCTCACGGACAAAAGACTTGACGACTCTGATGCCGGCGACATTTTCCTGTACGGAATTGTTCAGGGCATCATAGCGCTTGAAGATCCTGCGGAAGATCGGATGTGAGATATGGAAGATCAGCCAGAGGAAGGTCCCCATGAAAGGAATGATCATCAGAAAGATCAGCGACATCCTGTGGTTGATGCGGAATGACATCAGGACCGAGAAGACCAGCATCAGCGGTGTCCTCACCGCCATTCTGATCAGCATCTGGAATGCCATCTGCAGCTGCGAGACGTCATTGGTCAGTCTGGTGACCAGCGATGAGCTGGAAAACTCATCGACATCCTCAAAAGAAAAGTCCAGAGTCTTATAGAAAAGATCTCTTCTCAGGTTCTTCGCAAAACCGGTCGATGCCGTCGCTCCGTATCTGGCCGACTTCATGCCGCAGAACAGCGACACAAAAGCCAGTCCGAGCAGCAGCAGACCGTAGCGGACGATATCCGCAAGCGATTCTGTTCCCATATGGTCGATCAGCACTGCCATGACAGTCGGAATGATGACTTCCATCGCGACTTCACCGACCATGAATAAAGGTGTCAGGATCGTTGCTTTCTTATATTCGCCGATTCTGCCCGCCAATATCTTAAACATCGTTTCTCCCCCTTTCCGATCGTTTTATTTGCATTTTCAGGTGTTATGATCCTGTTTTGCCCGCAGAAAAACACTTTCTATCAAAATGATAACTTTATGCATAATGAAAAAATATTATTTATCTACACTCCGTTTACAGAAAAAACGTTTTAATCCTCTGCCTTGTATTCTTCCTTGATCTCTTCCAGGATCTCGTACATCGAAAAAGCCTGTTCCTTGGAAGCGGAATCACGCAGATCAGCGACCCTGATCAGGATCTGTCTGGTACCGAAGACGATCCTGATCTCATCCCCGATCTTCACTTCACTTGATGGTTTCGCTGCCCTGCCGTTGATGAAAAGGCGCTCATTCAAAGCGAGCTGCTTTCCGACTTCCCTGCGTTTCAGGATCCTTGCGACCTTCAGATATTTATCGATTCTCATCTTTCTCCAGCTTATCCAAATTATCGACCAGTTGCAACATCTTGGCGATGTTTTCCTTCTGATTGTCCAAAGAGATCGCCAGCTTCGAATTGCGGTAAGTGATGACTATATCCTTTGACAGTGAATTGACGTATTCAAACAGCTTCACGCCGTCGATGTGATCGGAATACTCTTTTGATAAAGTGATCGTAAACTTCCCTTTGAGGTTGGAGACCTTGTCCACCAGATTGAGGTTGCATAAAAGTTCCAGCTTCTTCTTGTCAAAGAGCGCTTCGACCTGCTTGGGCAGTTTGCCGTACTCATCGCAGATCTTCAGGTAATAATCAAACAACGCTTCCTTGGAATCGATGTCATAGAGCTCATGATACAAAGCAAGCTTGTCATAGTCGTTGTCCGAGAAAGAATCCGGGATATAGCTGGAGATCGGCACATTGACATTGGTCTTCGGTTTCTCTTCTTCGACCTCTTCGCCTTTTGCCTTTCTGATCGCCCGGTTCAGCATCGCCAGATACAGATCCAGACCGACGTTGTCGATGAAACCGGACTGCTTCTCTCCCAGAAGATCACCGGCACCTCTGATCGTCAGGTCACGCATGGCGATCTTGTATCCGGAACCCAGGGAAGTGAATTCCTTGATCGCCTCCAGACGCTTGATCGAATTCTCGTTGAGCTGTTTCTTTTCCGGGATCATCAGATAGGCATAAGCCACACGGTCCGACCTGCCGACTCTTCCCTTGATCTGATAGAGCTGCGAAAGGCCGAAATTCTGCGCGTTGTCGACGATGATCGTATTTGCGTTGGGGATATCCAGTCCCGTCTCGATGATCGTCGTACAGATCAGAACGTTGATCTCATTCTCGTAGAACTTGTACATGATGTCTTCGATCTGTGTCCTGTCCATCTGCCCGTGGGCAACACCCACCTTGGCATAAGGGATCCTCTCCTGCAGTTTCCTGGCGATTGAATAGATCAGATCGACATTGTTGTACAGATAAAAGACCTGACCGTTGCGTTCCAGTTCTCTCATGATGACCTCTTCCACCAGATTGTCGTTCTTGTGAACGACATAGGTCTGGACCGGATAACGGTTCTGAGGCGGAGTATCCAGTGTCGACATGCCTCTGATGCCCACCAGGGACATCTGTAAAGTACGGGGGATCGGCGTCGCCGAAAGAGAAAGCACATCGATGGAATTCTTCATCTGTTTGATCTTTTCCTTGTGCTCGACACCGAAACGCTGTTCCTCATCGATGATCAGCAGACCCAGATCCTTGTATTCGATATCTTTTGAAAGGATCCTGTGGGTACCGATCAGGATATCCACCTTTCCTTCCTTCAGATCCCTGATGATGGCTCTCTGTCTGTCTTCCGGAATATATCTGTTGAGGATCTCCACCCTCACCGGGAAATTCTCAAAACGTTTCCTGAAGGTATCGTAATGCTGGAAAGAAAGGATCGTCGTCGGACACAGATAAGCGACCTGCTTGTCGTCATTGACGGCTTTGAAAGAAGCCCTGATGGCGACTTCCGTCTTTCCGAAACCGACATCGCCGCATAAAAGCCTGTCCATCGGTCTGGGCTTCTCCATATCTTCCTTGACCTCCCGGATCGCCGTGATCTGATCATCGGTCAGTTCATATTCAAACGTATCCTCGAACTCTTTCTGCATCGGCGTATCCTTGGAGAAGGCAAAACCGATGTCCGTGTCCCGGATCGAATAAAGTTCGATGAGTTTCAGGGCAATGTCATTGACGCTTTCCTCAACTCTCTGCTTGGTCTTTTCCCATTCCTTGGAACCCAGCTTGTGAAGCTTGGGCACCACGCCTTCCTTGGAGACATACTTCCTGACCAGCGAGAACTGCGACAGCGGTACCAGCAGTTCGTCATTTCCCTTGTAGATGATCTTGAGATAATCACATTCGATGCCGTTGACGGTCCTGGATTCGATTGCCACATACTGGCCGATACCGTACTGATCATGGACCACGTAGTCGCCTCTGTTGAGTTCTTCATAAGAGTTGAGAGTCCTGGCTTCGGCATAGCGGCTGGCATATCTGCCGCTGTGCTGACGCTGCTTGAACAGTTCCCTTACGGTATAGACCGAAAGATCCTGATCCTTGATCTCGAAACCGCCGAAAACATCGCCATAGGCGACATTGATGCCTTCCTTCAAAGTATCCGTATAGATGGTATAAGGAATCGAAAGTCTGATGAAGGATTCGATGATCTCTTCGCAGTGCTTCTCATCCAGAACGACCAGCTTGTAGCGGCTCTTTTCGTTGCTTAAGACATTGGCCGCATAGTCGATCGTTCCGTAAGGAAATTCGATCTCCGTGATCTTCGGCGCCTCCTTGAACGGCTCGCCTCTGATCAGTTTCCTGCCGGCGATCTCGCGCTTGAATTCCGCAAAAACATAGAAACGCAGCGGCAGTCTGTGTTCATCGTGCATCTCCTGGATGTATGCGATCGTCTCATCGCTCAGCATCTTCAGATGGGATTCGATCTTCTCCTCATCGCTCAGATAGATACAGGCATCTTCAAAGTAGTCTTTGAGGTGTGATTTGACGAAATAGGAATAATAGAAATACTGGGACTGGCGGTATACATCGTTCCTGATATATTCCATATCCAGTTCCATCTGGCCGCTTTCGATCTTCACGTTCTCCGAAAGATGCTGCTTCTCTTCTTCAGAGAAAAAGACATCCTTCGCAAAACAGATCTGCACTTCATCGGTCTTTTCCAGCGTCCGCTGGCTGCTGTTGTCAAAGAAACGGATCGAATCGATGATGTCATCGAAGAACTCGATACGGATCGGCTTGTCATAGTTGACCGAGAAGACATCGACGATAAAACCCCTTGAGGCAAAACTCATCGGCGTTTCGACGTGGCTGGTCTTCTCATAACCCAGTTTCAGCAGCTGATCGATCAGTTCCTCTTTATTCAATACATCATCTTTCCTGACCGTAATGATCCTGCTTAAGAGTTCTTCCTTTTCCGGCAGATGACGTATCAGTCCGTACGGCGATACGATGATGACCTTGAGAGAATCACAGGTGATCATCTTGTAGAGACTGCTTAATCTGGCAGCTCTGTTTTCATATGAGGAAGCGATCTCCTCTGCCCGCAATGATTCTTCCGGCAGATAGACGCAGATCTCATCTTCCTCGAAGTAAGAAACAAGGATATCCCTGAGCCGGTTGGCCATGTAGGCATTCTCCTTGACGATGATCAGGGGCTCCTTGCTGTCTTTGACTGTCACAGCGATCTTGAGTGCTTCTTCAGTCAGGGAATTGTAACTTAAAAAAGAATGAACGGAGTCATTCATTGCTTTTTCAACATACTGCAGGATATTCAGAGATTTCATCAGTTGAATTTGGACATGACCAGATCAAAATCATGGTCGAAAGAATAAATCAGGGCATCGGAACCCTTATCCAGTACGGCATCGAGGATCTTTCTCTCCTCTCTGGAAAACTTTCCCAGGACATAATCGACAGTCTCGATGCTTCTGTCATTGGAAATGCCGATACGGATGCGGTTGATCTTGGAAGTGCCCAGCTGCTGAATGATGCTGCCCATGCCTTTCTGACCGCCGGAAGAACCCTGACTGCGCAGACGCAGCTTCCCTACCGGCAGATCCAGATCGTCATGGACGACGATGAGATCCTCAACACCAATGCCGTAAAAATGCATCAGAGAAGAAACGGCCTGACCGGAAAGATTCATATAGGTCATCGACTTGGCGATGATGATCTTGTCGCCCTTGTAACGGTAAATACCGTAAAGAGCCCGGCACTTGTTTTTATCAAGCACCACATCCAGTTTTTCACAGAGTCGGTCTATGAGTAAAAAACCCGCGTTATGACGAGTTTTTTCATATTCAGTTCCCGGATTTCCCAGACCGACGATCAGTTTCATTTTTCTTCGTTTTCTTTTAAAGGATCCTCTGATTCCGTCTCTGTCTTAGGCAGATACTTCTCAAAGATCTCCAGATCATTCATATAGGCCTTGCCGATCTGCGTTGCCGCAAAACCATGCAGGTCCTCTTTATAGTAATCCTCCATCGGTTCTCCTGAATAAGCCAGCGTTGCCGCAGCAAAACGCTTGAAGAGACCGATCAGGCTCTTTTCATATTCATAGGACGCAAAGCCGCCGTCCAGAAGTGAAGAAAGGAATTCCACACCGGCATCTTCCTTTTCGCATAAGGCATTGTAGATGGCTTTGGTCAGCTGATACTCTACACGGTTATTCATCTGATCCAGTTCGATGAACTTGTCATAGACACCGTTGAGCACATCGAACTTGGAGAGCTTTCTCGCTCTGGCAAGTACCAGATAGATCCAGACAAAGATGTCTGAGCTCATCAGAAGCTGCTGCTTGGAATACTTGCCCTTGCGGTAGAAGATCTCCCTGAAATCCAGAGCTTCCAGCGTATCGGTGCAGTCTTCGTTTCTGCCCAGCTGCTGATACAGTTTCAGTACCCGTCCCTTGTTTCTGAATTCCTCGGATTTCTCATTTGCGATATAATTGCAGGTACGCTCATAAGCGCTTTCCGACTGATTCAGCATCTGTTTGTAACATTCGATATATTCCTTGTTGTGTCTGTAGCGTGAGATCAGCTGCACATTGCGATACGTCACATACGCCAGCAGAGCGAACATCGATACAAAAAACATGATTTCCATATTATTTCTCCCCTGATTCAATCAATATTATAACCCAAACAGCCTGTGATAGTTTTCATTAATCTGCTTTTTGAAATCTTCCTCATTGATACCGAGTTCCTCAGCGATCTGTTTCCCGGTATAGACGACATAGGAAGGTTCGTTTCTTAAACCCCTCTTAGGGACCGGTGTCAGGTAGGGACAGTCGGTCTCGATCAGCAGTCTCTCAACAGGAACGGCGCGGATCACGTTCAGCGGTTCCCTGGCATTTTTCCAGGTGACAGGACCGGCGATCGAGATATAACAGCCAAGCTTCACAAATTCCTTTGCCATCTCTGCCGAATCCGAGTAACAGTGCATCACGCCTTTCACCGGATTCTGTTTCATCAGATCATAGGTGTCCTGAATGGCATCCCGGCTGTGGATGATAACCGGCTTGCCCAGTTCCTGCGCCAGCTTCAGCTGTCTTTCAAAGACTTCCTTCTGTCTCTCCTTGTTTTCCTTGTCCCAGTGATAATCCAGACCGATCTCGCCGATCGCATCACAGTCATCTTCCTTCATGCGGAAAGCATATTTTTCAAACAGCTCCTCATCCAGTTCATTGACATCTCCCGGATAGACACCCAGAGAGTGTTTGAAAGAAATACCGGATTTTGTGATCCTCAAAGCGAAATCATAATCATCCAGGTAGGAAGAGATGATCATAGCCTTTGTCACGTCTGCTTCGATCATCCTGTTTAAAACATCATCCAGATCATCCCGGAAGGCTTCATCGTTGATGTGACAATGTGAATCCAGCCAGTTCATCATTTACCAAGACAGAAGTTTCTGAACATATGATCGATCAGATCCTCCTGATACTCCTTTCCCAGTATCTGACACAGATCATGATAGGCACCGTCAAGATCCGTGACCACCATATCCAGAGAATTGTCATCGATATTCTCATACATCTCTTTCAGCTGGCCTAAACAGGTCTTCATCAGGGCGATCTGTCTTTCGTTGTTCAGGACATCTTCGTCCACCAGGGAAATATCATCCTGATAACGTTCATTGAGATAATCAGTCAGTGAAGAGATCTCTTTGTTTAAAGCCGAGATCGATATCCCATCCATCTGTTTCAGATCGGACTTGTTGTAGACGACGACAAGATTGCGGTCTTTATAGCGCTCCATGAGCTCCCTGTCTTCCTCATCGATATCCGCTGCATCGACGACCAGCAGGATCAGGTCCGCTTCCTCGATCGCCTCCATCGTCTTCTCGATACCGATCTTTTCGATCTTCTCTTCCGTATGCCTGATACCTGCCGTATCAATCAGGTTCAGAGTGATGTTCTTGAGATTGACCTTTCCTTCAACAAGATCCCTGGTCGTACCGGCGATATCGGTGACGATCGCCTTGTCTTTTTCCAGCAGGGCATTGAGCAGAGATGACTTGCCGACATTGGGCTTGCCGATGATGACCGTATCAAGACCGTCTTTGACCAGACGGAAACGCTCCGCCTTGTCGACCATCTCTTCAGCCTCATCGATCCACTTTTTCACATAAGGCTTGATGACTTCATTCGACATCTGCCTTTCATCCTCATATTCCGGATAATCGATATTAACTTCGATCATCGAGATGACATCTCTCATCTCATCCATCAGCGGCGTGATCAGCCTTTCGATCGATCCGCTGATGCCCCGGATCGCCGATCTGGCCTGGATGGCGCTTTCCGCCCTGATCATGTCGTTGATCGAATCCGCTTCCGACAGATCGATTCTGCCGTTGAGATAAGCCCGTTTGGTGAACTCACCCGGTTCCGCCAGACGGCAGCCGTTCTTTAATAAGAGGTTCAGGATCAGCCTTGTCACATAGACACCGCCGTGACAGTTGATCTCCGCCATATCTTCCCTGGTATAGGATTTCCCTTTCTCAAAGAAAGAGATCAGTACTTCATCGATCATTTCGCCCTCATCATAGATATGGGAATAAACGATTGTATTGCCCCTGATATCCTTGACATCGGATATCTTTTTCACAATATCAAAACACCCGTCACCGGACATCCTGACAATCGAAATGGCACCGTCTTTCAAAGCTGTGGAGATCGCACAGATCGTATCATTCAGCATACACTATCATTTTAGCCTAAAAAGGTCTTTTGTAATAGAATGAAATAGGAGGAAGAACCATGAAGCTGCTGATCGATTCCGCCGACCTTGAGGCGATCACAAACATCTATGAATACGCTCCGGTTTGCGGAGTGACGACCAATCCCACGATCCTGAAACGCGCAGGCAAAGATCCCGCCGAGATCCTGAAACAGATCAGAAAGATCATCGCAGAAGATGAAATGCATGTACAGGTGATCGGCGAGACAAGTGAGGAATATGTCAATGATGCCCTGGCTGTCAGAGAGGTCCTTGGAGAAGATGTCTTCATCAAGATCCCGGCGACAAAAGAAGGATACAAAGCAATGAAGGCATTGAAAGCCCAGGGCTTTCACATCACAGCTACAGCGATCTACTATGTCTCCCAGGCCCTGCTGGCATCAGGAATCGGTGTGGACTACATCGCCCCCTACTACAACCGCATCTGCAATGAAGGTATGGACGGCAAAGAGGTCATCCTCAGCATGAAAAAAGTACTGGAAGAAACGGATACGAAGATACTGGCAGCCTCGTTCAAAACCGAAAAACAGGCCGCTGAAGTTGCGGCACTGGGCATCGAAGCCATGACCCTGTCACCCGCTGTATTTGCCCAGCTGTGTGACCATGAGAAAATCGATGAGGTCACCAGAACATTCAACAATGATTTCTATGAGCTTACAGGTACTCATTCTCATCTAAAAGATGTACTGAAAACTTGAAAAAAGACTACCTGTCATTTTAAAATGAAAGTAGCAGAAATTATATCTCATTCATAATTCAGGAGGAAAACTATGGGTAAGTATGTCATTACGATCAGTCCGAAAGGCAAGTATCATTTCAACCTTCTTGCCGGCAACGGTGAACCGATCCTTTCTTCTCAGATGTATGCAGCCAGAAAAGGCGCTGTCAAAGGTATCAGAAGCGTAGTAAAGAACGCTCCGGAAGCACCGGTCGTTGACCTGACTGCAAAGAACGTCGTCGAAGCAAAGAATCCGAAGTTCGAAATCTTCGAAGGCAAAGACGGTAAGTCTTACTTCAGACTGATTGCTGCAAATGCAAAGACAATCGGTGTATCCGAAGGATACAACACGATTGCTGCCTGCAAGAACGGCATCAAGTCAGTCAAGAAGAACGCTGTAGCTGAAATCGAAAAAACAGCCAAAGCAAAGGAATAAGTCTGATCGAAAAAAGTGTCCCGGAAACGGGACGCTTTTTCTTTCACAAAAAAACGTCCGCTTCGATCCTTTCACAGGACCGTTGCGGACGTTTTCTATGATAGCCTATTCAGCCTGTCTCAGGCAAGACTTAGCTTAAGAGTTTTGCGATCAGACCTTCGATGATACCGAAGAGTGAGAAGTCCTGGCCGCCGTAGACGAGCATCCAAGGCTGGATGGTGTTGTTGAAGAAGTAAGCACCGAAGCCTACCAGCAATACCATGACGATACCGTTGATCGCACAGGCAATGATCGTACCTCTGATACCGCCCTTTGCGTTAGCAACGATGGCAGCACAGCCGTTCTCGAAGAAGCAGGTGAAGATCAGCGGAATGATGACTGTCGGGAACATGCCTCTGGTGACAAGGATCGTGATCGTTGAAGTGATGACAGCAACGATGAAGCCGATCAGCAGAGAGTTCGGACCGTAACCGAAGAGGACCGGGCAGTCCAGAGCCGGGATAGCACCCGGAACGACTTTCTCGGCAACACCCTTGAATGCCGGAACGATCTCGGCAATCAGCATACGGACACCCTGCAGCATGACAGTGACACCGACACCGAAGTATACGGAGTGGATGAACCAGTAGCTGAAGAAGCTTCCGCTGTAGCCGAATACCTCAGCAGGGGAGAGACCGTTTGCCTTCAGAACGAAGTACATGACGATGTAGACAAGAGAGATAGCGATGGAACCGGTGATGGATACTTCTCTTAAGAAACCTAAGGATTTCGGAAGTTTCAGGTCTTCGCAGCTCTTGGACTTGTCGCCGACCAACGGGGCAATGATGCCTGCCAGTACGGACAGAGTCGTCGTCGGGTGACCGATCGTGAAATCATCCTTACCGGTAACATCCTTGACTAACGGTCTCATCAGGTTCGGAGCAACGATCATGTACAGAGCTGTGAATACAGCTGCCAGACCGATCAGCTTGCCGCCTGTCAGACCTGCGTCAACACCGGCTGCGATGAAGACATACGGGAACCAGTACAGCATATGACCTGTAAGGAAGACTGACTTCCACGGAGTGAAGCGGGCAACCAGCAGGTTGATCGCAAACGCCAGGATCATAACGATACCGATCTGTGTACCATACTGACCGCCGATATCGACGTTGGCACCGCCGCCTGCACCCGGCATCAGCGTGTTGAATGCATTGATGATACCGTCGATCGAATTGCCGGTGATCAGTCCCGTACCGGTATTCAGTACGAAGAAACCGATTGCGGTCATCAGAGTTCCTCTGACAACTTCAGATACGGATTTCTTCTGCAGGATCAGGCCGACCATAGCGACGAGCGCCAGGAAGATCGAACCCTGACCAAAGATTTCGTTGATAATAAAGTTGAGAATTGCCATAAGTATAGCCTCCTTTTCTGTTTACTTATAATTCCCCTTTTTTGAACTAAGCTTCCAGTGAATCCATATAGGCCTTCACTTTTTCCTCCACTTCCGCGGAATCCATGAAATTCTCGATGATGATGACCGGTACTTGAGCACGGTCCATGATCAGTTCCGAGAGTTCCTTGGAAATGAAGATCACGTCACACGGATTGGAAAGACAGGTACCGACATCTCCGCAGAAGGTATCGGCTTCTATGTCCAGTTTGCGCAGGATATCATCGATCGCCATTCTCAGCATCAGCGATGATCCGCATCCGAAACCGCAGACGCACTGTACTTTTGGTACTTTCATATAACACTCCTCCTAATCTCTGTTTATCAGTCCGTAAAGCTCTTCTGCACTTTCACAGTCAGCGAGCTTTGCGATCATTCCTTCCTTCATCAGCCGCATGGCGATCTTGGACAATGAAGCGATATGCGATTCCTTATCCGTACAGGCCAGAGCCATGACGACTTTCACGGGATCGTTGCTGCTGCCGAAATCGACGCCTTCCTTCAAATTGATCAGGGAGACAGCGTTGTTTTTCACTGCCTCACAGGGTGCCGCATGCGCCAGGGCAAAACCTTTGGCGATCACCATGTAGGGACCCAGCTGTTCCACTGAAGCGATCATGTTTTCGATGTAGGACGCTTCGATGTCCCCGGAAGCAATCAGAAGATCACCCGCCTTGCGGATCGCATCTTTCCAGTCATCCGCTTCCAGCTGGACCCTGATTTTATCGATACTGACTAATTCTTCCATCTCTGCACCTGAAAACATCTCTGATCTTTCTATTGCCTATTTCAAATACCAGCACATATGCTTCTATACATTATTATAGTGAATCCAGAAAAAAGCCTCAACAGTTTTTATGATTGAAAAAGGCTTCATTCAGAAGCCTTTTTGCCGGAAAATTTGTTTTCACTCAGATTGAAGTCGACCCGCTCCAGAACATTCATCTGATCCTCCGGAGTCTCGGGATGTTCAAGCAGTCTCTTGGACTGATTCAGGATGGCGTCCTCGACCAGGTTCCTTGCCAGACGGCCGTTGCCCGAGTTGGGATCGTTGCGGCTCTGAATGAGGGTGAAGTAATCCTGAAGAGGTCTTAAGGCATCTTCGGCGATCACGTAATCCTTGCCCTTGGCGATGGACTTGCTGATCAGCATCAACTCTTCACCGGTATAGTCGGAAAATTCGATGATGTTCGCAAATCTGGACTTCAGACCGGAGTTGGCCTCCAGGAAATCCTTCATTTCCTTGGTATAACCCGCCAGGATGACGATCAGGTCGTCACGGTGGTCTTCCATGGCTTTGACCAGAGTATCGATCGCCTCCAGACCAAATGAATCATCCTTGCCTCTGTACAGCGAATATGCCTCATCGATGAACAAGACACCTCCCAGAGCCGACTGAATGACCGACATGGTCAGCGGTGCGGTATGGCCGACATACTTGCCGACCAGATCCGCCCTGGTCACTTCGACCAGCTGGCCCTGTTTCAGGATACCGCAGGCCTTCATCATCCTGGATACCAGTCTGGCGATCGTCGTCTTGCCGGTACCGGGATTGCCCGTAAAGATCATATGCTTGGAGATCTCGTTGGTCTTGAGACCCTTCTGCTTTCTGATCTGGTTGATCTTGATCAGATTCTCCAGAGACAGCAGATAGTTCTTGACATCTTCCAGACCGACGACGTCATCGAGTTCCTTCTGTATCTCTTCTCTCTCCGCTCTGGCGTCATCGATGATGTCCAGATCCAGAGCGATCTCGTTGAAGAGCGCCTTGACGTCTCCGTCATAGGAGATCTTCACCTTTTCGCATTCATCATGTTTCAGTGCGACATCGACCATCTCGTTGTAGATCTTCTTGACCGTCGGCGAGAGTGAATCGATACCGTCATTGGGTTCATAGATGGACTTGAGATAATCCTTGATCGAATCATCCACTTCCACCTGCATTTCCAGCTGATTGGCACATCTGGTGACCAGGGATTCGACCAGCTGATCGATGATCCTGATCAAAGACGCCTCATCCAGCTTTTCGGTCTTAACTTTGTCATCGATCTTCTCGATGAAAGATTTGCCGAAGATATCCATCATCTTGGTCGGATTCTTCTCCGATACGAATACCAGCACCTTGTCATTGCCGTTGAGACGGTCGATGATATCGCCGGTCAGTGTATTGGTGACTTCCACCAGCTGATTGTTCTTTAATGTATAACGCTTGTTCAGGACACAGTTGCCTTCCAGTACCAGTTCCGACAGCATCCTGTTGAAGATCGGTGAAGCCTCTTCGAAGTTCTCGATCAGCACGATCGGGTTCTTTCCCGTAAGGGCAACGTAGACATCCTGCAGGAAAAGCACTTCCTGAGAGCTTGACTGATATCTGGACATATCCAGTTCAATGACCTCATTGGATACTGTCAGACCGTACTTCTTGAGCAGGTTGCCCATGGTATAGACCATCTGGTGTCTGCCCGTACCGTTGGTACCGTAAAGGATGATGCTGTTGCGGATCTTCTGCGGATCGGAACCGACGACATAAGGTCTCCTGAACGCAGTCGTGAATGCCTTGCAGGCTTCGTCTTCGCCAATAATCGTTTCCGAAAGATCCTTGTAGATATTCTCAAAGACTTCCTTGGAAGCCTTGCCTAAAACCACCGTCTCCGGTGTATCGATCTGAATATTGAAATCCTTTTCGATATCCGATTTTAGTTTCTTGAGATCCTCATCGGAATAATTGAATTTCTTGGTCATCTCCTCAAGATCCTTCTGATTCTGCATGAGGATCTTGTTGAGCTCACTTTCGGTATCCTTCAGGATATCGACTGAATCGTTGTAGATATTGGAAAAACTGCTTCTTCTCTTGGAAAAGAGCTCTTCCATCATCTTTTCTTTTTCATCATGTTTTGACATATTAGAGATTCCTGATTATTTCAGAATTGATTCTTGACATCAACAGTTCCTTGGAACGCTTCAGAGCCTTCAGCACATAAGCCAGTCCGTCGTAGTAACCCTTTTCGTAAAGACCGGAATGGGAATTGAATCTGTTGAGTTCGTCATTCACTCTTGCCTCGATGACATAGAGATCCTGAGAATTCTTGTAGGCATCGCCGTAATACTTTTCCAGCGCATCCCTGTGGCCTTCCACATAGGCATTGACGTTCTTAGTGCCGTAGGCAACATTCTCGACGATGCCCTTGAAAGCCTCAAACCTGGTCTGATACTGACCGATCTGATCGGGAATACGCGGTCTTGAGATCATGGAAGGATCGGCAACATTGGTATAGGAATGGACCTTGATCTCCTCTTTTCTGACATCCTCATCCGCCTTGACAGAATCAAGCGTAGAGAAAATATCGTCAATATCCATCGATTTCTGCTTTTCAACCTGTTCGACCAGTTTGAACATATCGACATTTTTTCCAGCCATTACTTGACCTCCTTGAACGGTGTCTCAACAAGACCGTCCTGCTTCAGCAGAGACTGCAGCGTGTTGATATCCGCAGACAGATTCATATAATCGGACTCATGCAGAGAATTATAGATCGTCTTCAATGCTTCGTTGATCAGCTTGATCGTCTTGACCAGCTGTGTTTCACACTTCTTGAATTCATCGCCCTTGACAGCCGATTCGGAAAGACGCTTGTAGTTTTCCAGAATGCCGGTCAGGATCGGCAGATAATATTCGTACAGTTTATTGAGCTTGGGATCGACTGTACCGTCTTCTCTGTCGACGATGTCGATCTGCTTGAGCAGCTCACAGGTCTGATACAGACCGTTGGTGACTTCTTCATTGGAAAGGCCCTTGTTTAAATTGTTGATCTGATCGATGAACTTCTCCGCATCGGAGAACTTTTCTGTCTCTTTCTTGACCTCGGCCTTCTTTTCCTCCTTGACCTTGCCGCCCTTCTTGGCCAGCTGAGCCAGAGCCGAAATGACCTTGTCATAAGCTTCCGGATAATAAGACTTGAATTCCTTCAGCTGACAGATCTTCTCATCGAAATAAGAGATATACAGATTATCGACTGTCGTATAAGTTCCGCTCTGGGTCGAGATGGAGATATTGTCAAACAGGATCAGGGAAACATTGCCCTTGAAGTACTGACTCAGTACTCTGTCGATCTCCGCATACTTTGCGCTCTTGACATAACTGGTCGACTTGTTTGACTTGACGTTGGAATTCCTGCGATTGTTGTAGGATACCCTGCCTGATCTCTGTTCTTCCTCACCGAAAAGCAGTCTGACAAATTTAAACAGACCGTAAAAAACAAATGCTGTCATGATACCCGGAATCACCAGACCAAACAGGAACAATCCGCCGCTGTCGATCAGCGCATCAAGGATCGTCATGATGATGATAAAACCGAATATACCGATACCGCCTCTTCTTCTTCTCATAACATTTCTATTATAGCATCATCGCAGAATGAAAAAGCAGTAATTTGACATTACTGCGGTTTGTATCTGCTTAAGATCTCTTCAGCTGTTTCAATCAGCGTCATAGTATCATACTGATCGAAAACACCGACATAGTAATTCAGATCGCGCAGTTGAGGATCATAGCTGCACACATACAGGGTGTTCTCTTTTTCATTGAAAGAAAGGACGGAATTCTCCACATGATACATAGGCATTGAACTGTCAGAACCGAGATGGATGACATCCATTGCGTCATCATCATACAGATACAGTCTGTCATCGCTGAAACAGAAACGGAACATCACAGCCGATTGGAAAGAATGCTCGTCAAAAGACAGTTTCACGCTTCTGATCAGTTTCTCTTTCTGATAGATCCTTAAGATCTGATCATCGCAGACGCAGTAGAGATACCCGTCATGCAGCTTCATCGTCACGGCCGAACAGTTATCCAGTCCGATGAAATAAAGCAGGTTGCCGTTCAGATCATATACATTCAGTCCGGCTTCAACGGCGCAGACGATCACATCATCGACGGCAGCTGTTCTGTTTTCCGAGATCCTGCCCGGGATTTCCGTCATATCGCCCGACTTCAGATCATACAGCAGACCGCACAGTTCACCGTTTCGATAGCCGTAAGCCATCAGTTTTTTCTCATCCTCTGAAACGACGATCTCTCCGGCCCGGTAATTGTTGTGCAGATCATATCCTTTGACATTGAGCTTCATCTCACTCAGCTCAGAAGTATTCAGATCGAATATGACGATGTGTCCGTCTTCAGTGTCATCATGGAAATAAAGACGATGATTCACCATACACATTGAAGAAATTCCGGCATAACGCGAATCCAGGAAGATCGATTCGGCCCTGCTTAAAGGATAGGCAAGATAGCCGTTGCGGATATAAGGTTCGCTTAACGGAAGCGGTGTCTCACTGATCTCACCCGTCTGGGGCGAACAGCTTAACACAGACAGCTGACTGTTTAGCGCATCGATCTTCAGGATGAAGATCTGATCATTGGCTGTTTCCAGAAGATGATAGGCATGGCCCTCCGGCAATGTGATCCTGCTTTCTTCCTGACGGTTTTCACAGGAATAAACCAGGACTTCGTTCTCCGCTTTTACGGCCAGCCATTTTTCAGTGCACAAAGAACTCTCCGGCGGATAATAGAAACCGTACTTGCCGATGACTTCAAGGCTTTCATCATAGACGCTCTCATAGAAATGCAGATTGCCGTTTTTCTTTAAGACATAGGTGCTGTCGATCATGGCGATCGCCGGCGACACTCTGATCGCTTCGCTTTCCTTCGGGAAAGTGCGGGACATGGAACTGCTGCCGTCTTCCAGCCACAGCGTTCCCCGATATCCGTCAGCCGTCACCAGATCCAGATAGGAATCCGTGTGATTGAGCACTTCGATCACACTGTCTTCCAGACTGTACTCCTTCTTTAACGTGCCTTCTGTATCATAGACCAGAACCCTGTCGGCCAGGGTCAGGCACAGATCTTCACCGCATTCGATCACGTGCGGTGAATAAAGGATACCGCTGAGACTGACGGTGTTTTCAAAAGACTTATTCCACGGATCATAGACGGAAAAAACATACGCATTCTCATAACGGGTATAGATGTTCGCAGATGCGTTCGAAACAAATTCGTTGTCATCATCTACCACATAAAGCCGGTCATCAGAAAGGAAACCGTAAGACAGGATCTCTTTCTTTCCCTCGGATACCTGCCGGTAGGCAGATGTTTCAAAATCAAATACACCGATACTGTAATTGCCGTCGTAGTCTTTTAACTTTATTGCCAGATAGGAATCATCATTCGACCAGCAGAAATCCGTCAGATAGCCGTTGAACTCATCCGGTATCGGCAGGCTCAGGAAAGGCGTTCCCTCCTTGTCGGTGATCTGCACCGCAAAAGAATCGGCCGTACCGATATATTTCCCGCTGGGGCTCATATGGCTGATGCCGATCGTCTGATACTTCATCGGCACTTCAAACAGGATCTCACCGCTGAGATAATCGGCACAGACCAGACACCCGTTGCCATAGCCGATCAGTTTTCTCTCTCCTGCTTCTTCAAAAGCCGTCATGTCCGGATAAAGTGAGAACACAGACTTCTCTTCCCTGTTACGCAGAGAAACACAATGGAAAAGAGAATCAGAATCACGGTATACGACATAGACACCGTCCTTGCTGATGAAATAATCCGTCACATCCGCCGAAGCATCGATGTGCCAGGACTCCTTATACTGATACGGCGTCAGATAGGCATTGACAGCCTTGCTTAAGGCATAGACCGCATCATCCGTTTCCGGCCTCCCGTTTTCTAATGCCTTCAAAGCGCTGTTGAGCGCATCATAGCGGTTCGCCTCTTCCAGATCGTTCAGCGCTTCCCTTGACAGCAGCTTTGATTCGTTGATCAGAGACTGACGGTAGTTTGCGCTGATCCTCGCATTGGAGTAAAGCAGATAGGAAATGGCGATGGCCGATGCCGCCAAAACACAGCTCAGGATGATGGCCATCCTCTTGCGTCTGTATTTCTCCTGACGCATGACCAGCTCATCATAGCCGCAGCCGATCAGGGCGCAGGCCAGACGGGGCAGTTCGATCCTGTCGGCTTGTTTCCAGTCACCGCGGAAATCACAGGCCAGAGGCTCCGTTGACACATCGACAAGTGCCTCTTTCCCATTCTCATCAAGGACCGTTTTCTGATACTCACATAAAGTCTTCGGGAAGATCGCCGGCGGTTCTCCTTCCGACAAGACACACAGCACATGGGAACGGTCATGAGTCTTCAGGAAATTCTCGATCTCCAGAAGACACCATTTCGATTCATTGTAGGCCGGGGAACAGATGACGATCAGATAATCCGAATTATCCAGTGCCTGGGTGATCTTTGCAGAAAGATCATCGGTGATCTCCAGTTCCTCCTGATCGCGGAAAAGGCGGTCGAAATGATCGATCCCGTACTCTTTTCTGATCGAAGCAGGAATATGAAAGAGTTCCAGCTTTGACTGGATATGCTTGGCCGTCTCGATATCCCGCGGCGTATGCCGGTAAGAGATGAATGCGCTGTAATGTGTCTGATTGCTCATAAACTATTTTTTCTTTATTTCGTGCCAGCCCTCGGGTACATAGTCATCATAATAATGCCTCGTACCGAAATACTGGGTCTGATCCAGGTTGTTCTCAAAGACGCGGTCCGCCCTGTTGTCATATTCGACAGCGGAACCGTCATTTCTTTCATAAGTCTCCACACCCATCATGGATTCATGGCGCCAGCGCTGTATCCGATCATCCATGCTTTCCGACTGGCTGTTAAAGGAAAAACGCCTGTCATTTTCCGCCATCGTCTGATTCAGGTTGTTGTGAAAGTTGTCCAGATCCTGATGGATGGCATCCCTGAGTCTGTCCGATGCCGCCCAGGCCTGCTGCTGTTGAGCCCACATCGTGTTGATCTGGGCCTGTGTCTGGGCCGTCTGCATCTGTGCCATCTGTGTCTGATAGGCGACGACCTGCTGATGCAGCTGCTGACTGTAGGCTTTGACCTGTGCGGAAAGATCGACACTCTCCGCAAAATTCATGAATACACTCAGATCTTCTTTCCGATCGGAGACCATATAGACGATATAAGGAATGCTCCAGGCTGCCGAAGATCGCACTGTTCCAAAAGTGACTTCAGCCTTGCTGAAGGGTTTATCGCTCAGATTCTCTTCAATGATCGCCGGACCCTGCAGGATATCGCTCTCCAGACCGATGCGGTAAAGACATACAGCTACGATGCCCTTGTCAGTCTCATAGGCAGCCAGACCTCCGTCCAGCAGATAATTCCTCACCAGTGTCGTGACTGACATTGAAGAGATCTGTGCTCCCAGCTGCATCTCACTTAATGTCTCACTGATCTGATGCTGAAATTCCGCTTCCGCCTTTTCTCTTAAGGGATCGGAAAACTCAAAATAGCTTCCGGGTGTCTTGACCTTGTCGGAAAGTGATGAGGCAAAACCATCCAGTTCTTTCTGGATCGACGGAAAGACCCGGGTATAATAATTCCCGCTCTGGTCTTTTGATCCGCTGGGATCGATATACTGATTGTAGAGAACGGAAGAATCCTTGTTCAGAAGATAAGTATCGCCCGACTGATAATAAATGAAACAGCTGTCTTTCACGGCTTTGCCGTAGATCCTGACTTTCTGGTTCAGAGGATACTGTTCGACCTTCAGATAGGCGTCCAGCACAAAATCCTCAGGCAGTATCGCTTCCAGGAGTGGCTGCCCTGTATTTCTGTCCGTGAAGATTCTGCTCATTTCTTATTCAGCTCCGTCCAGTTGATCTTGTTCAGGACATCCTGATCCAGAGCGTTTCCGGATACGCCATAGACATCCCCGTACTGATTCTGATAGACATGATCGGCTGCTACCGATACATCCACATTCTGGCCGTAGCTGTTCTGATAGACATTGACGCCTCTGATCGCTTCGCTTCTGGCCTGCGAGATCCTGGAATCGGATGCCATCTTCCGGTTCCAGGAATCCATGATGCCGGCAGACATCTGGGCGCTGTTCTGTGCCAGTGTCTGCGTGAGCTTTTGCTGGTTATACATCAGGCTCTGCATGTTGGCCTGAGCCATGCCCTGGAACTGCAGCGTCTCCTGAAGACGCATCATGCTTCTCTGGCTGATCAGTTCATAGTATCTCTGACGCAGTCTGTCATCCATATGGAACGTCTGTACGAATTCCATGAAATCACGGAAAGCCTCTTTTTCATATTCCTTCGGACAAAGCAGCAGGAACTTGTTTTTGGCACCCCAATCGATGCCGTCGCAGGGTGAACCCTGTCCGAACTGCTTTGAACTCTTTTCCGCTTCCTTCTCCTTGACTGCCTGTCCGAAGAGTCCGGCCAGCGGATTGATGGCGCTTAAGATGCTCTGGGGCGAGTAGTATTCGATACCGTTATAATCCATACCGGCGACCACCGTACATTTCACACCGCTCTTGGCGGTTCCCTCATATCTTCTCATGAACGAGCGGACAAGGACGTTGTTGGCTCTGGTCTCCGTACCCAGCTGGGCATCCCTGTCGAATGCCGCCTGGTAGAACGACATGAATTCCTGATAAGTCTGCTGGGGATTTGCGCCGCAGACACTGGGCATGTCGGCCTCTCCGACGACCGTCAGTTTCATCTGCGACATCGCTTCCGCAAACTGCTGCAGATAATCCTCCGGTTCGATGAAATCCCTGATGGAGTTCCATTTGACATCGGCCATGGCCTTGAGCGTCATCTTGATCATGGCGTTCTTATAAGTCGTGAACTTCTCATCGCTCAAGGCGATGATCATCGCATTGGTCTGATTGTTGACCGCATGTGCCGTAATGAAAAACGGAACATTCTCATGCTGGAAACCGTCATTGAGCGACCCGCCGATCGTATATCCGTCGGCAATCGCCGCATGTGCCAGAATATTGCCGTTCTGGTCTCTGAAATCCTTTATTTCGCTCATCATTCTTCTCCTTCTGTCAATACGCTTAACAGCCGTCTGACACGGGAAAGATCGCCTTCGACCTCAAAACGTTCATTCCTTCCCGTGACGATGATACTGTCTTCAAATTCAAAAGTCTTTTCTGATCCGTCTGCATAAATAAAACGAATGATATCGCCGTAATCTTCAACAGCGATGTCCGTTGCTCTTCCGATCTCAAGAGATCTCAGCGCATCCAGAACATCCTGTATCAGCTCAAGATCTTCACTTTCCCCGTACGCGGAATACTCCCGCATACGCTGGTATTCCAGCTTCATTGGAAGCTCATCTTTTATCTCCATACAGACTTCTTCTTTCTTTTCTAATTATAACAAAGTCTGCAGGGAAAAAACCCTATCCCGTCTTTGAGAAAGAGAGTAATAAACGAGTGCTAAATTATCATATTATTCACATTGACTTCACAATTTTTTATATAATAAATGTAAAGGAGGTATTCTGATATGACAAAATTTGAGGATACTGTAAAAGAAATGGAATCTCAGGTTGAAGAACTTGAAAAAGATCTTGCTGAAAAGGCTGACCAGTTAGATGAAGCCGGTAAGGAAAAAGCAAAAGCACTCGTCGAAAAGACCGAAGAAGCTATTAAGTCATCTATAGAAAAAGTCAAAGGCATCATCAATGATGTACAGGAAGATGAAAAGCTGGACGAATTCCTTGACAAAGTGAAAGCAAAATCAATGGAAGCTGTTGATTTCACCAAAGAGAAAGTCGGCGAACTGACCAAGAAAGTCGACAAGGAAAACAAACTCGACAAATTAGGTGAAGACATCATGGCTGAATTCGACAAGGTCAAAGAGTCAGATGCTTACAAGAAAACAGCTGAAGTGCTCAACAATCTGGTTGAAAAGATCAATGATTACTTCAACAAACCTGAAGTTCAGGAAGTCATCAACAAGGCTAAAGTCAAGACCATCAACATCGCTGAAAAAGGTGTCGAAGGCCTGAAGAAAGCTTTAGAGCCCAAAGAAGCTCCTGCAAAAGAGGAAGCTCCAGTTGAGGAAGTTGTGGCAGAAGAACCGAAGGAAGAAGAATAATAATTAAAGATTCCATCAATTTACAAAGCCCGGTATAAACCGGGCTTTTCATTTGTTTACAGATCTGTGAGCTTTCCGTCTTTCAGCAATATCCTCTGATCGGACATGGCCGAGACTGTATCGGAGTGGGTGACGACGATGATCGTCTTGCCGAATTCATGGGAGAGTTCCTTGAAGATACCGATGATCTCCTTTTCGGTCGCTGTATCCAGGTTTCCGGTCGGCTCATCCGCAAAGATCAGGTTGACGTTGCTGGCAAGGGATCTGGCGATGGCCACTCTCTGCTGTTCACCGCCGGAGAGCTGATTGACCATACGGTCAGCCTTGCTTCTCACGATACCGAAACGTTGCAGCAGATTATAGGCAACGTTCTTTCTGCCCTTGGGCAGTTCATTGTCTGTTTCCGACATGGCCAATAAGACATTCTCCACTGCTGTCAGATAAGAGATCAGGTTGTACTGCTGGAAGACGATCGAGATCGCATTCCTTCTGAACTTGTGCAGTCCGATCTCTTTGATGTTCTTGCCTTCAAACCAGATCTCGCCGCTGTTGGGCGTATCCAGACCGGCGATGATCGACAGCAATGTCGTCTTGCCGGAACCCGAAGGACCTAAGATCGTGTAGAACTTCCCCTGTTCAAAACTGTAGGAGAGATCCTTCAGGATCTGTCTTTCGTAGCCGCCGTCGATATAGGAATAATTGATATTTTCCAGTTTCAATATTTCTGACATAGACACCTCCTAGTTCTGATTCATCAGGATCTTCTTGGGATTGTAACGCATGATCATGAACGAAGGAATGATGACGGAGATCAGCACGATACCCAGTCCCAGGATGTAGATCTCCGCAATGATTAACGGCGATACCGTCACTTCATATTCGGAAACCAGGTCATCGAGGGTGATGTCGGTCGTGTAATCCGTTGACCAGGGATCGATGTAGTTGTATCCGTAGTCGTCTTCTTCCTCATTGATTTCGCTGGAAGCGATCTGGGCTTCCAGGACCTTGTTGCCGATCTGACGGGAGATCAGGGAACCCGATACCACAGCCATGGTGAAGCCGATGATCGCCACAATCGCCAGTTCGATAAAGAACTGGGCAATGACCTTCAGCTTGCTGGCGCCGACGGAAAGTAAGACACCGATCTCATACTCTCTGGTCTTGAGCGTCAGTGCCGTGACCAGGGTGATGATGACGATCGCATTGATGACGACCAGCCAGACAATAAAGTTCGCATACATGCTCAAAGTGTCCAGAGGCTTGGCCAGACGGTTGAACTCGTCGTTGTTGGCATCCAGAGAAGTGAACTGTGACAGGGAATTCTGATGATCCTCCACGAACTGATCGACATTCAGCGGATCATCCAGCAATAATGTCACATTGTCGATATTCATGTTCTTATCCATGTTCTCGATGCTGGGACGGTTGTCCGGATTCTGATAGTATTCCTCTTCCGGATACATCTGTGCGTAATAATCAAAGGTCTTCTCATTCGCCGGCAGCTGTGCCATATAGACGGTCGTGCTGGGCATGAAGATCATGTTGTCCGGATTCTCGTACGGCGAAGCATAGTCATAGTTGGAATTGTCCGGTGTCAGCGGATTGTTATGGGAATAGATACCGATGACTTCAAAAGAATTCTCGATATCCGAAGCCTCGACACCGCTCTGTTTCATATAAGTTGACATATAAGAAGTCGCCAGAACGATCTCATCGCCGACGGTGACATTGTTCGTCGCAGCCAGATTCTGAGAGATCACACAGACCATCGAGCCGTTGTCAATCTCATCCTGGTTGTAGAATCGGCCGCTGACGATCTGATAATCGCCGTCTTCAAATTCGATCATGCCCGGATACATGTTGCTCTTGACGAAGAAGATCGGCTCCTTGTATGTCTCGCACTGCATCGCACCGCTTTCATCATACCAGCAGCTCTGACCGGTATCATCCATGTTCTCTTCCCTGGTATTGCCCAGATGAACGAAATCCAGCGAATTGTTCTCATCGGAATACCACATGTTGGAAGAGATGGAATTGGCCATCTTCACTCTTTCATCCTTCAGGAATTCGGTGACGTCCTCTACCTTGACTCTGGGATAATTCTCATAGAACTTCTGCAGTTCATCCTCATCTTCGATGGTGTCGGCATAGCGCCAGACCTTCTCATAATCGACCTGATAGGTAACGACGGCTCTCATCTTCTGTCTGGTCAGGATCTTCGCACTTTTCGAAGCACTTGATATGCCCAGACCGATGATCACCAGATTTCCGATCAGGAAAAAAGTAAGTACCAGCAGGATCGTCTTCGACAGCCTCCTGGTCACATTCTTGAATGCTCTGTTTATAAAATTCATAATTGCTCCTAGTTCTTGTAACTGTCATCGCTGACTGTGATATAGACAACGATGTCTTCCGGCAGATAAGTACCGGCCTTGATCGGCTTGTTATCCCAGCGTCTTGCCGAGATGACTTCACCGTTATTCTTTCCTGCCTTGTAGGTATATGATATTTCGTAGTTGATCTTTAATGCATCGCACAGTTCTCTGGCCTCGTCTTCTGTCAGATTGCCTGCTTCCAGATCGGTCCACTTCAGCAGCTTGCCGTCAGGATTGGTATAATCCTCCAGCAGGATGTTCCTTCCTCTGGAGATATAGACGTTCAAAGTGCCGCCGACATAGACACCGTTGTCATAACGGACGATCGTATTGACCGGATAATCATCGGAGAACTCCTTGATCTGGTTGACGGTGATACCGGCGCCCAGTTCGTTCTGTGCATCCTTCCAGTCATGCAGACCGTTGCGGTCATGATACTCGCTTCCCTCAAAGCCTGCCGGTACATCGACGATATTGCCTAAAGAAACAGTCAGCTCGATCAGATCTTCCGGATTGATCAGCGCGCCGGCTGCCTTGGACTGACTCAGGATCACATCCTTGGCCTCGGATGAATAGACCTCTTTTGACATATCCAGATAGACGCTCGGATTCTTTCTGACCCAGGCATCGACCTGTTTCTTGCTCCAGCCGACCATATTGGGCATGTAGACCGCCTGTCCCAAAGAGACGACGACCGTCAGCGAATCGCCTTCCTTGATCGTCTTTCCGGAAGCGATCGACTGGGAGATGACATATTCCGCATCGACCTTATCCGAATACTGGTCGACCCTGATCAGATCGATCTTCTTGGATTTTGCCCAGGCTTCTACGCTCGCATAAGGCTTCTTCTCGAAATCTTCCATCGTGACCTTTCCTGCCGGAGCCGGTCCTTTGGATACGTTGATCTTCAGAGTACAGCCTCTGGTGAAAGAATCCTCTTCACAGCCGCTGAACGAATAATCGATGACATTGTTTTCCACGACATAATCGTTATAGGCGGTGATGGTCTTGGTCTTGAGCAGTTTGTTTTCAGCGATCCATTCCTGGATCTCCTGCTTGGTCATGGTCTCGAGATCGGGAACCTTGATCCGCTCATCGGGATCGGGTCCCAGAGACAGTGTGAAATTCAGTTTGACGTTGTTTCTGACTTTCTTTCCGGCAGCGACATTCTGGGTGAGGATGGTACCCTCATCGCTGTCAAAATCATAAGTGTCGTCAAAAACGACGCCTGTTGCCTCAATGCCCTGCTGCTTGACCCAGGCAGCGACATCGCTCCTGGTCTTGCCGACAAAATCGGGCATGACGATCTTCGGTGCCAGGAACAGGAAATAAGCTGCGATCGCCAAAGCGATCAGGGCAATAGCTGCAATGATCAGCACCTTGACATTCAGCGGTTTTCTCTGTCTGACTACCGGGACTCTTTCTTCTTCCTGAAAACTGGCCGGTTTCCCGCTGTCGGAAAACTGATCCAGAAAGTTTTTATCATCAGGCATAATCCATCCTCCTTCATTACTCTCACTCTCTATTATATGTTAAGAGGAACGCGTGTTCCTCTTAAATATCTACTAAATTTTTCTTAAGTCTGCGTCACAGATCACTGTTCATAGACTTGAGAAACTCTCAGGGAACCGTCAGTCATCAGCTGATATTCCTTATTGTATGTCCCTATCATCACCGTGACGGCCGGATCCTTCGCAAATTCCACGATTGTCTGCAGATCCAGGCCTTCATTCAGATCATACTGATAATACTTCCTGCTGTCCTTGCCGCTGATATACAGGACACCGATATCGGAAAGATCGTCTCTGTCGTCATAGAAATAGTCAATTGCCTTCTTGCGGATCTCTTCGATCAGATCGGAAGTTTTTTCACTCATCGCCGGATGGAAAGACGCATCATCTCCTCCGACTTCAATGAAAATCTGCACATACTGCGGATCCTCACCCGTTTCTTCCTTCACATACTCATAAATTCCGTTATGATAATCCACCCAGGCACTGATGGTGCAGTAATCCTTGCCCTTAGCCTTTTCATAACATCCGGAAAGACCGAAGCCATCATATTTCATACAGACCCCTGCGCACAGAAGCGATATCAGCATCACGATCACATAGAAGAGCGGCAGTCTGTAATTGAAGTAGAACTTCCGGCGGTAAAGGAAGTAAGCCGCAACGAAGACCGCAAACAGCAGGACATAAAGGAAGAAATAATCCTTTACGAAGATGCCGAGATTCCCGTAATTATAGTTATAGAACGATGCGATCAGGAAAAGACAGCTGATCAGATAGAAATTGATCACGAACGGGTAAGACAGAAACTGTGTCGACTGACTGTCAGCCCGCTCCGCTGCCCTTTTCACATAAGAACGGTATAAGAGATATGAGAACAGGATCAGTACGACGATCAGTCCGATCAGACTCAGATAATCGATATTCCCGTTCCAGGAACTGTCCAGCAGATAGAATCCCATATAGAGCGGGGAAAGCAGACGCGCTTCAAAGAATTCGATGCTTCTGAGACCCGCAATATAAGAATAGACAAAACTGTTGAGAATCCCGATGATCGCCAGCGGCATGAAGGTATAGGCACCCATCATGACCACGCCGTCGATGATGTTGTTGCCGATCAGATACAGAACGGAATTGAATACCGTGACAGAAGCACAGTCCAGAAGCGTCTCCGCCAGAAGCAGCAGGGTGCTGATATCCCTGTCACCGAGTGTGTTGCGGATGATGGCACAGGCAGCCGGAAAGAACGTCACCAATGCTGAAAAAACACAGCCTGTCACCATCAGGGCCTTTCTTGAAACCGGGATGGAGAAATACGTATCCACTGCCTTTCTGTTGTGCACATGATAGAAAACATCCATCGGCATCGCAAAAGATAGGACCATCGTAAAGAAGACCTGTATCAGCAGCATGATGCCGTCAGACTGATTGCCGATGACGTTCATCAGCGTGATCAGAGCGATCAGAAGCAGAAGATACTTCTTCGATCTGAACAGATATTTGAAATATTCTTTAGAGAACATCCTGTCTGCCTCCTTCGTGTTCATAGATGAACAGCTCTTCAAAATTGACTGCCAGCGTATCCAGGATCAGCGGCTGAAGCTCATTCAGCTTCTTGACTATCTCATCCCTGTCTCCCTTGATGACCAGGGTATAGACGGAACCCTCTTTCGACTGATGCAGCAGATCGAACTGATCAAAGAATGATTCGTCGATCTTTCCTTTGAATGCCAGCTGATACTTGTTGATGTTGGCCTTGGATTCCAGCAGATCGCCATAAGTGGAGATCCTGCCTTTTTCCAGGATGCCGTAGGAATCACAGATATCCTCCAGCTCCTTGAGGTTGTGTGAAGAAATGATGACGATCGCATCATTGTCCTCGATGAATTCATAGAGACTGCGCTTGAGATGGTACCTGACGATTGGATCCAGTCCGTCAAACGCCTCATCCAGCAATAAGAGTTTCGGCCTGATCGCCAGGGCAAACAGCAACAGAGTCTGTCTCTTCATTCCCTTGGAGAAAGAAGAGATCTGCTTGTTTTCATCCAGGTCGAACATCTTCAATGCCTTGTAGTAAGCTTCTTCATCGATTGGATAGTAGGAAGCATAGAATTCCTTCAGTGACTTGATATTGGCAGCCAGCGGAAAATACGGATCGTCATTCACAAAGAAGATATCCTTTCTGATCTGTTCGTTCAGATAAGTGTCCTCACCGTTGAATTCCACATTCCCCGCATCACAGCGGTAAATACCCGCAATGCATCTTAACAATGTGGATTTGCCGGCACCGTTGACACCGACCAGTCCGAAGATCGAACTTTCACTGATCTCCAGACTGAGGTCATTCAGTACTCTCTTTTCTGCGAATCCTTTATATACGTTGTTGATCTTCAGCATAATTCCTCCTTGTAGACTTCACTCAGAAGTTCACTCAGTTCTTCTTTTGAAAAACCCTCATCCTTCAGAGCCTTCAGCATATGCAGGGCATCCCTGCGGGTCTTTTCATCCATATTCTCGCTTCTTCCCGCAACAAAGACACCCTTCTTGTTCAGCGTGTAGATATAGCCGTTTTTCTCCAGTTCCTGATAAGCCTTCATGACGGTATTGGGATTGATTCCCAGCTCCTGGGCCAGTGTCCTGACCGAAGGCAGTCTGTCATCGGGTTTCAGGATCCCCGTAACGATGAATTTCTCGATCTGTGAGCGGATCTGTTCATAGATCGATTCTTTCCCCTGCAGATTTATAAGGAACATCTTTACCTCCAATCTGTATTAACTGTATTAATTGTATTATCTGTATTATGATATGTCAAACAAAAAGCAGACATTTCTGTCTGCTTCTCTCTTCCTTCTTTTTCTGAAGATCAGTGAGCGATCTCCTTGATCCACTCTCCGTTCTTGTCGGCGACCCATCTGTTTTCTCCGATCCGATACCAGGTGTAGCCTTCGTTTTCCTGCTTCTCAAGGCAGTAGTAAGTCTCGCCCTTGGCAAAGCTGCCCAGTTTCTCTCCCTTGGTGGAAGGCATCGAACGGATATTGATCTTGCCGGTGATGTTCTCGATCAGCATCGCCTTTTCGACCGGTTCGCCCAGTTTGGTCACGATGCCCATGAATAACGGCATCGTCAGATCCCTTCCGTTTTCAACGATGAAGAATACGAAGGGTCTGTCAAACGTGATCTCATGATAGATGTAATCACGGACATCGCATCCGCCGGCTCCCAGTCCGCCGATCGCTGCCGTGACAGCTGCGGCCTCCACTTTCTCCTCGTTGACTTCGATCGAACACTTCTGTTTGACTTCTTTGAGTTCCAGCAGCGAGATCAGTGATTCATCGCCCTGTGCCATTGCAGAGAAATCGGCCGTCTGATAATTGAAGATATCCTCCAGCCCCATTCTGGACAGGGCTGTCCTGAGCTCATATTCCTTCTCGTATTTGAACTTCGGGAAAGCCAGTTTAGTGATGTGATAGTCGGCACTGCAGCCCTTGTCATCATTTGTCTCGTTGTCCCATTCCGTATAAGACTCAAAGAAATCCTTGAGCGTATCTCCGTTTAAAGAACTGACAAAATCATAGATATCGGTATTTCCGTTTGGAAGCATCGCCACAAACGTCAGACCGCAGTCCAGATATTTCTCAAAACCCTCGCAGTTATCCAGATGCCAGTAACCGCCGAATTCCTGATGCATCATCTCTGTCACATTCACCTGTCTGTCATAACAGTTGAATTCCTGATAGAACGTATCGGCACTGTCGAACTGATAAGCCCACTTAGAACCTGCAGCCAGGGCATTGAGCAAAAGGAACATCGTGGAATCATCCACATCGTTGTCATCCAGGATGTGATCGATACTGCCGTCGGTATTCTGTTTTGCCCAGTCATTGGCTTTCTGAACAAGGCCTGAAGCATCCCCGAAATCATATTCTTCAGCACCGCTTCCGTAGTATTCGTTGATCGTATCGACAAAGTCCTGCTTCAAAGACAGGCCTTTGGCTGTGTTGAACCACAGCGTATTGCTCATCGAATACATCTTTTCATATCCGCCCAGATCGATCTGATTCACATCTCTCAAGAAAGCATTGAGATCTTCCGTGCACATGCCCAGCGCATTTTCGATCTGCGCTCTGGTATTGCCTGAAGCACCGTTGCTCAGGATCGCCAGGACATAATAAAGAGATAGAGGCGACATGATCTCATTCTCATTCACCGAAGCGGCATTCTGCAGATAACGGGAAGCAAATTCCCTGTACTTCGTGTAAGCCTTTCTGGCAGAAAGGTTGTTGTACATATCGATATAGCCATAGTCACTGACCAGTGTTTCATAGAATGATGCCGGACCTTCGGCGGTCTTGTTTTCTTCTTTCTGCACCGGTGCTTCGCTTTGGCTTGTACTGCATCCGAACAGAAGCAGAACCATTGACAGACAAAGCAATACATTGATGAATTTACGCATGAACTTCCTCCTTCCATCTTTCGATCAGAGCGATCGTAATATCATTCACATTGGTACCGGTTGGACCGGTGATGATCAGAGAATCGATCATCTTCAAACCGTAATAACAGTTGTTGTCATCCAGGATCTCAATCCAGTCAAGACTCTGGTCTTTCAGTTTTTCATAGGAGGAGCCGTCGACATATCCTCCTGCCGCATCAGTGGGACCGTCAGTCCCGTCAGAACCAAGAGACATGATCAGCGCATTGTCCATGCCCTTGAGATTCCCGATCTGGGAAAAGACCAGTTCCTGATTCCTGCCGCCCTTTCCTTTTCCTTTCACATGGACAATCGTCTCTCCGCCCATGATCAGGGCGATATCCTCATCAGAACCCTGACACTTCAATATCTCCTCATACAGCAGATCACCAGCTTTCCTGGCTTCGATGTCGATATGATCGTCGATCAGGATGGCCCTGTATCCCAGCTTCTCTGCTTCCTTCACTGCACTCTGACATAATATCCTGACAGAACCGATGACGATATTGCTTGCATTATCGGCTTCTCCGCTTTTGCTCTCGCCGATCAGTTTCCGGCACTTTTCACTGATATGAATCCCATAGCGGTCGATCAGCTTCAGCGCTTCATTTGGATCGCTTTCATCCTTTACCGTGGGACCCGAGCCGATCGTATCCAGACGGTCGGACAAAACATCGGAAAGGATGATCGAATAGACCTTTGCCGGCTTGCACAGATCCGCAAACCTTCCTCCCTTTACCTTGGAGAGTTTCTTTCGTATCGTGTTGATCTCAAAGATGCTCAAACCCTTCTTCAGCATCTCTTCGTTGATCTCCTGCAGCTCTTGAAGATCGATGAGCGGACTTTCAAACAGAGCGCTGGCCCCTCCTGATAAAAGGAATACGACAATGTCATCTTCCTTCAGGGAAGAACACATCCTTATCGCCTTCTCCGTTGCGGCAATGCTGTTTTCATCCGGTACCGGATGGCCGGCCTCGCAGCTTTCGATATGCTCGAGATCGTAAGGGATGTGTCCGTACTTGCTGATAAGGATGCCTTCCTTGATCTTCAGGACTTCGCTGGCCGCTTTGGCCATCGAAAAAGCCGCCTTGCCGACAGAGACAAGATATACCTCTTTTCCGATATTGAGATCCGTCAGTGCTTTCTTCACCCCTTCTTCGGGAAGGCAGGATGCGATCGCACTCAGACAGATCGTCTTCGCATCATTCAACAGTGATTTCGACATGGTCCAGTTTGTCCTGATCGATTCCGAAGATATCGCCGTAGAGGATGACGGTCTGATTGCGTCCTGCACTCTTCTGGCCGAAGGCACAGGCGTATCCGTTGCGTTCGATATACTCCCCGCTAAACATCTCACAGTTTTGCTTCACACTGTCACATAATTCGATATCATTGATTTTATAAACCGAAGCCGGATAATTGCTCAGATAATAAACAAATCTGGTAATGACAGCTTCGGAGATATCAGTTTCTTCGTCTTTGTTATTTTCGATATCGACTTCAGCGAAATAGCGGTCCCAGAAAAAGACCTCCCGTTCACTCAGCTTTTCTTTTGCAGCCAGCTGATCCGGCAGATCCAGATCAAAGACCAGACGCATGAATTCCACGTCATCATAACCGGGAGCGATCGTGAAATCATCAAAAGAAAAGATATAGAAATCTTCTCTTTCGGGCTTCACGAGCATACAGCCGCTCAGCAATGTCGCTATCAGTAATAACAAAAACGGTTTTTTCATTCTTCTATGGTTTTGGAGGCGATGATGTCGGCATCCAGTCCGATGATGCCTTTGACGATGACATCGCCCATTTTCACAGGCGCTTCAACAGAAACATCCTTCAGCGCCTTCATGGCATCCATGACCTTGCCTTTGGGGATCGGCTCAGATGTCATGACCGGCAGACGGCGGTATTTCTTTGAAACGATCGGAAGCGTCGTCGTCAGTGTTCTCAAAGGATTGAGCATCTCGCTTTCGGCATACGTCTTGCCTCTGGGGCAGAAGTTGCCGCTGACACTGACCTCACCGTTGATATTCTCAACTTCCAGATGACAGCCCCGCGGGCAGTTGATACATATCAGTTTCATTCGACTACCTCCCAGTTCAGTTCACCTTCAAGTGATTCGATCTCATCTTTCTTTAACAGGACCTTCTGCATCTCGCTGGGTACGATGCCCGTCTTTCTGATCTTCTTATCCAGGCCCTTGCCGTAGACATGGATGAAGCAGTCCTTGAATACCCTGTTGACCCGGAACATGAATTCCAGATCCCTTCCTTTGTGGAAAGACTGCGGGACCATGTAGGAGACGCCGCCGGAAACGACATTCCGTATCGCTTCTCCTTCAGGTCTTATGCCGTTGACATAATCGGCAGCCGCCATTCCGGCTTTTTTTCCCTCGATCGAAACATAGTCGACCAGGTCGTGGACATGTAAGGCATTGCCGCAGGCAAAGATGCCTTCAGCGGAACTCATATATCGATCATCCACGACAGCCCCTCTGGTACGCGGATCCAGTTTCACGCCCAGATCCTCGATCAGGGTATTTTCCGGAATGAGACCGACAGACAGAAGCAGACAGTCACAGGGGATCTCCTGTTCGCTGCCCGGGATCTTTTTCAGTTTCTCATCCACTTCGATCAGGGTGATCGATTCCAGTCTGGATGAGCCGTGCACCGCTTCAACGGTATGGGACAAGTAAAGCGGGATATCGAAGTCCTCCAGACACTGTTTGATGTTTCTGGCCAGACCGTTGGAATAAGGCTGCAGCTCGGCGACACCGATGACCTTGGCACCTTCTAACGTCATCCTTCTGGCCATGATCAGACCGATGTCTCCGGAACCGAGGATGAAGACTCTCCTGCCCACAAGATAGCCTTCCTTGTTGAGATATTTCTGTGCCGTACCGGCCGTATAGACGCCCTCACAGCGGTTGCCTTTCATGCCGATGGCACCGGCAGGTCTCTCCCGGCATCCGGTCGACAGGATGATCGCATCGGCTTCCACATGCCTTAAACCCTCTTTGCTTTGAAGGGTCAGTGTCTTATCTTTGATCTTTGTGACTGCCGTATCATAGACGAAATGAATGCAGTCGTTGTCCCTGATCAGATCAAAATATTTCTCCGCATAGGCCGGACCGGAAAGCTCTTCATTGAACGTATGCAGTCCGAAACCGTTGTGGATACATTGCTGCAGGATGCCGCCGTATTCGCTTTCCCGTTCCACGACCAGGATATCTCTCAATCCGTTTTCATACGCACCCAGGGCGGCTGCGATGCCGGCAGATCCGCCGCCTATAATGACCAGCTGATGTCTTTCCATCACAGTTCCTCCTTGGCATTGCTGATTAAAACAGCGGAACCTTTTCTGTCCAGTTCAATGTCCCTGACATCCTCATGCAGCTCTTCTGCCAGGATCTTAAGCACTTCCGGTTCACAGAAGCCTCCCTGGCATCTGCCCATGCCCGGACGGCATCTCATCTTGACGCCCTTGATTGTTCTTGCGCCGCACTTCCTGCGGATCACATCTCTGATCTGTCCCTCTGAGATCTTCTCACAGCGGCAGACGATCCTTCCGAAAGAAGGATCCTTTCGGATGAGCTCATTGATCTGCTCTTCGCTCATCTTTTCCATATTGATAAACGCTTTTCTGCGTATGTAATCCTCTTTCCTGTGATATTCGAATTTCGGCAGGATGATATTGTCACAGACATCTTCGGCGATCGCCGGAGCACCCGTGAGTCCCGGAGATTCGATACCGGCAACATGGATGAAATCGGGGATCTGTTCATCCTCACGGATATAGAAATCATTCAGATCGATATGCGGCCTCAAGCCCGCAAACGTATGGATCATCCTGTTGAACGGGATGTTCTTCATCGTACTGCTGATCTCAGAACGGACAAAGTCAAGACCGTCGCCCGTGGCATCATCATCCCTGTTGGCGGCAAAATCGGAATTCGGTCCCAGCATCACGTTGCCGTGGACCGTCGGAACTGCCAGCACGCCCTTGCCCTTGGCACTGGGTACCGGATAGATCACATGTTTCACGAAAGAGCCGTTGAGATGATCCAGGACGAAATACTCGCCCTTCCTTGTTTCTACGTGATAAGGACTTTCCCTGAGCATCTCCGTGATATCATCGCAATGCGCACCGGCACAGTTGACGATCAGCTTCGTTTCGATCTCATCATTGATGAGGAAGTGATCATCCCTGCGTTCGATCTTTTTCACTTCATAGTTGAGTTTCAGTTCCACACCGTTGAGCATGGCCTCTTCCATGGCGGCGATGGTCACTTCAAAAGGTGTGACGATGCCGGTCGACGGAAGCGAAAGGACCTTGCTGATGCGGTCGGCAAGATTGGGTTCAAGTTCTCTGGCCTGTTCGCCGCTCAGCACTTCATAGGGAACTCTGCGTTCCTCGCACTGGGCGATCAGCTTGTCCAGAACCGTCTCTTCTTCAGGCGATCCGGCCGCGACAAAAGCGCCGATCGGTACATAGGCTGTCTGAAGTTCCTTGCACAGATCGGGATAAAGTTCATTGCCTCTTAGGTTGTATCTGCACTTCAAAGTGCCGGGTTTCGGATCATGACCTGAATGCACCATCGCCGAATTCGCTCCGGTGGCACCTTCCGCAACATCACTCTCCTTCTCCAGAACCAAAACCCGCAAATCAGTTTTGCTCAGTCTGTGAGCGATAAGGGAACCGCATATCCCTGCTCCGATTATCGTTATATCTGTCATCAATCTTATTATAAAATAGAAATAGAGATGAAAAACATACGATTGATCATTATCGACATGGACGGTACCCTCTACGATATGGCGGATCTGATCGCCGACGGTTTTGATACGGCCGTCGCCTATATGATGAAGTTCTACGAATTCGAAAAAGAGGATGCGATAAAGACTTTGAACGACAATCACATCTATCCCTATGTCGCTGCCGATGCCAGATCGACGACCCAGTTTTTCCTCTCCCGTTTCATCGATATCTATCACTGGGATTCCTACCGCAGCGTACATTTCGGCTATCCGCTGATCGTGAAGGAAAAAGCCATGACTGAAGAGATGCTGAAAAAACTCGCGGATATCGCACCTCTGGTGCTTCTGACAAACAATACCCGCATCAACGTCTCCCATGTCCTGAATCAGATCGGTGTATCCGAAGATATCTTCACCGAGATCATGTGCAATGAGAATGAAAACAAGTCGCCCACCAAAGCCGTGCTAATGGAAAAACTGATGAAGGAATATGATGTCAGACCGGAAGAGACACTGTCCATCGGCGACCGTTTCGATGTGGATGCCAAACCGATGATCATGCTGGGCGGAAAAGCCCTGATCTTGAAAAAACCGCAGTATCTGAACAAATTCCTGCAGGAGATCGAAGATCCCAGGGATTGCGAAGAATATCAGTATTATGATTAGAGGCCATGCCTCTTTCTTTTATGTTAAGATGAAACTGAAGAAAGATAGAGGAAACACAATATGAAACAATTCCGCTGTGTCGTAGAAAGCCCGATCGGCATCCATGCCAGACCGGCATCAAAGATCGCCCAGCTGTGTGTCGGACTGAAAAGTTCTGTCACCATCAGCTGCAACGGCAGGACTGCCAACGGCAACGATGTCCTGCAGATCCTGGCACTGAAAGCTCAGAAAGGCGATGTGCTGGACGTGACCGTTGAAGGGATCCATGAAGAAGAGGATGCTCCCAAGGTAAAGGAAGCCATATGCACCGACGGTGACTGCATCGAAGAAAATGAGACCAGTGTTTTAAAGATCGCCTTCTTCGGCACCAAAGACTATGACCGCATCTTCTTTTCAGAACTGGAAAAAGAAAAAGGTCCCGGAACCTTCAATGTCGAGATCGATTATCTTGAATCAAGGCTCACCCTGGAAACCGCAAGACTGGCTTCCGGTCATGATGCCGTCTGTATCTTTGTCAATGACGAAGCACCCAAAGAAGTCATCGATGTCCTGCATGAAGAAGGCATCAGGCTGATCCTGCTTCGCTGTGCGGGCTTCAACAACGTGGATCTGAATGCCTGCAAGGAATACGGCATCAAAGTCGCCAGAGTTCCGGCTTACTCGCCCTATGCAGTGGCGGAACATGCGATGGCGATCCTGCAGGAAGCAAACAGAAGGCTCCACAGGGCTGACCGCAAAGTCAGGGAAAACAACTTCGCTCTCTCGGGACTGCTGGGAGTCGATCTGCACAACAAAGTCTGCGGTGTCATGGGCACCGGAAAGATCGGCGAATGCTTCGCGAGAATCGCCAAAGGCTACGGCATGACGGCCATCGGCTGGGATGCCTATCCCAATAAACGGCTGGAGGAAGAGGGCCTGCTGACTTATGTCACAAAGGACGAACTGCTGTCCAAGGCCGATCTGATCTCCTTACACGCACCGCTGATCATGGGCGAAGGCGGCACCTATCATCTGATCGACGAAGCAGCCATCGCCAAGATGAAAGACAGGGTCATGCTGGTGAACACCGCCAGAGGACCGCTGATCGATGTCGAAGCGCTGATCGCCGCCCTGAAAGCCGGCAAGTTCCAGGCCGTTGCCCTGGATGTCTATGAAGGCGAAGATGAAAACGTCTATACCGACAGATCCGATGAAGCGATGCCTCACTCTATCACCGCCAGACTGCAGATGTTCCCGCAGCTGGTATTGACATCCCATCAGGCCTTCTTCACCAGAGAAGCCATGCAGGCGATCGCCGTACAGACGATGGAAAATGCAATGAGGTTCAACGAAGGAAAAGACCTCGGATCGGCCGAGGTCAAGGCTCAGTAAACAGGAAACCGGGAATGAATTCCCGGTTTTTCTTACAGCTTCTTGCTGACAGTGTCGTAATTGACACAGGACAGCAGGAGTTCATCCTTTGTGATCTTGCCCTGCTTATACAGATCGAGCAGATAGGAATCCATCGTAAACATGCCTTCGGCAGCCGATGACTGCATCACGGAAGGTAACTGATGCAGCTTGTCCTCCCTGATCATGTTCTGAACGGCGGAATTGATCTTGAGCACTTCAAATGCCGGGATCAGTTCCCCGTCCGCTCCCGTGACCAGCTGCTGGGCAACGATGCCCTTTAAGATCTGCGACAACTGGATCTTGATCTGATGCTGCTGGGAAGCCGGGAAGACGTCGACGATACGGTTGATCGTATTGACGGCGGAGGAAGTATGCAGTGTCGATATCAGCAGTGTTCCTGTCTCCGCAGCCGTAATCGCTGCCGAGATCGTATCATAGTCTCTCATCTCGCCAAGAAGGATGACATCAGGACTTTCACGGAGCGCAGAACGAAGTGATTCCAGATAGCTCGGCGTATCGATGAACACTTCTCTCTGGGTCACGATCGATTTGTCGTGACGGTGGATGAATTCGATCGGATCTTCCATCGTGATGATGTGGCAGGACCTGTTTCTGTTGATCCTGTCGATCATGCAGGCCAGGGTCGTGGACTTGCCGGAACCGGCGGAACCGGTCACCAGCACCAGACCCTTTTTATTATCCGCAAGGGAGAGCACACTCTCCGGGATGTTCATCTTGACCGGATCGGGGATACCGAATCGGATCACTCTGATGACCGCAGCCAGGGAACCCCTTTGTCTGAAGACATTGACACGGAACCTGCCTAAATGAGAGATCGAAAATGAAAAGTCATCATCAGTTCCGCGGTCCAGATTGTCCCTCTGTCTCTTTGAGATCTCGTAGATCTCATCGATCAGCGCCTTGATGTCTTCCGGCAGAAGCATCTTGTCGCCGATACGGTTCTGCGAACCGCTGCATTTATAAGTCAGCGGCAGGCCGGCGATCAGGAAGATGTCCGACGCATCTGCTGCAACCGCATTTTTCAGAATTTCCTCAATACTCATGTTTCACCCCTCCCACAAATCATCTATACTTTCATCCTGCTGCCAGATCTTTTCTATGCACCAGGTCTTGATCTCACCGTTCTCATCGCTTTCGATGATCAGCCTGTAGCCTTCCAGTTCGATCTCCGTATTCACGGCACCCTGCTGCTGAATCAGCTGTCTGCCCTGCTTTTCCAGCTGATAGCGGATCTCCACGGTCCTGGCATAACGCTGGGCCAGACGCATATCCGCCATGGAAGTCGCAAAAGACAGCAGTGAAAGCACGCTCATGCAGATGACGATCACGCTCAGAAGTATCGATAATAAACCAAGTCTCAGTCTGCCCGTATTCATCGTCCTGCTCCTTTTCCGGTATTGATCCTGTAGATCTCTTCTTCATTGTAATAAACGATGATATCGGCATCAATGAAATCACCGTTCTCTTTGCTGATGATATCCATACGGAATGCACCGTTTGGATCGGCTTTCAGATCATCATCGTAAAAGACACTGACATCTTCTTTCAGCTGTGCATTTCCGTTTTCATTGAGCACTTCATAAATCTCTTTATCATCTTCACAGGAAAGGAAGACATCGGCACCGTTGGATGCCAGTGTCACCGCATCGGACAGCCTTGCCGCAGAAACGCTCTTTCCCCTGGCCGTCACGAAAGCCTTGCTCAGGATGGTGATCGACATGATGAAGACAGCAAGTATGGCAATGATCTCAATACCCAGAGACAGATTGGATCTCTTTTTCATCGTCCGTCTCCTTTCATGAGCGTGATATAGACAATACCGTCACTGGTCGTGACCTCAAGCAGATCATCCCGGATCCATTTTGTTTCAAACAGATCCGTCTTTCCGATCCGTGTCGCCGATGCCGTATGAAGCTCATCATCCAGCAAAGAGAAATCCTCGACCAGATAACCGTCTTCCAAATAGATGCGGTTGCCGAAACCGGTATCCGAATCTTCGATGACCAGGACTGTTCTTCCCTCCATGGTCTTTGTCCCGATCCTTGCCTCGTTCATCTTGGAAGCCGTATGCAGATAGGAAGAAAGCGTCCTTGAAAGAGAACTCTCTTCCTGAGAAAGCGCGATATTTCTGTAGATCTGCGTCCCGAAGATCACAAGCAGCAGAAAACTCAGCATGAAGAATGCTGTCATGATCATGAGACTGATTTTTCCGGAACTTTCTTTTCTGTTCATAAGTCTATTTCTTTACAATACGGATATCCGGAGCCTGGTTTTCCGCATAGGCGTTATATACGACATAGTAATTCTTCTCATTGATATTGAGACCGTAATTCTCTTTCAGATAATCCAGGTTGACCGGATAAGCTCCTTCCACGACATAACACTGCAAGGCTGCATGTTCAATGGCCTCCTTGATCGCCGCTGCACTTTCATCCGAAAGATCGCTTCCTGCCCTCTTTCTGAAAGAAGAATACGCAGAAAACAATGCTGTAAAGCCAAGCAGCACGATAAGGAAGATCAGCAGTGTTTTTCTTTTACTGTCGTGATACATAATCCTATCCGATGGAATTCATGATGCCGATCAGCGGCAGCATGACACAAAGTAAAGCGATCGCAACCGTGACCATCAGTGTTCCCGAAAGCACGGATTCCGATGTATTCAGCAGACGGTCGGCATTGCTCACAACGCTTTCCGAAAGCAGATCGACCAGTCTGTTGAGAGTGCTCTCGGTATTGCCTGATTTCTCTGCCGGTATCAGCATCCTGGCATAGATCGGTTCATAGAGTTCCGCTTCATTGGCGCTTACCGCAAAGCCGTGGCCCTCTTCCATCTGCCTGCCGCAGGCTTCGATCTTGCTTAAGACAGGATCATAGTCCGCCATCTTCGCCGCCTTTTCCAGAGCCTCATCCTGCATGCTGCCGCTGGAAAGATAGACTTCATATGCGGAGGTAAAACGATATAAAGCCAGATTTTCCATGATCGATCTGAAACCGGGTACGGCGCTTAAAAGCTTCTGTATCTGTTTCTTCATTGAACCCTTATACAGGAAGTAGAGAACAGCGACTGCCCCGACCAGAACGATCATAACGATCAGAGCGATCCGGCAGAACAGGAAGGCATAATCGATATAGGCAAAACTGCTTTCGCTCAGACTGCCCGTCAGCGTCTCATATACATTGGAGAAAGCAGGCAGGACCATCTTCAGCATCAGATAAAGCACGATGATGATCAGGATGATCATGGCCAGAGGATAGACGATCGTCGCCCTGATCTTTTCTGACAGATTATGCTGTCTGGCATAATAATCCGAAAGCCTTCTGAAAACATCCTCGCTCTTTCCGGTTGTTTCACCGGCTTCAGCCATATCCAGGACATAGTCAGGGAAAAGTCCGCTTTTCTTCATTGCTTCAGAGAACGTAGAACCCTCCTCGATGCTGCTTCGCATGACTTCAATGCCTTCATTGAGCGTTCCGCTGTTTTTCCCCTTCTGCTTCAGCAATGATACTGCTTCCGAGAGATCGATCCCTGCCGACAGCATGCCGGCCATGCTTTCACAGAAAGCAGAGATCCCCAGAAGACTCAGTTTTCCTTTGTTTGCCATAATAACCTCCTAATACTGATAGACCTGTGCATAATTGCTGCCGTCGCCGATAAACGTCGGATCGGCACCGTTGGCAGAGAATGTCAGGTCGATACGGTTCCAGTCCTCTTCATTGGTCTTGAATTCGACCGTCACCCAGCCCTCTTCTTTTGTATAAAACATATTCCATGCATGATAGACATCACCGCTGCTTTGACGGACATAACCGAATATCACCTTGACGGGTATGCCCTGCGAGCGCAGCATCGCTGCCGTGAGTGATGCATAATCGAAACAGATGCCCTTGCCGCTGCTTAATGTCTCATCCGGATCGGGCAGATATCCCGACAGGGAACCTGCCTTGGCATCCGCCGCCTTGTCCCTGTCATACGTGATGTTGGCGCAGACATGGTCATAGACCATCTTGACGACATCGACCGCACTTGATGACTGATCCGAGAACGAGGAAGCCAGCTTCACACACTCGGAATCCTTTGAATAGGCAGCATAATTGTTGCTGCGGATATAGGGCTGGAATTCATCGGCCAGCGTCACTGTCGCCGATGTCTCAAACAGGATCGCATACTTGTTTTCCGAAACATTCTTCAGGACCCGGAAGATATAGTCACCGTCTCCCGACTGCAGCGGGAAGATACCGACATCTCCGTCCATGGAAAGATCGTAGTTGTAAGTCTCTTCCGTCAGCACCTGAAACTTCAGACGCTGATCCGATGTCGCCGATACCGCGACATAGCCTTCAGATGTATGCGAGAGATCGATATAGGCGCCGTTTCTTCCTTCAGCGGCATCTTTGTCAAACACGGATTCCGCAAATTCCGGTACCTTGTATTTTTCCTTGGGCGCTTCAGGCGTTTCCTCTTCCTTCACCGGTATTGCTTCCTGGCTTTCACCGCCGCAGGCAAACAGACACAGCAACAAGAAGAAGCTCATCATTGTCTTCATGAGCTTCATCTGGCTGTTTCTTTCAGGCACAAAGGAAAGAGGCATATTCTCCTTTTATTTTTTCTCTTCCTTCAGAAGGCGCAGACCTTCCTTGAGATATTCACCCGCTGTTTCATAGCGGTATTCGTTCAGTTTTTCCGCAATGCTCTTGAGTTCGGCCTGCTTGTAACCGAGTTCCTTGAGCGCCTTCAGGGCATCATCCACGAGTTCGTTGGTCTTGATGACCGATTCCATCTCGTAAGGCTTTATCGCCTTGAAGGTATAGGCGGAAGACATGTTGATCCTGTTTTCAAACTGGAGCAGGAACTGATAGAGATCGTCAACTTCGCTTAAGTCACAGTTTTCAAATGCTTCCCTCATGTATTTGACGGAATACAGATACTGGTCAACCAGATCACCGGTCTTGTCCCTGACAGTCGTGAAAGCCGACATGACGACTTCATCGATGTAGGATGAGACATTGAAATAATTAGCGGTCAGAAAAACACCCAGGCTCAATACAAGCCTTGCATATTCTTCCTTCATATCCGCATTGGTCTTTCTCTTATATACGATCCTGCCGTTGTTGTAAGCGGGATACTGTCTGTCAAGATCCTCGATCTCCGGCAGATCCAGGTCGACATAAAGGATATTGTCTTCCAGTTCATAATTGACTCTGACATCGTAAGCCAGTTCCAGCTTGTTCATGAAAGAAGAGACCATGTTCTCGATCGTATCCTCATCGCCTTCGATCGCATATTCACAGAGCTCCTTCATCGCCTGGGAATCCAGTTCATCCACATATTTGCGGTACTGCTTCTTGCTCATGACAGGATCAGTATACTTATGCAGATTGACGATCGCTTCCTGATTGTTTTCGTATTCCTCGACGACATCGAGCGTTTCTTCTTCGACTTCACTCTGGATCGGGAGCGTCTCCTTGATCTCCTCTTCCTTCTTCTTCAGAGAGGAAGCCTTCTTCTGATTGACCTCATCGGCAGAAATATATGTCTTCTTCTTGGAAGCTTTGGAAGCCGCTTTGTTCTTTTTCTTCTTGTTGCCCAGAATACCTCCGGCGATCTTCTGCCGGTAGGAAAGACCGGTCCCGGTCACACCGACGGCTGAGGGAGAAAGATTGAGATAAGTTCCCTTGGTGCCGATATTGACGGATGCACCTCTCTTGCCGATGGTCGCACTGATGCCGTTTCTGTTGAAATTGATCCTGAGATAATTGCCGATCTTGATCGACTTCGCAAACCTGATTCCCATATTGCTGCTTGTATGATACATACGTACCTTGCCGTACATAAGTATCGCTTTCCTTTCCAGCCTTCTATAGAATGTAGATGAGACCTCAGTACTCTTATTTCGCTGTGTGGTTTATCTACTTAAAGGAGAGTGAATCTGCAGTGTCT